>PSMF01000157.1:435-6431 GCA_040290005.1 Meiothermus sp.
GAGCCATCATGCCAGACCCGCACCAGATAGGCCCGGGCGTTCTTGGCTGGCATGATGGCTCCTAAAGGGCTCCCCCAGGTGCACCACCCGGGGGAGACCAGCCTGAAGCGCTAGTAGCTGAGGAGTTGGTTCAGCAGTTGGGCTTTGTTGGCGTTGGTGCTGCCGGTTTCGAAGAGGTTTTCAAAGGTGATCCCCACGTAGACCACCTTTGAGCTGCTCGCGGTGCCTACCCCCTTGCGGCCCGTAGCCACCGCGACCGGGCTGTCGGTGCCCGAACCGCTGGGGTCGGCGGGGGTGGTGAGCAGGGTATCGGTACCGCTGGCCGGGTTGATCGCGCTGGTATAGGTAAACAAGGGGGTGTCCTTCTGCACGGTGTAGGCGTGGCCCGCCGTGACGGTGCCGGCAACCCCCGCCACCGGGAAGCTCGTGTGGTCGAGGCCGCCCCCCGCGCTCTGGCTGTTGGGGTTTTCCTTACCCCCTACTGCCCCCAGGTAGTTGGCGAAGAAGGCTTTCGAATTGGTGCTGGTCCAGCTCGCTCTGATGTCGTGGGGGTACTCGGGCGAGAACAGCAGCAGCTCGCGGTTCCCCTGGTCGAGGTAGGCCTGGAGGCTGAGTTCGTCGGCACCGGTGAGGGTCCTGTTGAACTCGTTGCCGGTGTACCAGACCACCCTGGCGTAGCCTTTCATCTGGTCGAAGGTGGGGCCGTTGCCGTGTGTGGGGACCACGAACACGTCGTACCCCACACCCGCCGCAGTGAGCAGGTTACGGAAGAGGGAATCCGAAACCGAGAGGTCGGTGCTGCCGGAGGAGTTATTGGTGCTGTAATCGTCGTCCACCAGCAAAACGGTGTGCGGCGCGGTCACCGTGAGGCTGAGGGGTGCGGCCTCGGTGTCGCTGCTGGACTGCCCCTGCACGGTGAGGGCGTAGACACCCGTCGGGACGTTGGCCCCCACGTTGAGGGTCAGGGTGCTCCCGCTTCCGGTCTCGGGGTTGGGGCTGAAGCTGTAGGAGACCTTGGCCGGGTCGGGGGTGGAGCTTACCACGCTGCCCAGCAGGGTAAGGTTCACGCTGCCTACCGTGTCGGTGTTACGGCTCACCCTTACCGCCACGGTGGCGCTCCCGCCCTGGCCCGCCGAAGGGGCCCCGTAGACAGCCGGGCCAAGCGGGCCTCGAGGGAGCTCGCCACCCGCTCGGCCAGCGGGAGCGGCCCCGACCAGTCCCCGCGCTGGGCCAGCGCCCGCAGGGTCTCGACCGCGAAGAAGGGGTTGCCGCCGGTGCTCCGGTAGAGCCGTGCGCCCAATCCGGGCTGGTCAGGGGCCAGGCTCGCCACCAAGCCCTCGATGCCCTCCTCGTCCAGCGGTTCGAGGTTGACCAGGGCCACTAACCCGGCCTGGGCCGCGGCCTCGGAGACCGGGTCGGCCTCGACCAGCCGCCGGGCATAGGCCAGGGCCTCAGAGAGGTGCCCCTCGCGCTCGAGCCGCTCGGCCTCGCCCTCGAGGGCGTCCAGCCGCAGGGTCAGGAGCCGCTCGCGTTCCACCAACAGCCACTCCGCGAGGTCCGGGCAGTCGTCGTACTCAAAGCCGCCGAGCAGGGTTCCCTCGAGCCAACCTTGGCCCGGGGGAGGCCGGTGCGCCCGGAGCGCAGCGATAAACTCCAACACGTCTGCGGCTGCGCCCAGCTCCAGCGGGTCGGTCCCCCGCAGCAGCCCGGCCACCCGCCGCAGGCGGAACAGCACCTGCCGCAGGTTGTTGCGCTGGGCCTTCTCCTCCAGATCCGGCCACAGCAGCTCGGCCAAGCGCGCCCGAGGGGTGGGCCCCTCGAGGGCCAGATAGGCCAGCAGGGCCGCGGGTTTGCGCTCGAGGCTCAGGGTCTGGGTCGGACTGACCAAGGCGCAACTGCCGAGGAGTTTCAGCGTCCACATGGGGCTTGAAGAAAGGTCTATAGCCCTACGGCTAATCGAATGCAGCCAAATCAAATATAGCTGAAGTTACCATGAAGCTCCTAGGCCGCTGCTTCAGACCGCGTAGCACCGTAAAAGCGATTGGCTGAAGCCCCCAGGTCGGGGAACAGGATGCGCTCGTTGGCCCCGGTTCTCGCCTCGCCACGACGAGACGACACAGAGAAAGGGGCGCACCGCGCATACCGGCGTTGCCGAAGCCCTTCACCGGGCCCAGACGCATTCATGCGGGTCCGCCCCGCTCCCGAGCAGGACGTGGGAGTGTTCCAGGAGACACAAACGGTCAGGCACCCCCGGCAGGGTCTTGAGGCCGCGGGACGACCTGATGAAATTCAGCCAGCGCCTCTTCACCGACGCGGGCCCGGAGCGGTGACAGCGCACTGACAGGCTGAAGGTACGGTGGGGTTCCGAAGGAGGGACTATATGCTTCGAGGTACGTTCAGCAAACTGGGTTTGGGAGCGCTCATATTGGCGGGGGCTTTAGCCTGGGGAGCCCGTTCACTCTTCTTTGGAGGGGTGGGCCCACAGCCGGACGGCACGGGTGTCACCCCGAACGGCTGGACCCTGACCCCGGCAGGTTTGAGCGTGGAGGTGGGCGACCGCCCGATGGGGGTGGCGGTCTCGCCGGATGGGCGCTACCTCGCCGTTTCAAACAACGGTCAAGGTGTACAAAGCCTGGTGTTGTTCGATACCGCCACCAACAAGGTGATCCAAAGCATCCCCTATCCCAGCCCGGAAGCCCTGTATCACGGTGTGGTTTGGAGTCCCGACGGAAAAACCCTCTACGCTTCGGCCGGGGGAAACAACAAGATCCGGGTCTACGAGTTCAATGGCCAGAGGCTGAGCGAGGCCAACCCCATCGTGCTGGGAAGCGCCTCTACTCCGCTTTACCCCGCTGGGCTCGCGATTTCACCGGATGGGAAAACCCTCTACGCCGCGCTTAACTTGGGGAATTCCCTCATCGCGATCGATCTCAGCAACCGCGCTGCGGTCAGCTTCAAATCGCTGAGCTTTGGCGACCCGGCGAGTCCCAAAGATATCGGCACGCTTCCATACCAGATGGTGATTTCCAAGGATGGGGGCGCCTTGTATACCACCCACTGGGGGGCTAGGGCAGTCTCCGTGGTCGACACCAAGGACCTCAAGGTCCTCAAGCTGATCGAGGTCGGCGACCACCCCAGCGGACTGGCCCTATCCCCCGATGGCTCCAGGCTGTACGTTGCCAACGCCAACTCCGACAGCGTGAGCGTGATCGACACCAGGAGCAATAGCGTCGGTGGCACCGTGGACCTTTCACCCTACGAGAAAGCCCCGATGGGTTCGATGCCCAACGCGGTTGCGGTCACGCCCGATGGAAAGACCCTGCTGGTGGCGAACGGGGGCAACAACGACATCGCCGTGGTGGACGCCACAAGCCTCAAGGTGCAGGGACTGATTCCTACCGCCTGGTTTCCCAGCACGGTCACGGCGATTGGGCGCTTTGTCTATGTCACCAACATGAAGGGTTTGGGCGCTGGTCCTAACCCTGCCGGGCCAAACCCCACCCGGCGCTCCGCCACCGAACAGTACATCGCCAACATGGCGAGGGGAACCGTCCAGGTGGTTCCCTTTCCCAGCGCCGATGAACTCAAAACCTACACCGCCCAAGTGGTCAAGAACAACGGTTTTGACGAGACCCGTCGGACCCTGAGCCGCACCGCCGCCGACACCACACCCCACGCCATCCCTCGCCGCCCCGGCGACCCCTCGCCCATCAAGCACGTCATCTATGTCGTCAAAGAGAACCGCACCTATGACCAGGTGTTCGGCGACCTGCGGGAGGGCAACGGCGACCCCAGCCTGGTGCTCTTTGGCCAGGATGTAACCCCCAACCACCGGGCGCTGGCCCTGGAGTTTGGCCTCTTCGACAACTTCTATGCCGATGCCGAGGTCAGCGCCGATGGGCACAACTGGAGTATGGGGGCTATCGCCACCGACTACGTCCAGAAGAACTGGCCTGCCAACTATTCTGGGCGTAACCGCGCCTACGACTTTGAGGGAGGCAGCAAGGCTCCGGCCCCTACCGGCGGTTACCTGTGGGATTACGCCAAGCGGGCAGGTATCACCTACCGCAGTTACGGCGAGTTTAATGACTTTGCCAGCCGGCCGCCAAGCGTGAAGGCTACCCCTTTCGCGCCAGCCCTCGAGGGCCACCTCTCCCCCAACTACCCCGGTTACAACCTGAGCATCCCCGACCAGATCCGCTTTGAGGCCTGGAAGAAGGAGTTTGACGAGTTCGTCACAAACGGCACCCTGCCAGCTCTCAGCGTCGTGCGGCTGCCCAACGACCACACCGCCGGGACGCGCCCGGGCGCCCCGACCCCGCAGGCGATGGTGGCCGACAACGACCTGGCCCTGGGCCGGCTTGTAGAGGCGGTCTCCAACTCTCCCTACTGGAAGAACACCGCTATCTTCGTCCTCGAGGACGACGCTCAAAATGGCCCTGACCACGTAGATGCCCACCGGATGCCTGCCCTTGTTATATCGGCTTATTCCAAACGTGGCGGGCGCGATCACACCCAGTACTCCACGGTCTCGATGCTACGCACGATGGAGCTGATTCTGGGTCTCCCCCCCATGACCCAGTTCGATGCTGCCGCAACCCCGATGATCGCTGCCTTCCAGGACACCCCTGACCTCCGCCCCTACAAAGCTATCCCCCCTAAGCAGCCGCTTGATCAGATGAACACGGCGAGCGCTTACGGTTCAGCGCTCTCAGGTCGCATGGACTTTTCTAGGGCCGACCGCGTAGACGAGGCTGCGCTCAACCGGGTGCTTTGGCACTCTATCAAGGGGGAGCAAGTACCGATGCCCGCCCCCAAAACCAGTTTCCATCCCACCTTCTTCAGCGAGGAAGCCAAGAAGCTGCGCCGCGCCGCCCTGCTACCTATATCCCAACCGCAGGTGGCCCCTGCCCTTGACCGCGCACTGCAGGACATTTCTCCCGACCGTCAGGGCTTGGGTGACGGCAGATAGCCTTCGCCACCAGAGCTAAAAGAGGATCTTATGCGAGCAGCGTTCATCCTAGCGCTTGCGGTGCTCTCGAGTTTCACCCCCGCCCAAGCAGCCTTCCGGGTGGGCTGGCCCAAAGAGTTGAATTTCGGTGTGGTTCCCGTCGAAAGCGCGCGGGAGGCGGAGGCCCGCTACAGACCGCTCGCCGCGCACCTGCAAAAAGTCCTGGGCATTCCGGTCAAGCTCGCGGTGGGCGCCGACTACGCTGCTGTGGTCGTCGCCATGCAGTTCAGGAAGCTCGACATGGCCTACTTGAGTCCTTCGGCGTACCTCGAGGCCGCCCGCCGGGCTAGAGCCGAGGCCTTTGCCTGCGAGATCATCCCCGGTGTTGGCCGAGGAACCCACAGTGTGATCGTTAGCAGGGCGCAAAGCGGCATCCGAACGCTTGCGCATGCTAAGGGACAGACCTTTGCGTTCGTAGACCCACAGAGCACCACTGGTTATCTCCTACCGAGGATTTATTTTGCCCATCAGGCTGTAGAGCCGGATCAATATTTCAAACAGGTGGTGTTCAGCGGCTCACACGAAGCCAGCATCGAAGGTGTAGTCCAGGGTCGCTATGCGGTTGCGGCAACAAGCGATCAGGAGGTCGAGGTCGCTATCGCCGACCACGAGATTCGCGGCTGGAGCGACCTCAACGTGCTATGGAAGTCACCAATCTTGCCCACCTCGCCGTTGGCGTACCGTCGAGATTTACCCGATTCGCTGAAAACGGCAATTCGTGAAGCGGTGTTGAGCTTTAAAGACGAAGGGGCACTTGCGGCGATGCGGCTCAAGGGGTTCGCCTTGGTAGAGGACAAAGACTACAACGTGGTGCGGGATCTCGAAGAATTGCACCGGGCGGGGAAACGTTGACCCGTGCTCCCGGCGAGGAGCGCAGCATCAAGTGGGGCGGCGGCAGGCTGGGAGAGGGGTCGCTCTCCCTGGTCCATAGGAAGATTTTACTCGCGGTAGTGGCAGCCCATGCTGCGCTTGTTCTCCCAGGCCG
>PSMF01000158.1:0-6283 GCA_040290005.1 Meiothermus sp.
CCGACTCGCGGTCCTCCAGTACCGCCATCAGCGGCGTGTCTAGGTGGGCGGCGAAGCGCTCGATCCCGGCCTTCATGGTGGGCAAGAACTCCGGAAAGGTCGAGAGGATGCCCAGCTTGGTGCGCGGGCTGAGTTCGGCGAGGGTCATGCGGGTGCGCTCGGAGGGGATAAATCCCAACCCCACCACCGGAACCTTGGGGCCCAAAGCACTTTGCACCTGGGCTTTACGGTGCGCGGTGGTGACCACCAAGTCGCTGCGGCGGGCGGCTTTGAGGGTTTTAGGTTCGGAGCTAAGCTGCTCCAGCACCACCGCTTCCACCCGGTCGCCGGGGAACAGCATGGTATGCAGGTCGGCGGCGTAAGCCCGGGTGGCCTCGGGGAAAATACCCACGAAGGTGAGGTGTAGCGGCTCCGCCGAGTTGTGGCGCCCCAGCCGTGCATTCACCATTGAGGCCAGTTCGCTTTTAGATATCCCTAACCGCTCGGCCAGCCCGATCAGGGCGTCAATGTGGCGCTGGAGCTCGAGGATGCGCCCCTGATGTTGGGTTGTCCCCACACTTCCATCCATCACAAAGGTGCCCCGCCCCGGCTGGCTTTCCAGCAGCCCGCTCCCTTGCAGCTCTTTGTAGACCTGGGAGACCGTCACCATGGCGATGCCGAGCTGTGCGGCCAGCTCGCGCACCGAGGGCAGTTGGCTGCCGGGCGGCAGCTCGCCACAGGCGATGCCGTACTCGATCTGACCGCGTAGCTGTTGGCTTAGCGATACCGGCAGGTCACGGTCGAGGCGAATCTTCACGTGGGAATCCTCAGCAAGGGAAAGTGTTCTGACGAAGCATAACACTAGGGTTCGGCTCCGGTCAAACGGTGGGGGTGATGGAAAACCATCAACTCGCCAATCCGTTCACCGCAAAAACGCTGAACGGATGCGTTATCCAGCCCCTTCTGAAGATGGCGATCCGTAACCAACAAGCGAGTACTTGCCTTGAGACCCTTGACGCTGCTCCAGTAGACCGTTATGCTCACCCATAACACTTTTAGGTTGCGGATGATAACCGAAGGAGGCTTATACTCATGAAAAGGCTCTTCCAGTTTGCACTGATCGTCGGCGCGCTGGCCCTCAGTTTCGCCGCTGCGGCCCCCAAATCGGGCGGCAAAATGGTCTATGGTCGCTATGCAGATTCACTTTTCCTCGACCCAGTACTGAACGACGCCAACGTGGACATCTGGATCTTGCTCAACATCTACGACACCCTGCTGGCCCCCACCCCGGACGGCAAGGGGGTCAAGCCCAACCTGGCGACCCGCTACAGCGTTTCGCGCGACGGCAAGACCATGACCCTGGTTTTGCGTCAGGGAGTCAAGTTCTCCGACGGCACGCCACTCACCCCGCAGGATGTGAAGTTCTCGCTGGACCGGGCCCGTGACCCCAATAACGGAGCCTGGAACAGCCTGATCGCCTCGATTGACTCGGTGAACATCAGCGGGAACAATATCGTGCTCTCGCTCAAATACCCGGACCCCTCGCTCCCCGCCGCACTCGCCACCTTCAATACCGCCATCTTGCCGCAGAAACAGTTCATGGCGATGCCAGGGGCCAAGGACGAGGACAAGGCCAAGGCCTTCGCCGAGAAGCCCATCGGCACCGGTCCCTTCATGCTCAAGGAGTGGAAGAAGGGCTCCAGTATGACCCTGGTCAGGAACCCCAACTACTGGGGCAAGGACGAGAACGGAATCCAGCTCCCCTACCTCGATGAGCTGCGCTTCGAGATCATCCCCGACGATAACACCCGCATCCTCAAGCTCCAGTCGGGCGAACTCGACGGAGCCGAGTTCATCCCGCTGGCCCGGGTGGCCGAACTCAAGGCCAACCCTAACCTCAACATGGTCCTTTTCCCCAGCACCGAGGTGGACTCGGTGATCATGAACAACCGTCCCAAGCTCAAGGACGGCACGGACAACCCCCTCGCCAACCTGAAGGTGCGCCAGGCCCTCAACTACGCCACCGACAAGGATGCCATCATCAAGATCGTAACCTTTGGGCTGGCGAAGCCCTCCAAGAGCTTCATGAGCTCAGCCACCCCGCTCTTCGCCGCCCAGAACGGCTACCCCTACAACCTCGATAAGGCCAGAGCGCTTCTCAAGGAAGCCGGGTATGACAAGGGCCTTGAGCTTTCCACCATGATCATCGCGGGAAACGCCGACCAGACCGCGATCGCCAGCGCCCTTCAGCAGATGTGGGCTCCGCTGGGCATCAAGCTGCGGATTGATCAGTTCGACTCAGCCACCAACCGCTCGAAATACCGGGCCAACGACTTCCAGATGCGGGTCTCCAAGTGGACCGACGACATCGCCGACCCCAGCGAGATCACCAGCTACTTCGCTATCTACAAGAACGTCGAGAGCCTGCACACCGGGTTCCAGAACAAGGAGCTCGAGGATCTCTTCGATCAAAGCCAGCGCGAGACCTCCGAGGTCAAGCGGGCGGTGCTCTACCAGAAGATCCAGAAGATCTACTGGGATCAGGCCCCGATCCTCTTCCTTTATGAAGCCCCTTACCCGGTGGCCCTGCAGAAATACGTCAAGGGCTTCGTGCAGATCCCGCTGGGCAATAACATCTTCGTCAACACCTATCTCGATAAATAAGCCTGCACGCATGACCCCAAAATCACTTTGCGACCTGTAGGGGTAGGTCTCTGACCCACCTCTACGCCCAGAAACCCGATCAGGGGAACGAGGAGCAGAACATGCGCAAGTGGCTGTTGGCATTGGCGGTGATGGTGCTTGGGCTAGGCAGCGCGGCCCCGGTGCGCGGCGGGACGCTGGTGTATGGCCGCTACGCAGATTCGCTCTTCCTCGATCCGGTGTTTACCGACGCCAACTTGGACATCTGGATCATGCAAAACCTCTACGAGACCTTGATCCAGATCGGCCCGGGCGGTAAAGGATTGGTGCCCGGCCTGGCGACGAACTGGGGCTTCTCCAAGGACGGCAAGACCTTCACCCTCGCCCTGCGCCCCGGCGTGAAGTTCTCTGACGGCACCCCGCTCACCGCCGAGGACGTGAAGTTCTCACTCGAGCGGGCCAAGAACCCCGACAACGGGGCCTGGAACTTTCTCTTGAGCTCAGTGAACACCGTCGCGGTGAAAGGGAATCAGATCGTGTTGAGCCTCAAGAATCCTGACCCGTCGCTGCCTGCTGCTTTAGCGACGTTCAACTCGGCCATCCTGCCCAAGAAGCTCTACGTCGCCGCCAAGGGCAAGGACGAGAAGGAGCGGGCCAAGAACTTCGCCGAGAAGCCGGTGGGTACCGGGCCGTTCATGCTCAAGGAGTGGAAGCGCGGCTCTTCGATGACCCTGGTGCGCAACCCGCTTTACTGGCGTAAGGGTGCCGACGGAAAGCCGCTCCCCTACCTCGACGCCGTCCGGTTCGAGATCATCCCCGACGACAGCGCCCGCATCCTCAAGCTGCAATCCGGCGAACTCGACGGGGCCGAGTTCATCCCCTTCGCCCGTGTTGCCGAACTTCAGGCCGACCCCAAGCTGAGCATGAAGTTGTTTCCCTCCACGCGGGTTAACTTCATCGTGATGAACACCCGCCCCAAGCTCAAAAACGGCGCGGACAACCCGCTTTCTAACCTCAAGCTGTGCCAGGCGCTCAACTACGCCACCGACAAGCAGGCCCTGATCCGGCTGGTGAGCTTCGGCAACGGCAAGCCGATGACCTCATATCTCTCGTCCAGCACGCCCTTGCAGGCTCCGCAGCCGATGTACCCGTACAACCTGGATAAAGCCAAACAGCTCTTCAGTGCATCGGGGTTCGGGCTGGGGCTCGAGCTCACCCTTCAGATCGTGGCCGGGAGCGCCGACCAGAGCGCCCTGGCGACGGCACTCCAGCAGATGTGGGAGGGCATCGGAGTTAAGCTCAAGATCGAGCAGCAAGACAGCGCCACCCAGAACGCCCGCTACGCCGAAGGCGACTTCCAGATGCAGTTCAATTACTGGACCGACGACATCGCCGACCCCAATGAACTCACCGCTTACGCCACCGTCTACAAGAACAACCAGTCCTTCCAGACCGGCTTCCAGAGCGACGAGGTGGACCGGCTCTTCGCCGCTAGCCAGCAGGAAACCAATCCAGCCAAACGGGCCGCACAGTACAAACGCATCCAGGAGATCTACGTGAATGCCGCGCCGATGGTCTTCCTCTACGAGCAGCCCTTTGCGGTGGCGCTCTCCAAGCGGGTCCGCGACTTCGTGCAGATTCCGCTGGGGAATAACGTTTTCGTGAATACCTACCTCGAGAAGTAGAGTTACCGCTATGAATCGCTGGTCCTACGTGTTGGTACGGGTGCTTCAGGTCATCCCCACCTTCTTCGTGGTGATGGTACTGGTCTTTGTAGTGGCCCGGCTGCTCCCCGGCGACCCGCTCACCGCCATTCTGGGCGAGCGGGCCACCGAGGACATGGTGGTGCGAGCCAAACACGAGCTAGGGCTGGACAAGCCGGTCCCGGTGCAGTTCCTGATCTTCCTCAAGGACTTCTTCCAGGGAAACCTGGGCGACAGCATCAACCTCAAGGTCCCCGTCACCCGGCTGATTCTGGAGCGGATGCCGGTGACGCTGTTCTTGACTACCTATGCGGCGGTGCTGGCTGCGCTTCTAGCGATTCCGCTGGCCTTCGTGGCTGCTTTACGCAAGGACACCTGGGCCGACAACCTGATCCGGGGCGTGTTCCAACTCGGCCTCTCGATGCCGGTGTTCTACATCGGGCTGCAACTCCTCACCCTGCTGGGGGCGCGGCTGCGGCTCTTCCCGGTGGGCGGCTACGGGAACACGTTCGGCGAGCACCTCTACTACCTGTTTTTACCTGCCCTCACGCTTGGCTTCAACCTGGCAGCCATCCTCATGCGAAATCTTCGGGCTTCGATCCTCGAGGTTCTCCAAGCCGAGTACGTGGATTTTGCCCGGGCTAAGGGTCTGCGGCCTGGTCTGATTCTCGGAAAGCACGTTCTGAGGAACGCGCTGATCTCCACTGTGACCCTCTTCGGCCTCAACGTCGGTGGGCTGATCGGCGGAGCGGTGATCACCGAGACGGTCTTCGCCATCCCCGGCGTGGGCCGTTTGATGGTGGACTCGATCTTCGGGCGTGACTACCCAGTAATCCAGGGCCTCACCCTCACCTTCGCCCTGCTGGTCTCGCTGGTTTTCATTCTCACCGATATTCTCCATGCCCAACTCGACCCCCGGGTGGAGGCTGCCTGATGGCCGCATCCGCGGTTAGTGTCCCTAAGAAGGCTTCCCGGCGCAGGTTCAGGCCCTCGCTTGTCACGGGGTTGGTCATTATCGGCATCTTCGTGCTGATGGCCCTGTTCCCCAAGCTCATCGCGCCCTACAGTCCGACCACGTTCGATTATCAGGCTATCCTGCAAGGGCCGACTGCCAAGCACCTCTTCGGCACCGACAACTTCGGGCGGGACGTGTTCTCCCGCGTGGTCTGGGGCGCCCAGCTCGACATGCAGATCGCACTGTTTACCACGTTGTTTCCCTTCCTCTTCGGCACCCTTGTTGGCTCCCTCACCGGCTATTACGGGCGTTGGGCTGATGCTCTCTTCGGGCGTATCGTGGATATTGTGGTGACGTTCCCCTTCCTCGTCTTGGTCATCGCCATCGTCGCGGTTTTGGGGCCGGGCCTCAAGAACATGTACATCGCGGTGAGCGCGGTGGGCTGGATCACCTATGGGCGGCTGGTGCGAGCAGAAATCCTCAACCAGAAGAAGGCCGAGTACGCCCTGGCGGGGCGGGTGATGGGATATACGCCCTCCCGGATCATCTTCCGCCACCTGCTGCCTAACGCAATTACTCCAGCCATCGTGTACTGGATGACCGACATGGCCCTGGGTATCCTCCTGGGCTCGAGCCTGGGCTACTTGGGCTTGGGCGCCCAGCCCCCTACCGCCGAGTGGGGTGTCCTGATCGCCGATGGCAAGAACTTCCTGGCGACGGCCTGGTGGATTTCCACCTTTCCGGGGCTGGCGATTACCCTGGCGGGCGTCGGCTTCAGCCTGCTGGGGGACGGCCTCGCCGACTTGTTGAGGCCACGGGGATGAGTGAGCTGCTGCTCCAACTTAAAGATTTGCGCACCGTGTTCCACACCGCTCGAGGCAGTTTTACCGCCGTGGACGGGGTGAACCTCGATCTGTATCCCGGTGAGGTGCTCGGTCTGGTCGGCGAATCCGGCTCGGGGAAGAGCGTCACCCTGCGCTCGATTCTGCGCTTGGTGCGCCCA
>PSMF01000159.1:0-6278 GCA_040290005.1 Meiothermus sp.
CCAGGTAGAAAGCCGCCTCGAGGTACTCGAGGTTCAGGGCGAAGTTGAGCACGTCAGTATCGATATTGGGCTTGGCGGCCATCCCCATTGAGGTGCCGCAAGCAGTCATCACCCCGCCCATCACTGCACCCGCACCCACCACACCGAACTGACGCAGAGCCTCTCTACGATTAATCACAGCCATAATCTGCCTCCCACCCCGGACTGTGGCCACACTCCGGGAACTTGCGAAGCGCTTCTCCCCACCTTACGTAGGGTGCCCGGCGTTTGGATTTCCAGGCTTTCGTAGCCTAACGCCAGTATCCAGATCCAAGCTGTTAGCCAACCCACAAACCCTGTCCGAAACGCAAACCTCTGCCTCAAAAGGGCTAGCCGCCCTGCAACTCGCGCTTGCGGCGCATGTACCCCTCGATGTTGCGCTGCCTCTCCCGAGCGATCGCCAGTGCATCCTCAGGCACATCCTGGTTGATGGCGCTGCCCCCGGCCACAAAGCTGCCGTCGCCGAGCCGCACCGGAGCCACCAATAGGCTATTCGAGCCCACGAAGACCCGCTTGCCGATCACAGTGCGGCTCTTGCGCACCCCGTCGTAGTTGGCGGTGATGGTCCCGGCCCCGATGTTGGTCTCCTCGCCGATCTCAGCGTCGCCCAAGTAGGCCAGGTGCCCGGCCTTGACCCCGCGGCCCAGCCGGGCGTTTTTGGTCTCGACGAAGTTGCCCACATGGGCCCCCACCTCGAGGTGCGACCCCGGGCGCAGCCGCGCGAAGGGCCCCGCGAAGGCATCGGTGGAAATGTAAGCCCCCTCGCAGACCGTGTGCGACTTGATCAGCCCACCCGGCTCGACGGTGGTGTCGCTGAGCACCGAGTAGGCCCCCACCTCTACCCCTTCCCCCAAGCGGGTTTGACCCTTGAGGATGACACCGGGCCACAGGGTCACGTCGGGGGCGAGCTGGACCGAGGGTTCTAAGTATATCGTCTCGGGCTGGATCATCCGCACCCCCTCGGTCATCCAGTGAGCACGGAGCCTGCTGAGCAGCACCTCTTCGACCTGGGCGAGTTGGGCTCTAGAGTTCACCCCCAGCAGCTCACCGGGGTCCCTGGACTCCAGCGAGACCACTTTCTTCCCCGCCGCCCGGTAAATCTGGATGAGGTCGGGGAGATAATATTCCTGCGCGGCGTTGTGGTTATCCACCTTCTCGAGCATCTGCCAGACGCTGGAGTCAAAGCAGTAGACCCCCGGATTGATCTCCTTGATAGCCCGCTGCTCAGGGGTGGTGTCCTTCTGCTCGACGTTGGCGATGATCTCGCCTTTCTCATCGCGCAAAATCCGTCCGTATCCGGTGGGGTCATCTAGGTGCATGGTGACTAGGCTCATCCCCGCAGTTCCTAGGCTTCGCACCAGCCCGGTCAGGGTCTTGACGCGGGTCAGCGGACAGTCGCCGTAGCGGACCACGATGGCCCCGTCAAAATCGGCCAGGAGATGCCGGGCCTGCATCAGGGCGTGAGCCGTGCCCAGTTGCTGGGCTTGCAGCGCAAACTCCAAACGTTCGTAGCCCTTGAGCGCCTCCTGCACCTGCTCTAGGCCGTAGCCGGTGACGACGACAACCCGCTCGGCCCCGCTCTGGAGCGCCGACTCCACCGCATAAGCCAGCATCGGCTTCCCCAACAGGGGATGGAGCATCTTGGGCAGCTTGGATTTCATGCGGGTGCCCATCCCCGCAGCCAAAATCACAACGGCGTGTTTAGTAGTCATCAACCTTCATCATAAACGCTCTGTTGGACCTCATCCGGTCGCTCGAGACGAATATTAACCCTTTCATAACAAACCGCAGGGCCGGGCGTATGACCCGGCCCCGGAGAGCACCGCTTTTACTTCCCCTTGGCCTTGGGATTGCGCCTTGGGGCCGGGCTGGGGGTAACCGCGACCTCAGGGACAGCTTCCCTGTCCCGCTTCCACCGCGCCAAGAGTACGACGGCGATGATGATGAGCGGGATCGAGATGATCTGCGTGGCGGTGAAAAACCCGATCCCCGACTGCTCGTTGAGATAGGTCTTGATCCACAGCGGGTTGAGCCGGAAGGTCTCCTCCAAGCCTGCCCGCAGCACGCTATACCACAGCACAAACTGCCAGAACACATAGCCAAATGCCCGGTTTTGCCGCAGCCAGACGAAGGCCAGCGCCAGCAACACGACCCCGATGATTACTCCATAAAGCTGGGTGAAATGTACCGGCCCGCGCACCAACGTACCTGCGCTGCATTTGTAAACCTCGCTGATGTCGTTGATGCCCTTGCATACACCGGGAAACCCGGTAGCCCAGGCCGGCCAGGTGAAGCCAATCGGCCAGTCGGTCAGGCGGCCCACGGTGTCCGAGCCGTTCATGATGTTGCCCAAGCGGCCCGCAATCACCCCCAGCGCGATCCCTGGTACGGTCGCATCGAGGTAGGCCCAGACCGGGATTTTGTAGCGGTAGTAGGCGTAGATGTAGGGCAGGATGCCGCCCAGAATAGCCCCGTGAAAGGAAAGGCCGCCCTTCCAGATGTAAAACGCCTCGACCGGGTTGGCATTGAACTCCGCCGGGCTGGTCAGCACGTAGCCGACCCTAGCCCCGATTACCCCCCAGATCACCGCCCAAAAGGTGATCTGCTCGAAACGGTCGGCGTCGTAGCCCCAGCGTTTGATCAGGCGTTTGGCGATCTCGAAGCCCGCAAAGATGGCGAGCACCAAAAACAGCCCGTACCAGCGAATCTCGAGCCCACCCAGCTTGAAGAGAATAGGGTCCATCAGACCTCCAGTAGTTTTTTGCGCAAGCGCTCCTCGGTAAACTTGCCCTCCAGCAGCACCTTCCCACCCTTGAGCAGCACCGGAACCCGGAAAGTGTACTGCCGTTTGAGGTCCTCGTCCTCGTCCACCTCGAGGCGGTGATATTTAATCCCGCGCTCATTCAGCATGGCCTCAGCCTCCTGGCAGAGGTGACAGGTTTTGCGGCTGATTAGAGTGTAGTCCATGAGCGGTTTTCTTGGCCTACGAAAAATGCGTTCTGGAAGGGAATGGGCGGGGCTCGGGAGCGATTATCCCGGTCTGCGTACCCAACCTGAATGGCCCGGCTGGGAATGAACCTCATCAGCAGGCAAAGGCCAAAAATCGGAGTCACTGTGCCCGGCAAGGCGGCTGCGCCGGAGACGGTTTGTACCGCGGCGGCAGTCTGATGCCCCTGAGCCCCCGGAGCCTTAGCCTGAGTTCCGCACTCCACTATCTCGCAGGAGGGGCCAAAGAGGATTTGCTCGAGGGTCTGCGCGACCAGATGGCGGCTCTCGGCATTGCACGCCAAAAGCACCAGCGGTAACACCCGCAAGTACAGCCAGATTCGCCCCCGTCCCCTCATCCGCCCCTGATGATACTACCCAGCGCTCAAAAGATAGCCCGAAGCGTCAGGATGCCCATCACCAGATGGATCAGGAACTTGCCCGCCATCCCCCCGAGCATCCCCACCACCGTGCCCCAGGCTCCCCGTAGCGCAGCATCCGAAGCTTTTCCGGCTACCAGCTCCCCGGCAAAGGCCCCGACGAAGGGCATCACGAACACTCCGATGGGCGGGAGGATAAAAATACCGGCGATCCCCCCGAGGAAGGAGCCCCACACCCCCTGTCGGCTGGCCCCGTAGCGCTTGGCCCCGATCAGACCGGCGGTGTTGTCTACCACCCAGACCAGCGCGGTGAGCAGCACCAATATCACCCACAGCCACTGCGGAACCTCGCTGAACCGCATCAGCAGTTCGTGGATCAAGACCCCGCCCAGGATAATCAGCGTGGCGGGTAGGAAGGGCACAAATGTCCCCACCAGTCCCACCAGCCAGATCAGCACAAATAGCCAGTCCGCGAGCGCATTCACCAAGCCAATCTAGCACGCTCGAGTTAAGAAAATCCTCCTCCGTTTGTAGGGGCGCAAGGCTTTGTGTACGTGCAGAATGAATCTCCTCAATATATTTCTGAGCGTCGGAGCCGCCGTCAGGGGAGGAGAGGGGAAGGCGATTGCATCACCCTCCCCTCTCCTCCTCAGCACAGTAACAGTCTGACCCGCTACAGGGCCATCCAGGCGCGGCCCAGCCGCGGTCGCTGCGCGAGTATCCTCAGCGCCCGGCTTGCCGGAACAGTTGGCCCTAGTGCCCGACATCCCTTTCATCTTCATCCCTTCCCCCATAACCGCGAAAGCCGGCCCACCACGATAGCGCAATATGAATAGACGAGAGAAATGCGTGGCCGAGTCACGTTTCGGGCCGCGAAAGCAATTCCTCCCCCCTTGCGGGGGAGAGTAGGGTGGGGGAGTTGTGAGCGAGGCGAATGCCCTTAGCTCACCGCTACCCCTTCACCGCAACCCCGAAGGCTCGGAGGGCTTGACCCAAAAACCCTGTTCCCTAGCCCCCTCAAGGTAGTGCAGCAAAGCCTGTAGGTCGGGGAAATGCCGGGTCTGGCCCCCTTCAGCCCCCTTAATCGAAGCCTTTATCGTCCCGTCTTGGGCCTGCCACATTCGTACGATTAGTGTTACTGCCTTAGGGCGCATGGCCTCCCCTTCACTAAAGCCCAGCCTAGCGAAATCGCCGTTATATTCCCGTTACGAGGGGGTAAGCGCGTCTGTGCCAAGGGTCGGGTCTCCGGTCATCCGTCCCGCTGGCATCCAATACCATAAGGACATGAACCCAACCTCCCGCACCGGCAAGGCCCTACGGCGCAGCGATGTCGAGCGGCTCTACGACAGCAAACTCACCGACCTGGAGGGGGCCGCAGGGCTGGTGAGAAGCGGCTCGAGGGTTTTTCTCTCGGGAAACGCGGCCACCCCCACCCCGTTACTCCAAAGCCTGGCCGCGCGTAAAAACCAGCTCGAGGGGGTCGAGCTGGTCCACGTGCTGCAACTGGGCTCCGACCCCTTTATGTCCCCTGAGATGGAGGGGCATTTCCGCCGCCGCTCGCTGTTTGTGGGGCCCGCCGACCGCGAGGCGGTGAACTCAGGCCGCGCCGACTATGTGCCGGTCTCGCTGCACCAAATCCCCTGGCTGTTCAAGCGCGGCGTGCTGCCCTTGGACTTCGCCTTGGTGCAGGTTTCTCCACCCGATGAGTTCGGCTTTGTGAGCCTGGGGGTGGAGGTGATCGCCGCGAAGGCTGCGGTGGAGACGGCGGGTAAGGCCATCGGGCTGGTCAACCCCCGGATGCCCCGCACCCTGGGCGACACCTTTGTTCACGTTTCCAAATTCGCCGCTTTCGTCGAGCACGAGATGCCGCTGCCGACGCTGGAGCGCGACCCCTTTGGCGAAACCGAAGCCCAGATCGGTAAATACGTGGCCGATCTGATTGACGACGGCTGCACCCTGCAACTGGGCATCGGGGCCATCCCCGACGCGGTGCTGGCGAACTTGGAGGGCCGCCAGGACTTGGGCATCCACACCGAGATGATCTCCGACGGGGTGATGGAAGCCTTGGAGCGCGGCCTGGTGAGCGGCAGCCGCAAGACCTTGCTGCCGGGCAAGGTGGTGGGGACCTTCGTGCTGGGCAGCGAGCGGCTATACCGCTTTGTCCACAACAACCCGCTCTTCGAGATGCGCCCGGCCGACTGGGTAAACAACCCCTTCAACATCGCCCGCAACGACAAGATGATCGCGATTAACTCGGCCTTGGAAGTGGACCTCACCGGGCAGGTCTCCTCGGACTCGATCGGAACACGGATTTACTCGGGGTTCGGTGGGCAGCTCGACTTTATCCGGGGGGCGGCGGCCAGCCAGGGTGGCAAGCCGATCATCGCCCTGCCCAGCAGCGGGAAAAACGGCGCCTTCTCGAAGATCGTCTCGCAGCTCAAACCCGGTGCGGGTGTGGTGACGACCAGGGCCGACGTGCACTACGTGGTGACGGAGTACGGGGTGGCCGATCTGTTCGGCAAAAGCCTGCGCGAGCGCGCCAGGGCCCTGATCGCCATCGCCCACCCCAACTTCCGCGAGGAGCTTAGCCAAGCCGCGCTCGAGCGCGGTCTGCTGCCAAAAAACTTCACCGGGTTTACCGCCGGTTGAGCCGATCAAAGCTGCTGCACCACGTCCACCAGCACCCCTGAAGGGTCTTGCAGCATAAACCGCCGCTGGCCCCAGGGCTCGTCGTGCAACTCGTAGTACATCGGCAGTCCGGCCCGCTTGAGCCGTTCATACTCGGCCTTGGAATCCGCAACCTGAAAGGTCAGAATCATCCCTTTGCCGCTGAAGGTCTCCGGGCCAGGCGGGCTCGAGGGGTGATTGCTTTTC
>PSMF01000160.1:0-6243 GCA_040290005.1 Meiothermus sp.
TTAGTCCTGAGTTGTTGGTTTAGGAAAGTGGCGCTCGGCGCTCGGCGTTGGACGTTTCGCGGTATCCTGGTACACAGTGACCCTTTATGCTAGAAAAACTCTCTTCTCTAGAACACGAGTACGGGACGCTCGAGGCCAAACTCTCGGACCCCTCGGTGCTCGCCAACCAGCAGGAGTACAGCCGACTGTCGAAGCGCTATGCCGAGATGGGCAGCCTGATCGCCACCATCCGCGAGTACAAGAAAACCCTCGCGGGCATCGCCGAGGCCAAAGAACTCCAGTTTGATCCCGAGTTTGGCGAGATGGCGCGGGCCGACCTTGCCGAACTCGAGCCCAAAGTCCCCGCGCTAGAGGCCCAGCTCGAGCTGATGCTCCTGCCCAAAGACCCCCTGGACGATAAAAACGCCATCATCGAGATCCGTGCCGGGACGGGCGGGGAAGAGGCCGCCCTGTTCGCTGCCGAGCTGCGCGACATGCTGATCAAGTTCGCCCAGATGCGGGGCTACAAGCCGGAAATCCTCGACACCAGCCTTACCGACTTGGGGGGCGTTTCCAAGGTCTCCTTCGAGATTCAGGGCGCGGGAGCCTACGGCTTGCTCAAATACGAGGCCGGAGTCCACCGGGTCCAGCGGGTGCCCGCCACCGAAACTCAGGGACGCATCCACACCTCCACCGCCACCGTCGCGGTGATGGTCGAGGCCGAGGAAGTGGACGTGCAACTCGACCCCGCCGACCTGGAAATCACCGTCTCCCGCGCCAGTGGCCCCGGCGGGCAGGGCGTAAACACCACCGACTCCGCCGTCCAGGTGCTGCACAAACCCACCGGGATGATCGTCGCCTCGATGGAGTCGCGCAGCCAGATCAAGAACAAGGAAAAAGCCCTGAGCATCCTGCGCTCGAGGCTTCTGGACATCAAACGCGCCGAGGAGGCCGCCAAGCGCCGCGAAGACCGGCTGGCCCAAATTGGGGCGGGCGAGCGCAGCGAGAAAATCCGCACCTACAACTTCCCGCAGAGCCGTGTCACCGACCACCGCATCGGCTTCACCACCCACGATCTGGAAGGTGTGCTCGCCGGTGACCTCTCTGAACTCCACGAAGCCCTCAAAAAAGCCGACCAGGAGCGTCAACTTGAAGCCCTGTCCCAGTCCGCCTAGGACGAGTGAGGTGGACCCATGCACGGGCTACGACGTGACCTATTGGTCGCCGCCGCCATCCTGATGGACAAACAGGGACGGGTTTTGCTCGTCGCCAACGATTGGAGCCGCCGGGGCAAGGTGCGCTACACCCTGCCGGGGGGGATGGTGGAACCGGGGGAGACCCTGGTGGGTGCGGTGGAACGCGAGGTGCGCGAGGAGACGGGCCTCCGGGTCAAGGCCACCGACCATCTGGCTTACGTGATCCAGGTCGAGGATGCGAAAAAGGGGGAGCGCACCGTGGCGATGGCCTTCCGTGCCCACTACGATGGGCTCTTGAACCCGCGCGACCCCGACGGGCACATCGTCGAGGCGCGGTTTTTCACCCCGGAAGAGGTCGCGGTGAAGCTCGAGGAACACCGCCCCTTGGCCGAGCCTTTGCTCGATTATTTGCGAGGGGAGCGGGGGCGGTTTTATTGCTACTCAAGCTGGGGCGGGGAGGGGCTGCGGATATGACAACCCCTAAGCCTTCTGTATGCTATTGAGCGGTGTATGGAACTCAAAGGTCTTATCCTCTCTGGCGGCAAGGGCACACGCCTTCGCCCCCTCACCCATACGCGGGCCAAGCAGCTCATCCCAATCGGCGGCAAGCCCAATCTGTTCTATGTAGTCGAGGATTTGATTGAGGCGGGTATCCGTGATATTGGAGTGGTGATCAGCCCGGAGACGGGCGACGAGGTACGCGAGGCTTTGGGGGACGGGGGGCGTTGGGGTGCCCGCCTGACCTTCATCCCACAGGGCTCACCCTCAGGTCTCGCCCATGCGGTCAAGACGGCTCAACCCTTTCTGGGGGACAACCCTTTCGTGATGTATCTCGGCGATAACCTGCTCTCCGGCGGTATCGGGCACATGCTCGAGACCTTCCGCCGCCATCACTGCGACTCGGTGTTGCTGCTCACCGAGGTAGACGACCCCAGGGCCTTCGGGGTGGCTGTGGTGGACGACGCGGGCCGGGTCACGCAGCTAGTCGAGAAGCCCAAAGACCCGCCCTCCAACCTGGCTTTGGTCGGGGTGTATCTGTTCACCCCCAAAGTTCACGAGGTCATCGCCACGCTGAAGCCCTCGGGGCGCGGGGAGTACGAGATCACCGAGGCCATCCAGGGGTTGGTAGACCGAGGGCTATCGGTGGAGGCCCTGAAGGTGCGCGGCTGGTGGAAGGACACCGGCAGACCTGAAGATTTGCTCGATGCCAACCGGCTTACCCTTTCGCAGGTGAGCCGCCAGGTAGAAGGGGAGCTCGAGCAGGCCGAAGTCATCGGTGAAGTCGTGGTGGAAAAGGGGGCCCGAATCGTCCGCAGCACCGTGCGCGGCCCCGCCTACATCGGCCCGGACTCCCACGTCGAGGATAGTTTTATCGGCCCATATACGGCGGTGGGAAAGGGCGCGAAGGTAGTCGGCAGCGAGGTCGAATACTCGATTCTGATGGACGAATCCGAGGTGCTCAATCTACCGTACCGGTTGGACTCGAGCGTTCTCGGGGAAAGGGTCGTGGTGGACGGCAAGGCCAACACTCGCCGACACACCTTGCAACTGGTTTTGGGCGACCGGAGCCGAGTGAAGTTATGAGGGGATAGGGCTTAGGGAGTCGGAAAGCAATTTCGGGGTCTGGACGGCGTTTCTCGAGGAGCAATTTCGATGTCATGAACGCGAAGCTCATTTGAAGAAAGGGTCTTCAAGGCTCCCGGCCTCGAGCCTTTCCTTCAGCAGCCTGTATCCTTTGCGCCGCACCAAGTCAGGGTCGAAACGCTCGCGTAGAAGGGCCTCGAGCCACACCGCTTTTTTGTGTAAACGGTGCCAAGCGGGAAGATAGTCCTGGCTGTAGAGCAACCCGCCCCGGTAGCCCTCGGCGATAAACCGGGGGTCTTTGGGGGTGGAACTGCCGCCCAGGTGCAACACTCTGCGCGGTACCAGCAACACCTTCCAGCCTTTTTTGCGAGCGCGGGCGCACCACTCGAGGTCTTCGTTGTAGAAAAATAGTCGCTCGTCCATCGGGCCGATTTGCCCGAGGGCTTCCCGCCTGGTCATCATCAGCGCCCCGGAAATCCACGACACCCGGCGCGGTTCTCGCAGATTCCAATAATTCATAGCGTAAAAGGGACCGAACGATTGGTGTTTTCTCTCGAGCGTTATCAAAGTCGGCCCGGCGAAAGCGGCCTCGGGGTCGGCCTCAAGCGCCTTTTGCAGCGTCTCTAAGTCGCCCGCTTCCACATAAACATCGCTGTTCATCTCGGCGATCCAGCTTCCCGAAGCCGCTTCCAGACCTTGGTTGACCGCGTAGGGATAGCCCCGGTTAGGAACCTCGAGCAGCCTCACGCCGGGGTGGTTCTGCCGCACCCATTCCCCACTTCCATCGGTAGAACCCGAATCCACCACGATGATTTCAGCTTGTGGGTAATGGGTCTCGAGCCGTTTCAGGCACTCCGGCAGCACCTTCAGGCTATTGTGCCCCACGACGATGATGGAAAGCCCGGAAACCACGCTCATCATTATCGTGTACGGTTCATCCTTTAGGATAGAAAGGTATGAAGTTGGTTGACCAGGCCCAAAGAGCCCTTTTTTTCCAAGATTACGCGCCCCAGCCGCAGATCGAAGGGGTGTTTCATCACTCCTTGAAAAAGCACCGCTCGCTCGAGGGCTCCTTTATGGAACACCTACGTCTTACGGGCGGACAAACCGAAGGCTTGTCCGCCCCCTTCGAGCCGCGCCAGATTTCTGTTTCATGGGCCGTGCCGGGTCGGATCAACGCCTTTCACTTGCACCCTAAGCGTACCCAGGATGAGCTATGGTGTGTCCTCGAAGGCGATTTGCTGGTTTGGCTGGCGGATGTGCGGGAAGGTTCTCCGACCCAGGGTAATCGGCGCTCTTTCTTGCTGAGCGGCGCTGCTCCGGCGCTGCTCCACATCCCTTCCGGCGTGGCACACGGCTACCGTGCAGGGCACGAGGGCGCGGTGTTGCTCTACGCCATGAACAGCCAGTTCGATCTTTCTGACCCCAACGAGGGGCGGCTCCCGTGGGACTTCTTCGGCCCAGAGCTTTGGGCCGATGACAAAGGATAGGTGAAGGATGGAGTTCAAGCGAGTTTTAGTCACCGGAGGAGCCGGATTTATCGGCTCGAACTACGTTCACTTTGCGTTAGAGCAACACCCAGACTGGGAAATCGCGGTGCTGGACAAGCTTACCTACGCGGGGAACTTGGAGAACTTAGAACCGGTCAAAGGCCGTATCGAGTTCATCCAGGGCGACATTGCCGACCCTGACGCGGTGGCGAAGGCCATGCGGGGCGTGGATGCCGTGCTGAACTTTGCCGCCGAAAGCCATGTTGACCGTTCACTGCTGGGGCCGCTGCCCTTCGTCAAAACCAATGTGGAGGGGACGCTGGTGCTGCTCGAGGCCGCCCGTAAGCTCGGCGTAAAACGCTTCCTCCACGTCTCCACCGACGAGGTGTATGGCGATCTGCACGGCTTGGAGCACCACTCTGTAGAAACTGACCCTTTTCGCCCACGTTCTCCCTATTCAGCCTCCAAAGCCGCCGCCGAGCACATGGTTTTCGCCCACGGCATCAGCTTTGGCCTGGACGTGGTAATTACGCGCGGCTCGAACACCTATGGCCCCTACCAGTACCCCGAGAAAATCATTCCTCTCTTTATAACGAATGCGCTCGAGGACAAGCCCCTGCCCCTCTATGGCGACGGCTCGGCGGGGCGGGATTACATGCACGCCTATGACCATGCCTCAGGGATTGATGCCGTGCTGCACGAGGGGAAATCGGGCGAGGCTTACAACTTGGGAGCGCGTGAGCAGGTTCCCGGAACCGAGGTGGCAAAGCGGGTGCTCGAGGCACTCGATAAACCCCTATCCCTGACGAAGTTTGTCACCGACCGCCCCGGCCACGACTACCGCTACTCGGTAGACCCCTCCAAGGCCGAAGCGCTCGGCTGGAAGCGCAGATATGCTTTCCCGGAAGGCTTGTCTGAGACGGTGAAATGGTACTTGCAGAACGAGGGTTGGTGGCGCAGGGTACGGGAAAAACGCGACCACCGGGATTTGATGCAGGCTTGGTACGTGGAGCGATGAGCCGAATTCTACTCACAGGGGGAAGCGGGCGCTTGGGAACCGCCCTGCGCGGCCTGATGCCCGAGTTGATTGTGCCGCCTCGAGTCGAGCTGGATATTACCGACCTCGAGAGTGTTCAATCCGCATTAGCTCGCTACCAACCCGAAGTCATCGTTCATGCTGCCGCCTACACCGATGTGGCGCGCGCTGAGGAGGAGAAAGAACTGTGCTGGAAAGTTAATGTCGGGGGAACCCGTAACCTCGTTAGGGCGGCATTAAGTCGTCCACTTCATTTCGTCCACATCTCCACCGATTACGTTTTCTGGGGAGACGTTGGCGGGTATAAAGAAGACGATCCGGTCGGTCCAGTACGGAATTATTACGCGCTCTCCAAGTTGGTGGCGGAAGAGGTGGTTCGGGTGTTGCCGAAATATTTAATTATTCGCACCAGCTTCCGGCCCTCGCCTTTTCCCTATCCAGTGGCCTTTGAGGATATGTTTACTGGGCAGGATTATCTCGAGGTTATCGCGCCGGAAGTCGTGCTGGCGCTGAATAACCTTACGCAGATTCCTTACGACACCCTGCATATAGTCACCGAGCGCAAGTCGGTGTATGAGCTGGCGAAGCGCTCGAGACCCGACGTGCAGGCTGGAGGTCGAGCTTCTTCCAAGGTCGAACTTCCGGCCGATATTTCTCTCAATATAGAACGCTGGCGGCGTCTGAAGCTAGCCCACACTACATCCTTAGGAGTTCGACATGATTAGTCCACACGCGATAGTTCAAACGGATGTCATTGGGGCTAACGTTAGTGTTGCGGAGTTTGCTATCATCCGACCTCAGGTAGAGATTGGCGATGATGTGGTGATCCACCCGCATGTGGTAGTGGAGTCGGGGGTCAGGATTAGAGATGGGGTCGAGATTTTCCCTGGTGCCTATATAGGCAAAGAGCCCAAAGGTGCTGGAGCCTTGGCCCGGCAGCCAGCGTTCGAGCGACAGT
>PSMF01000161.1:0-6191 GCA_040290005.1 Meiothermus sp.
TTAGAGTTCTCTGGCCGAAAGGGCCGAACCTTTGGCCCTTCGCTTTCGCTGTTCTTCATTTGGCGTTTATCCTCATAAAACTTGCAAATAAAATACTTCCATTATAAAATATTCTATGTGGAAGACGCACTGTTGCAGACCGCTTCGGCCATCCTGCGTTTAGCACGAGGCATTCGGGCGGTGTTGGACAACCCTTTGGAGGAAGCGTTAAAGCTGGACTTCACCGAGCTGATGGCCCTGCGGCTGATCGAAGAAGGCATCCCTAGTCCCACTGAGCTTTCCAAAGAGATGCAGGTTCCGGCCCCCACTATCAGCCGGATCCTCAACCGCCTAGTCGAGCTGGGACTTGTCGAGCGCAGTGTGGATTCGGCCAACCTCCGCAGGTTCCAACTCGGTCTGACCGAGGGAGGGCGCCAAGCCCGCGCCAAGACACGAAAGATCGTCGCCCAGGTGTTGAGGGAGCACTACGGCCATATTCCCGAGGGGGTCTTGTCCGCGGCTTTGGCGAGCCTCGCCGCCCTCGAGCCCTACTTGAAGGAAGCCCGCTATGCGTGAAGTGAAGGGCCGCGCGGTCCCCTCCGGTTCGCGCCATAGCGCTCAATGTGGCGATGCCGGTACTCAGATGACTCAGCAAGAAAAACTGGTTGCTTTTATTGGCATACTGGTCGTACTATTCCTGGCCTCGCTCAACCTCACCGTGGTCGGGACCGCCATGCCCCGGGTGATCGCCGAGCTGGGCGGGCTACAATACTACGCCTGGGCCTTCATCGGCTACTCGCTGACCAGCACTTTAGCCGTGCTGGTTGCAGGAAAGCTCTCCGACCTCTACGGGCGCAAACCGCTGATCTTGGCGGGCATCGTGCTGTTCGCCCTGGGCTCGGTATTGACCGGCTTCTCGCAGAACATGCTCGAGCTCATCCTCTTCCGAGCCTTCCAGGGCATCGGCGGCGGGATGCTGATGAGCATGGCTTTTACCACCATTGGCGACATCTTCACCCCCATCGAGCGCGGGCGCTACCAGGGTTACACCGGCGCGGTGTGGGGTATCAGCAGCGTGGTGGGCCCTATCGTGGGCGGCTTCCTCACCGACCATATCGGCTGGCGCTGGGTGTTTTTCGTGAATATCCCCTTCGCCATCGCCGCCCTTTGGGTGATCGCCCGCTATCTGCCCGCCAAACGCACCCCCGCCGAGGGCCGGGTGGACTATCTCGGCATCGGCCTACTGGTCGCCGCGATGGTTCCGCTGCTGCTGGGCCTGACCTGGGGCGGCAGCACCTACGCCTGGGAGTCCTGGCAGACCCTGAGCTTATTGGGCGCAGCCTTAGTTTTTGGCACGCTGTTCGTGGTGTGGGAGCTGCGGGTAAAAACGCCTCTACTGGACTTCGGTCTGTTCAAAAACCCCACCTTTCTCGTCGCCAACCTCGCGGGGTTTCTCAACACCGCCGGGATGTACGCGGCCATCCTCTACCTGCCGCTCTACATGCAGAGTGTGCGGGGGGAAACCGCGTCGGGTTCGGGTATCGTGCTCACCCCACTGATGCTCGGCCTGATCACCACCAGCACCCTGGCGGGGCAGGGCGTGAGCCGCACCGGGCGTTACAAACCCTTTATTTTGGCGGGGTCGGTGGTGATGGTCGGGGCGCTGATGCTCACCAGCCGGTTGAGCCTCGAGACCCCTTTGTGGCTGGCCTTCAGCTTCATGGTGCTTTTAGGCTTGGGCCTGGGACCGATTAACTCACTCCTCACTTTAGCCGTTCAGAACGCGACCCCGCGGGCTGAGCTGGGGATGGCGACGAGCGCCAACCAGTTCTTCCGGCAAATCGGCTCTACGGTGGCGGCGACGGTGTTCGGCACGCTGATGAGTGCTTATCTAGCGCACCACCTCTGGGCAGACATCGGGGGCGCGGCGGCCAAACTCCCGGTCTCGGCCCTGGAGAAAATCGCCAACCCCGAGGTGCTCAACAGCCCGGAGGCTTTGCAGCGCACCCAGCAGGTCCTCACCCGTATCGGCGGGCCTGAGTTCGCCAGCAGCGTGCTGCACGGCCTACGCCTGGCCTTGAGCGGGGCTTTGAGCGAAATCTTCTTGGTGAGTGCGGGCCTGAGCCTGCTGGCGCTGCTGGTGGTGACCCGGTTGCCGCAGCTCGAGCTGCGCGGCGCTAAGGCCACGTCTCAGGCCCCGGTGGTGGCGGGCTCAGCCGCCGATGACTAACCGCACCTAATAACGCTTAAAAGCAATCTTTGGAGGGGCGGCCCCAAGTGACCACCCCTATGGCCTTAATCCAGGTGCTGGGCAAAGGCTTCGCCGGGCACCGGGTGACCAAACCAATAGCCCTGCCCCCAGCGGTATCCGATTTGTTTAAGAGCCTCAGCTTGCTCGGCGGTCTCGATGCCCTCGGCCACCGCCCGCAGCCCCAGCTTATCGGCCAGGAACAGCACGGTCTCCAGCAGCCCCCGGTTCTTGCCGCTGGGGGTGTCACGCACAAAGGAGCGGTCCACCTTGATGTGGGTGAGCGGCAGGTTTTGCAGGTAGCTCAAAGACGAGTAGCCGGTGCCAAAGTCATCCATCGCGATGCATAGGCCCAGTTCAGCGAACTGCTGTAGGTGCCGGATGCTCTGTTCTACGTCGCGCATCACATAGGTCTCGGTGAGCTCGAGCATCAGCCGCCTGGGCTCGACCCCGGAATCCCTCAAAACCTGGCTGAAGTTGGCGAAAACTCGCCGTCCTCGAGCTGTTTGGGGCTCAGGTTGAGGTCAGGCCGCCGCTTCAGCCATTCCTTGTGCTGGGCCAGGGTTTGCTCCAATAGCCACATCCCCATCGGCGCGATCAAACCGTTGGCCTCGGCTAAGGGGATAAACTCGCAAGGGGACGCCATCCCCCGCGTGGGGTGGTTCCAGCGCATCAGGGCTTCGGCCCCGTAGAGGCTGCCGCCCCCCAGATTCACCAGCGGCTGGTAGTGCACCTGGAGTTCCCCTTTGGGGAGGGCCGCCTGTAGATCGTGCTCGAGGCTGAACAGCGAGCGCACCTCGGCCTCGAGGCGGTCGTCGTAGACCACGGCCCGGTTTTCCCCCTGTGACTTGGCCCGGTACAGCGCGACATTGGCCTGCCGCACCAGGGTCTCCTCGTCGGTCTAGCCGTACTCGCGCACCGCGATACCCAGACTGGTTTCCACCTTCACCGGCGTACCCAAGACCTCGAAGGCGCTCAGCACCCGCTGGGTGATCTTGAGCAGGTTGGTGTGCTCCCCGGTGTTGAACAGCAGGATGGCAAACTCGTCGCCGCCCATACGGGCCACCACGTCGCTGGGCCGCACCGCCCCCTTGAGGCGCTCGGCAACCTGGCGCAGCAGCTCGTCGCCCCCCCCACATGGCCTAGCGCGTCGTTGACCGCCTTGAAGCTGTCCAGGTCGAGATAAATCGCCGTCCGAACGCTCCTGCTGGGTCAGGGTGCGGCGCAGGGTCTCGAAGAACATCCGGCGGTTGGGTAGGCGGGTGAGCAGGTCGTGGTAGGCGCCGTAGGCCAGCTCCTGCTCCTTCTCCTTGAGCGCGGTGATGTCGGCAAAGGTGACGACCACCGCGGGGGTGTAAGCCGAGCTGGAAAAGATGGGGCGGGCGTTGATCTGAATCCAGGTCGGTTCGCCGCCGGGTTCTGTACCCCCATCACCACCCCGAGCTGGGGCTCACCGGTGCGCAGGACGTACATGGCTGGGTGCTCGCTGCCGGGGAAGGGGCTGCCGTCCTCGTGCAGGGTTTGCCAGCGGGCGTCGGTGCTGCTGCGGCCTAGCATCTGGTCCATGATCAGCCCCAAAATCTCCTCGGCCCTGGAGTTGCAGGCCACGATCTGTCCCTGCGCGTCTTGGAGCACCATGCCCTCGTGCATGGTGTCTACCACCTGCTCGTCCCTTTGCACTTGGGGATAGGCGAGGTGCGGACGGTGCAGAGCATGGATTTTGAGTGGGACGAGCGATGGTTTTAGGGCTCGAGCCAGTTTTCGACTTGTAAGCCGGAGATTCTCGAGAACTCCCGGACGTTGTTCGTGACAAGGGTCAGGCCCAGGCTGAGGGCATGGGCGGCGATTAGCGTGTTGTAGGGTCCGATTTTTAGACCCCTGCGCTCGAGGTCCAGGCGAATCTCGGCGGCAGTGTTTGCGACAGCAGAGTCTAGAGGTAAAGGCGGTGCAAAACTTGTCACCGCCGCCATCTGCTCGAGCTTTTTAGCGGGATTAGCGCTTTTGAGCGCACCGTAAATTAGCTCAGACTCCGTGATAGCCGAGACGTTGACCTCGCCAAAGCTCAAGGTTTGCAGGCGCTCGAGGACTTCTCTGGGCCGTTGTCGGGAAATGTAGACGCAAATGTCAGTGTCCAGAAGGTAGCGCATCTATTTTTCTTCCTTGTCCCATAGTGAGAAGTCGCGCTCCTGCATGGGCGGCTGCTCCCTTCCTTCCGGCATAAAATCGCCATCTTCGCCCAAGGCCGCCAACGCTCTGAACAGGCCCTCGAGGTTTTTAGGTTTCTCGCGCAGCACGATTTCGTCGCCCCGGCGGAAGATTTCTACCTCGTCCACGCTGAACCGAAACTCTTTGGGCAGGCGCACAGCCTGAGAGTTGCCGCTTTTGAAAACCTTGGTGGTTTTAGTGATTGCCATATCAACACAGTATACACTATCCGTATATACTCAGACCGTCTTATGAAGTAGGTGACTACGGAGTTGTCTTAGGCGTGAGGGAAAGCCTCAAGCCCCGTATCCGCGAGCGGGTTTTGCGCGAGGTGATGCGGCCGCGTAGCTGGGAGGAGTGGGTTCAGGACATCCTCGAGTCCATCGAGGCCGCTCGGCGTTTCACCGAGGGCATGAGCTTGGCAACCTTCGAGGCTGACGAGAAAACTATCCGCGCGGTGGCCTATCAAATCATCATTTTGGGTGAAGCAACCAACCACATCCTGCCCGAAGTTTAGGCCGCCAATCCTCAAGTTCTCTGGCACAAAATGCGGGCCATTCGCAATGTCGCCATACATGAGTATTTCCGTTTCGACGTTCCGACGCTATGGCGAACGGTGGAAAGAGAGCCGCCGACCCTGATAGAGCCGTTACAAAAGCTGCTCGAGGGGAGCAAAAACGAGGAGCAGGACTAAGCCTGCTCCTCTGGTTTTTCGGCTTCAATCCTTCAGCTTCTTCGCCGCCTCGAGCATCGCCGGGAGCACCTGATGCACGTCCCCCACGATGGCGTAATCTGCCACCTTGAAGATGGGGGCCTCGGCATCCTTGTTCACCGCCACGATGTACTTGCTCTTGTTCATCCCGGCCTGGTGCTGCACCGCGCCCGAGACCGCCAGCGCAATGTAGGCGCTGGGCTGCACGGTCTTGCCGGTCTGCCCCACCTGCTCGCCGTAGGGCCGCCAACCCGCGTCCACCACCGCGCGGGTGGCCCCCACTGCCGCACCCAACGAGTTTGCCAGGGCTTCCACGTTGGCGAAGGCTTCGGGGCTGCCCAGCCCGCGCCCGCCCGTCACCACCACCGTGGCCTCGGAGAGCGAGACGCCCTTCTTCTGCTCGCTCATGCGCTCCAAAACTTCCACCCGTACCTCGGGCTGTTCTACCGTCAGCGCCTCCACCGTGCCCGCGACTTCAGGTTCGGCGACGGGCGTGGTGTTGGGCTTGGCGGTGAACACCACCGGTAGGCTCGCAGATTGCTTCTCGGTGACGCGGTTCAAAAAGCTGTAGCGGGTGGCGGTGATTTTGCTGCCGTCGGTGGTGGTCTCGAGCGTATCTTCCAACAAGGCCGCGCCCATCTTGAGGGCCAGCCGCGCCGTCCAGGTGCGGCTCTGGCGGCTCGAGGGGGCCACTACCACCTGCGCCCCGGACTTCTGCGCGGCGGCATAGGCGGCAGCCGCCCAGCGCTCGGGGGTGTAGGCTCCGACTTCGGCGGTATACACGGTGGGAACATACTTTTTGGCTTCTTCGGCGACTGTGCCTAAGTTTTCTCCGATGACTAGGCCGCTAATCCCCCCCAGGTCGGAGAGCTGGCGGGCGCGGGTGACGGCCTCGAGCGCCCCTTTGCGCAGGCGGGTTCCGTCGTGGTCTAAGACAACTAGAATCATTGAAACCTCCGTCGAAGGTCGAAGAACAAAGGTCTAAGGCCGTTGACCTTCGACCTTTGACCTCTCATATAACCTTCGCTTCCTCGTGCAGCAGCCTGA
>PSMF01000162.1:0-6188 GCA_040290005.1 Meiothermus sp.
CAGGGCACCCATGATACACCAGAAAGCTTCACTTTAGAAATGCAAAGATCACTAGATGGAGATCCCCGGGCATGGACAGATACGGCTAATGCGAGCACCTTACGATCAAATCCCTTTATCGAAGGCGCTTCGGAAGCTACCCCTTGGAGCTAGCCAGATTGAGGAGTTGCTTCAGTTATATCAAGAAGCGCGGTTATAGGGTTTAGGAGGAGAAGGTCATGTCGCAGACTACCGCTCGCTTCGTCAGTTTGCTATATCAAGCGCATTCGTCCCAGCCTGCCCAGGTGGTAGAGGCCCCGGAGTGTTTTAGTGATTTATTTCTCGACCAGATTGTGAACGTAGTGGTGGAAGGCCGAGAAGCCTATCGGATCCAAGAGTTCTTCTACGCCCCGCTACCCGATGTTGAAGCCATCGTGTACCGCCAAGAGATCGTACAGGATTTGGATGATCCTACGGTGGAAAAGCCAATTCGGTCCTTTGCTCAGACCCTGCGTACCATGCGGGAGTATTTAGCGCTGGTGGAAAAACTCTACTACCCCTATCAAAAGGCACGCTGGTTTTTGGACGCAGTAGAGGTGTACTGCCAAGCTGCGCATGGCTTGAACCAGGAACTGGCCAACCTCCCCCTGCGTTCCAGGGGGCTGATTGCGTTTCGGGAATTCCTACAGGAGTATATTGATTCCGATTCCTTTTTCTCCTTGGAAAAAGAAATGTTGGAACTCAAAGCGGCGCTGGATGCGGTGATGTATTGCGTACGAATTCAAGGCAGCACGGTCACCGTGCTCAGATATCAAGATGAGGCCGACTACAGCCAGGAAGTGCTAAACACCTTTGCTAAGTTCAAGCAGGGAGCAGTAAAGGAGTATCTAGTTAAGTTTTCCGACTGGCCTGAGATGGATCATGTAGAGGCTCAAGTCCTGGACCTGGTGGCCCTGCTTTACCGCGAGACCTTTGATTGGCTTGAGCGGTTTCACCGCGAACGCAAGGACTACCTCAACCCTACCCTGGGTGAATTTGACCGCCAGGTACAGTTTTACCTGGCTTATCTCGAGTACATCGCCCCTTTGCGGCAGACCAGTTTATCCTTTTGTTATCCTAAACTCAGCGATCAAAATAAGGAGGTGCAGGTCGAGCAGGGCTTTGATCTGGCCTTGGCACGGAAGCTGGTTCACGCGAAGCAGTCGGTGGTCTGCAACGATTTCTACCTGCGGGATCCAGAGCGGATCCTGGTGATCACCGGGCCCAATCAAGGAGGAAAAACCACCTTTGCCCGCATGTTTGGTCAACTGCACTACTTGGCAGCGCTGGGGCTTCCGATCCCAGGGCATCAAGCCCAGCTTTTTCTCTTTGACCACTTGCTGACCCACTTCGAACGGGCCGAAAACCCCCATAGCTTGCGGGGAAAGCTCGAGGACGATCTGCTGCGCATCCATCAAATCCTGGAGCGAGCCACTTCCCGCAGCATCGTCATCCTGAATGAGATTTTCAACTCCACCACCTTCAGCGATGCCCTATTCCTAAGCCGGGAGATCCTAAAGGCCGTGATTCAAAAAGATCTGCTGTGCGTGTGGGTAACCTTTATTGATGAACTGACCACCATGAAGAAGACCGTCAGCATGGTTAGCACAGTGCTGGCCGACGAGCCGGATTGCAGAACCTATAAGGTGATCCGCAAGCCTGCAGATGGTCTAGCCTATGCCCTTTCCTTAGCCCGCAAATACGGCCTCACCTATGACCGCCTCAAGGAGCGTGTGAAGCCATGAAAGTCTGCTTGCTTTACCCAGATCGCAACCTGGACCTACAACAGCCCCTACCTCCGCAGGCCGAGATGCTAATGGACGACCTGGGTTTGGGCGTGCTATTCGGAGCTATGGCCGGTAAAGATCCCCTGTTGCTAGAAGTGGCCCAGAAGGTGGTGCTCGCTAGCTTGCTCGAGCCCAGCGCCATCCTCTACCGCCAGGCGGTGTTGCAGGACTGCCTGAGCCATCCCGCGCTGGTTTGGGAAATCTATGCCCTCGCAGTTGAGGCCCTCCTGAACGAAAAGAAAAGCTGGTTCTTGTTCCGCGACTCGCCCTCGTCAATTTTGCGCTGGACTCTCGAGGTGCTGCAGATGTTTGTAGAGGCCCTCAAAAAGCTGCGCAAGCTGGCCGATCGGTACGCTTCGGGGTTTCACTCCGAAGGCTTCCGGCGGCTTTTTTCTATGCTGCAGGAGGAGCTTTCGGACGGATACTTTGCCACCGTTGAGAAGCATTTGCGCGAACTGCGTTTTTCTCGGGGTCAACTCATGAGCGCGCAGTTAGGCCGGGGCAATAAGGGCGTTCGCTACATCTTGCGTAGGCCGCACGATATCCAACAGTCTTGGTGGCAGCGCTTCCGGTCACCTAAACCGCGCTCTTATAGCTTTTCGATTGACCCGCGGGATGAAGGGGGGGCTCGAGCCCTCTCGGACCTGCAGGATCGGGGTCTCAATCCAGTAGCCAGTGCCTTGGCGCAGTCTACAGACCACATCACCAGTTTCTGGACGTTGCTGCGCAACGAGCTGGCGTTTTATGTGGGAAGCCTTAACTTGCATCAGCGCTTGGAGCAAATTGGGGCTCCTTGTTGTTTTCCCCAACCCGCCCAGCTCGGCCAACAGCGCCATGCCTTTAGGGAACTCTACGAACCCACTTTGGCCCTTACCCTACAGCAGCCGGTGGTGGGCAATACCCTTTGGGCCGATGGCAAAGATCTGGTCATCATCACCGGGGCCAACCGGGGTGGAAAAACCACTTTTTTGCGCAGCATTGGGTTAGCCCAACTGATGATGCAAAGCGGTTTGTTTGTCGCTGCCGAGGAGTTTATCGCGACGCCCTGTAGAGGAGTATTTACCCATTTCAAACGTGAGGAGGACGCCAGCCTACATAGCGGCAAATTCGACGAAGAACTCAAGCGGATGAGCCAGTTAGTGGAATACCTGCGCCCTGGCGCGCTGGTATTATTCAACGAATCATTCTCTGCGACCAATGAGCGGGAAGGCTCGGAGGTGGCCCGCCAGATCGTGCGGGCTTTGTTGGAGCAAGGGATCCGGGTATTCTTTGTTAGCCACCAGTACGACTTTGCCCGTGGTTTTTACCAGCAGCACCTGCCGGTTGCCCTGTTTTTGCGAGCTGGGCGCAGCGAAGAAGGGCAACCCTCCTTCCAGCTGGTGGAGGGAGCGCCATTGCAAACCAGCTACGGTCCGGATCTTTACCTCAAGATTTTTCAAGGGCAGTAGGTAGGGGGTGTGCCTGTTGCTCTATACCCTAGATGATCCACCTAGCATAGCCCAGCAGCCCGGAGTTCCTAAGGTTGTGGTGGGGCCTAACGATCTCTGGACCGCCCTGCGCTGGTTGTGGCTCCATAGACCGGTGGGCGCAAACAAGCTAGAGGGGCAGACCCTAGTAGATCGGCTCCTCGAGGCCCCAGAACTGAACTGGCTGAGGAACCGGGCTCGAGCGAGCCCCGGGTCTCTACCAGTTATCTTACCCCTCCGGACAGGGCTGGGTAGAACATTTGCAAAGGTTACGGCAGATATTTCCCTGGGAGCAGGTATTGGGCTAGTCATTGCAGGGCCGGTCTCGCAGGTACAACTGGTAGATCTGTTCAAGAGACCACTCTGAGTAGGCTGCGCCGGCTATGGTCGATCGGGGTTAACTGTTTGGTTTGTGGCACGGGTATCGGAGGTGGTTGTATGCCCCTATCTAGGAGGTGTCATGAGTGAGATGCAGCGGTTGGCTATGCGCTTCGTGCTTGGGATTGGCTTTGTTAGCCTCTTTGCTGACTTTACCTACGAGGGTGGGCGTAGCATCAGTGGCCCCTTTCTTGGCACTTTAGGAGCTAGTGCGTTGGCGGTGGGGGCAGTCTCGGGGGTAGGGGAGTTTCTAGGATATTTGATCCGGTTGCTTTCAGGGAGGTACGTAGACCGGAAGGGCAAACATTGGAGTTTGATGTACTTTGGATATGCTGTTAACTTGCTGTCAGTTCCCGCGTTGGCCTTGGCCGGCAATGCTTGGACTGCTGCAGCTCTGATTTTTGCTGAGCGCCTGGGCAAGGGATTGCGCACCCCGGCTCGAGATGCCCTGCTTTCCCATGCGGGGAAGGAGGTGGGATTTGGTAAAGTCTTTGGACTGCACGAACTCCTGGACCAACTGGGGGCCTTTTTGGGTCCTCTTTTGGTAGCGCTGTTGGTGGCTCGAGGAGGCTATCGCCTGGGGTTTGCTGGCTTGGTGGGTTCGGCCGTGTTAGCTTTGGTGTTGCTGCGGCAGGCCAGTGGTATGAACCGTGCCGATCCCATAAGCTCCAGTGGAGCATGGGAAGGCTTCCCCCGGCTTTATTACGCCTACTTAGGCTTCGCAGCCTTGAGCGTGGCTGGGTTCGCCCATTTTCAGTTGGTGGCCTATCACCTGGGGGCGACACACCGAGTGGCAGAGGTCGTCATCCCGTTGCTGTTCGCCCTGAGCATGGGAGCCGACGCCCTGGTGGCTTATGCGGCGGGGCACCTCTACGACCGCTACGGCTTGCGGATGTTGTGGGTGCTGCCATTGCTGAGTCTGCCAACCACCCCACTGTTTTTCTTTGGGCGGGGGCTGCCACTGCTGCTTCTGGCAGCGGTGCTGTGGGGTGGGACGATGGGACTCCAAGAGAGTCTGATGCGCTCGGCGGTGGCGACCCTCACCCCCGAAGGACAGCGCGGAACCGCCTACGGCCTCTTTGATACCGCCTACGGCGGGGCCTGGATGCTCGGCAGTCTGGCAATGGGGTTTTTCTACGGTATTGCCCCCCGCTTTCTGGTAGACTTCGCAGTGCTGTTGCAGTTCGCTTCGCTGGCTTTCCTACTTCGACTGACCGCGATGTTAGGGCAGGAGGGCGCTGATGCGCACCGCTGAGTTTGAACTTCTAGAAGTCCTGAGCCAGCCGATCTGCCTGATCTATGCCCTGACTGCATGGGCCGTGTGGGTCTACCTGTTGGGGGGCTTTGAGGACGGGATCAACGATCCTGAGATACGGAGGCACTGGCGGGCACGGAGCAGGCGGTGCCTCCGCCACTGGCGCAAGGTGTGCAGGTTGGACACTGTGGCCCTATCAGCGCTGATTTTGCTACAAGACCTGCTGGAAAGCCGCCCCTCGGCCTCCGGCCAAGCCTAGAAAGCCCTAGGCTGCCCGGCGTATAAGCGCGAGTGGGTGGTAGAGGTGCGTTACGCCAGGGCCCTGATGGAGCTGTCCGCTGAGCGGATATGGAGGGCTTTGGGAGAGGGGCGAGGCTTTTTGTGCCCTAAGCACCTGGTGGCCTTCCCAAAAAGGAATCCTGCGGGAGCCGTTTGAGCGCCAGCAGGACTCCGCTTCGCTAAAGAACTGTTAAGGGTCAAGGGCGATAGTTGCCTGCAGTCAATGGGCAGGGAGGTCTGAAATGAACTTCTTCCAGTGGAAGAAACGTTTGCCAGACGAGGTAGAACAGCTAAAGACGCAAAAGGCTGAACTCGAGGCTAGGGTGCGCGAACTCGAAGCCGATCTGGCGCTCTACCGTCGGCAGAACGAGCGGATTGTCCATGACGCCTCCCCAGCCATCCGCGAGAATGCCGTGCTGCGTTACGAGCTACACAAATGTCAGAGCGACCGGCAAGTTCTGGAGTTCCATATTTCGGGGGCCCGAGCCGAAGCGCGGGCAGCGCTCAACCTATTGAGCCGCCTGGCTCCTAGGGAGGTTGCTCGAGGGCTGGCCTTGCTCGAGGCAGTGTTGTTCTTGGTCACTGAAGCCCGTGCGCTGGGTTTGGATTCCACTGTGCTGCAGCCTTTAGAAGACGAGGCCCAAACTGCCTGGAACCGCAATAAGGGTGCGCCCTGGCGTTTTGCTGCCGAGCGTTGGCTAGCGCTTAGGGTTGGGGGGGTGCTGCGAGCACTTGAGCAGGAGCGAGAGCAAGCATTGCAGGCTGCGGTGCGTCCTACTGAGGGGCTAGAAGGCTTTGATCTGGCACTCAGCCGCTGTGCCGATTGGCTGAAACAATGGTTGGAGTTTCTGGCTCATTCTGACTAAGCCCGCGGGAATACGGCTGACACTTAAGATACCTAACGGATTAGCGATGAATCTCCTTCATGACTTCGCCTACACAGTGCTGTTGCTGACCGAACAAGCCGCGCAAGCCCCTGCCTTCAGGCATGGGGTGAGCGGTTTG
>PSMF01000013.1:0-12188 GCA_040290005.1 Meiothermus sp.
CGGCCTCGAGTTCCCCCGCCTTGGCCCGCGCGGTCTGCGCCTCCGCGCCCGCCTCGCGGACCCTGGCCGAGAGCACGCTGCGGCGCAGGACCAGTGCCCGCGCCGCCATCGCCGCCGCCCCCCGCGCGGCCTCGGCCTGTTGGGCCTTGTCGGAGAGCATAGTTTTGCGCTCAGAGACCTCGGATAGCCGCAGCCCGAACTCCACCGAGGCCACCGCCAAGCGCTCCTGCGCGGTCCGGCTGGCCTGGGTCACAGCCCGCAACCCGGCGGCTTCTTCTAGGTAAGACAGCAACACTTCCGGTCCGGCCTGCAAAATCTGCCCTACCTCACCCTGCCCCACGATGGCGTAACCGCTGCGCGAGAGACCCGTCCCGGTCAGGGCCGCCTCGACCTGGCGCAGGCTAACCCTGGCGCCGCCCAGCCGTACCTCGGTGTCGCCGTCCCGGTCCAGGCGGCGGGTCAGCGACAGTCGCCCCGAGCTGCTTGAGAGCTCTAAGCCCACCTCGGCGAAGCCCAGTGGGGCCTTGCCGTCGGCCCCGTGGAAGAGCAGCGAGAGGGCTTCCTCCCCGCGCAGCTCGCGCGCTCTGGCCCCCACCGCCCAGCGCAGGGCCTCGACCAGGTTGCTTTTGCCCGAGCCGTTGGGGCCGACGATTCCGAAGATGCCGGGGGTAAAGTCCAGCACGGTGCGTTCACCAAAGGACTTGAACCCCTGGAGGGTCAGCCGCTCAATCCTCACGGGGCTCCTTCAGGGTGGCGTTGTAGCGGTCTATGGCAGCTTTTCCGGTCTCAACTGGAAACCGCCGGTTGAGCTCCTCGAGCTTCGAGGAGACGGCGGGCTCGAGTTCGATCCCAAGCCGGTTGGCGAGTTTTGCGACCAGGATCAGCAGATCAGCCATCTCCTGAGCGATATCTCCGTCGCCTCCTTTGTAAGCTGTGCGCCGCAGCAGCTCTCGGGCGATCTCCCCGAGTTCTTCGAGCAGGTGTAGTCCAATATGCGCCGGGTCTACGGCATGCCAACCTCGAGCACGGTCAAACTGGTCCACGGCCTGTTGGAGTTCAGATAGGGTCATCTTTGACAGGGGCTACTATAACAGGCGGGGTTCGAGAAAAATATCCGGGTGCTCCAGCGGTGGAGCACCCGGTTCCCACAATTGATAGGCTATGCCCCCTGCTTCACCCTTATTATCCGAACAAACTTTCTTTCTGATTAGGGCGGTGGTCGCGCACATCAACACCCCTGTCGATTGCCAGCTTATCGATTGCCGGACGGTCCTCTTCGACCAGGGTTTTGGAAAAATACACGATGTAGTGGGAATTGCCTCCGCAGCCAAACGGCGAATCATTCCCCGGCTCGTCCATGGTCTCTACGTATTTCTGACCCAGGGAAACAACCTTCAACTCGTCGCTGCGCCACTCGATGCGCCGACCCTGAGGAGGGGTTATGGGGCCGTCGCAATCCGCGTTAATCCACTCGTAAGCTATTTTTTGCTATCTCTGCCAAAATAGTCCATCTGTTATGACCTGAATTGTTTTGTTCTGGTCGCCATGCCCCTTGTTGAGAATGTTATAGATCATCACCACATGAGCCCCATCCGGCACCTCGACATTTTCGAATGCCAAGCCGACCTCGTAACTCCCATTGTTCTGATTGCCCATGAACTTCGTTAGCGGCTCCCCCACTTGGATGCCGTTTACACTTAATCCCACAGAGACATAGTTTGTGTCTTCGTGGCGGGAACGGGTATCCTTGATCTCGTAACTATCCAAGCTGAAAGTGTACTTTGCCATAACACCTCTCCTCTGTTGGGGCGTTAGACCGTGCAAAACTTCCTGACCGTTCTCGGTCCAGCAATTGCGACCTAAACTGGCTGAATAGTGCGTCCCTCCTTTGACCCACCCAAGGTATGGCAGGGTTGGTCATAAGTTGGTCACAAGATGAATACGGCCTCAGCGGCACCTTGCGAAGCAGAACAATTCAGCTTTATTTCTTACAAGTTAGCGTTGTTGGCGTTTGAACGGGTCTACCAGCGAGAGGTGGCCCAGGCTCTCCACGTCCTTGCCATCCAGCATAAACTTCACCGCCGAGACCTCTTTGAACTCCAAGAGGGTGGTGGCGATGCCATAGATCAACTGGGTCTCAGCCACGGTACCGTAGTCGAGCTTGCCGTAGGCGGCGGGCAGGTCCACATAAGCCGTGTTATCGCGCAAAAATACGGTGGGTGCCGGGGTTCCCGCCGGAACTAAAGCGGCGGCTCCGGGGGCTTGGGGGCCCTTGACCAGTTCGGCCATGGCCCGGTTGAGCAGGTCCTCGCCCTCTTCGGTCTGCACCGGTCTGGCCTCCACCTTGAAGCCAAGACCGCTGTCGCTGGCGAAGTGCAGCTTGAGGGTTTTGGTCCCGCCCGGCTCGATATCCCCCGGCAGGTTGAGCTGGCGGGTGTCTTGGCCGCTTTGGCTGAGGCTCAGGGCCCAAATTCCCACGATCAGCACCGCCAGACCGACCAGGTTGGTGAAGCTCAACAGGCGAATCATGGCTTACTGCCTCCGGGTTTCGGCGCCGGGGTGGAGGAAACCGGCTTGGACGCGGGCAGACCCAGGTAAGAAAAGATGGCTTGGGCCAGCGCCGAGGCCACCGAGTCGCGGCCTTGCGGGGTGCGCAGGGTCTCAAAGCCCAGCTCGGAGAGTACCGCCGCTCCGCCCGCCTGCGAGAGCACGTACATGGCGTCCTGGCTGACATGGGCGGTGATCGCCGCCCCGGCCAGGGCCTCGGAAATCCCTTGCGCGAACCGCGCCGCCGAGCCGGGTGGGGCCACGTAGCGCTCCAGCACCGGCTTTTGGTTGGCCGGGGTTTTGGGCGAGAGCTCGCGGCCTTTTTCCAGCAGCCGCAGGGTCTGGACCTCAGGGTAGCTGTAGACGTTGGCCTCGGTCCCCGCCGCCGCGTGTACACTGAGAAAGACCTGGGCCGAACTGGCGTACTGGGCCCGCGCCAGGAGCCCCACCGCCTTGTCGGTGTTGCGGGTCAGGACCACTTCTACGTTGCGGGCCTCGAGCAGCTTTTGCAGGCGCTGCACCACGCTCAACACCAAGTCTTTTTCGGCTAGCTTGCTGACGATCACCCCGGTGTCATCCCCGCCGTGCCCGGCATCGAGCACCACCCGCGCCACCGGCCCGCTGCCGCCGCGCTCGACGATGGCCTGACGCGGCAGGAACAGCAAGCGGGGCGGGTCGCTGCCCTGGGGCAGGATCAGTTCGCTGCCCCAGTCGGTTTTGTTGATGGTGATGGTGGAATCGGGCGCGGTGTCGGGGGTTTCGGTCACACCGATCAGCGCCAGCCGGGGCGGGTTGCTCGAGAGCAGCCGCACCTGCACGTCGCGGTCAAAGTTAAGGATATAGCGCTCAGCCCCGCCCGCATTGGCCCGCTTGACCTCCAAAAGCCGCGCCGGTTTGAGTGCGAGCACCGAGGCTCCATAGTCATTGCGGTAGAGCAAGTCGAGGTTCGCTGCCAGGGTTCGTACCGGCACCCAGAGGTTCCCCCCCGAGCGATACGCCGCCTTTTTGATGGCGGCCCTGGCACCATCGTCGGTGATATAAAACGCGGCTACTGTGCTGCCCCGGCTCAGGTATACCCGGCCCCCGGCCTCCAAATAGCCCAACCCTAAGGCTTGGGCGATCAGTTCGGCAGGGCCAAAGGCCACCGTGAGCCCGCCGGGATAAACCGCTTGGGTCTCCTGAAACCCCACCAGCAGGCGGCTCTCGTACTGGGCCGAGGAAAAGCCCAGCAGCAAGATGAGGAGTATCGTAAGCAGGCGCATCGGTTTCTCAACCTTCAATGTTTTACGGTACATATATTAGATGTGTAAGAGGGTGAGAAGCAGTAAGCGATGAGCTAAGGCAGGGCTGAAAGCTGAAAAACATGACCTCCATCTGGAAGGGGCAAAACCAAGCCCCAGGAATCCTTGTCCTAGACGTGAGGTGATCTAGCCTTCGGCTTTAGGCTATCGGCGTTTCTAGTTCATTGCTCATGGCTAGTCGCTCATAGCTCAATAGTTTTCTAGCTCCCGCTGCACCGCCCGCTTTTTGTCGTCGGCCTTTTTCTGGTAGTCGCGCTTGCCCCTCGCCAGCGCCAAAAGCAGCTTGGCCTTGCCCCGGTCGTTGAAGTAAATCTTGAGTGGGACCAGCGTCAGACCCTTTTGCTCGACCTGGGCTTTGAGCTTGTTTAGCTCGCGGCGGTGCAGGAGCAGCTTGCGCAGTCGGCGTGGGTCGTGGTTGGTGTAACCGCCTTTTTCATACGGGGCGATGTAGAGGTCCTCGAGGAACAGCTCGTTCCCCTGAAAACGGGCAAAGGCCCCGGTAAAATCTACCTGGGCTCCCCGGATGCTCTTGACCTCGGTGCCCTGGAGGGCTAAGCCCGCCTCCACCGTCTCCAAAATTTCGTAATCGTGCCGCGCGCGGCGGTTCTCGAGTCCGGCCATAAAACGTCTTATTCTAGGCCATTCTTGCAGGTCAGCCAAACCTCAGGGCGGGCAGAACCCATGCAGGGTATAGTTTAGGCCTATGAGGACACCGGGAACGTTGCTAATCGGCTTAGCATTGCTGGGTCATGGTTTCGCCGCACCCGACCTCAAGGACCAAATCAAAGCTCAGTGCGAAAAAGCGGTTGTGGTCGCGGAATTCTGGCACGGATTCCGGGGCGGTGCGCCGGAAGCGGCGCTGGATAAAGTGGTGCTGGAGTTCAACAAAACCCAAGCCGGGAAAGGCTGCATCAAGCCGAGTTCCAAAGGCAGCTACGGCGGGGTCTTCAGCAAGGTGAAAACTGCCCTTCCCAAGCACAATCTTCCTGCCCTGGCGCAAGCCACCGACGCGCAGGTCGCGGTTTATCAGCAAGCGGGGCTCGAGCCCCTCAATATCAGCCCAAACATCAATCCAATCCTGATTGAGACAGTGAAAATCAAAGGTCGGTTTTACGGCCTGCTGTTTAGCAGAAGCCTGCAACTGCTGTACTCCAACCGCGATTTGCTCAAGAAATACGGCGCAAAGGTTCCAGCAACGCTCGAGGAGGTGATCCCAACCGCTAAACGTATCTCCAAGGCCGAGGGCCAGCCGGTGTACTGGTTCACGCCGGAGGTTTCAACCTTCAGCTATTGGTTGTTCAATCTGGGCGGGGATTATCTGCAAAACGGAAGGTTGCTGCTGAACTCGGCGGCTGGCGTGAGGGCGCTCGAGCGGCTCGTGCAGGGCGTAAACGAGGGCTGGGCGCGGGCGATTCCCTACGGCTACATCAATTCCAACTTTGACTCAGGTGTATTCGGGTTTGCGGTTGACAGCTCGGCAGGCTACAGCTATTACCTCCAGGAGGCTAAATTCGGGGTGGGCATTTCCACCGTCCCCGGCGCGAACGCCCCAAATCCGGGTTACTCGTTGATGCAGGGCGCGAACCTCGTGGTTTTCAAGCCTGCGTCCGCCGAAGAAAAAAATTGGCGATGCGGTTTCTCGAGTATGCCGCTGGGGCCCAGCCTAACTTCGCGGCAGCTACAAACTACGTCCCCATCAGCCCCGCGCAAACCGCTCAGCTCGCCATGCTGACCGATCAAGCTCGGACGGCCAAGTTTGAACCCGCCTTTACCGTCTGGGAGCAAATTCGCTCTGACGTTCTGGGCCGAGCGGTCAAGGATGCGGTCTCGGGAAAGCTCACGGCCAAAGCCGCGCTGGACGCGGCACAAAAATCCGCCGAAGCCCTGTTCAAAAGGTGAATATGGTTGTCGAGTGGCTTAAGTTTCACGTTCCGCAGCGGCTACAAACGAGATTTCTCGAGGCCGACGAGCGCATCCGGACCTCGGTTTTGGCAGCCCAGCCGGGCTTTATCCGCAAACAGGTATGGCAGGAACTCGAGTTTCCCAACGTGATTATCCTGGTGATTCACTGGGCCAGCCGGACCCAGTGGGAAGAAGTGCCCAGGATGCTGTTGCGAGCGACGGAGGCTAAGTTCCGGGCGGAGTTAGGCCAGGAGTTCACACTGCTGGAGTCCAAATTCTTCGAGGTCGCGGAGTGAACCCCGTACAGGGCACGCTTTTACAATATCGAGACTTTCTCGTTTTAGACAGACCTTTGCTTTCAGCTTGGGGCCTTCGGCTTTCTGCGTTTTACCTCAAAGTCGGTTTCCCTGACGGTGGTATGCTAGGCTTTGGCTTGGCTGGAAGAGATTCCACATCGCCTAAAACCCTACAGTTCCCTGAGGAGGTAAGAAAATGAAAGTAGGCATCAACGGATTTGGCCGCATCGGACGCCAGGTATTCCGCATTCTGCAAGAGCGCGGCGTGGATGTGGTGGCCGTCAACGACCTCACCGACAACTCTATCCTGGCTCACCTCTTGAAGTACGACTCTAACTACGGGCGCTTCCCCGGCACCGTCTCCTACGACGAAAACAACCTCATCGTGGACGGCAAGACCATCCGGGTCTACGAGGAGAAAGACCCTGCCAAACTGCCCTGGGGCGAGATCGGTGTGGACGTGGTGATCGAGAGCACCGGACGCTTTACCAAGCTCGAGGCCGCGACAGCCCACCTCCAAGCCGGGGCCAAAAAGGTCATCATCAGTGCGCCGGGCAAGGGCGACATGCTCACCGTGGTGATGGGCGTGAACGAGAACATGTACGACCCCGACAAGCACCACGTCATCTCCAACGCGAGCTGCACCACCAACGGTCTGGCCCCCGTCGCCAAAGTCCTCAACGACAGATTCGGCATCGAGAAGGGCATCCTCACCACCGTCCACTCCTACACCGCCTCGCAAAGCCTGGTGGATGCAGCCAAAGACGACCCGCGCGACGCCAGGGCCGCCGCGATGAACATCGTCCCCAGCGAAACCGGCGCGGCGAAGGCCGTCGGCTTGGTGATCCCCGAACTGCAGGGCAAGTTTGGCGGGATGAGCTTCCGCGTACCCACTCCCACGGTGAGCGTGGTGGATTTTACTGCGCTACTCGCCAAAAACGTCACCAAAGACGAAGTCAACGCCGCCATGAAAGAGTACGCTACCGGCGCGATGAAGGGCATCCTGGACTACACTGAGGAGCCCCTGGTTTCCCTCGACCTGAAGGGCGATTCCCACTCATCCATTTTCAGCGCCCTGGATACGATGGTGGTGGGCGGGAACTTGGTCAAGGTGATTAGCTGGTACGACAACGAGTGGGGTTACTCCTGCCGCGTCGCCGATCTCACCCAGTACATCGGCCAAAAGCTGCCGGTAAGCGCCTAAGCCTAAACTCCTCTCCCCTCGTGGGAGAGGCCGGGTGAGGGGGTGAGCCAGATGACGCGAAGCGTTCCCCTCTTTTGGCGAATGCCTTTGACTTTCACAGCACTCACGAAACCTGCGGTTTCGACCCCTCACCCTAGCCCTCTCCCACGCTCAGGGCCACAGGCCCCCCCGCTGTGCGGGTACGAGCAAGGGGAGAGGGGATTTTTTTGGAGGATTCATGCGAACGCTCAAGGATTTTGATGCCAACGGGAAGCGCGTGCTGGTGCGGGTGGATTACAACGTACCGATGAAGGAGGGCAAGGTCAAAGACGATACCCGAGTGGTCGCCAGCCTGCCTACCCTCAAGCATCTGCTCGAGCAGGGCGCTTCCCTGGTGCTGTTCAGCCATTTGGGCCGTCCCAAAGGCGGGTTTGACAAAGAAAGCAGCCTCGAGCCCATCGCCAAGGTTCTAGAGCAAAAGCTGGGCAAGCCCGTGACCTTCATCGGCGGCGGCGCGGATTTGCTTCCGGGCTCGGACGCGGTGCTGGAACAGGTAAAAGCCCTGCCCACAGGCTCAGTAGCGCTGCTGGACAACGTGCGCTTCGAGCTGGGCGAGGAGAAGAACGACGAGGCCCTGGCGCAGAAATACGCTCGCCTCGGTGACGCCTTCGTGCTCGATGCCTTCGGCAGTGCCCACCGCGCCCACGCCTCCGTCACCGGCGTTGCGAAATTTCTGCCGAGCTACGCCGGGCTGTTGATGGAAAAGGAAGTGAGCAGCCTCAAGCGCGTCCTAGAGAATCCCGAACACCCTTACTGGGTCGTGCTCGGCGGGGCCAAGGTTTCCGACAAGATCGGCGTAATCCAGAACCTGCTACCCAAAGTAGACGGGATGCTGATCGGCGGGGCGATGGCCTTTACCTTCATCAAGGCCAACGGGGGCGAGGTAGGAAAATCACTCGTGGAGGATGACAAGCTGGAGTTGGCTCGAGATTTGCTCGAGGAGGCCGAAGCCGAGGGTGTACGCTTTCTCCTCCCCACCGATGTTATCGCCGCACAGAAAATCGAGGTGGGGGCGGAGACCAAAGTGATGCCCGCCAACCATATCGAGCCGGGCTGGATGGGGCTAGACATCGGGCCACAGACCCAGAAGCTCTTCACCAACGCCCTTCGCGGGGCCAAAACCGTGCTCTGGAACGGGCCGATGGGCGTGTTCGAGACCGATGACTTCGCTAAAGGTACACTCGCCGTAGGGCAGGCGATTGCCGATTTAGACGGGGCTTTCAGCGTCATCGGCGGCGGGGACTCGGTGGCAGCAGCCAACAAGCTTGGTGTGGCCGATAAGTTTAGCCACGTCTCGACGGGTGGCGGGGCGAGTTTGGAACTGCTCGAGCTGGGCACGCTCCCAGGGATAGACGCGCTGAGCTAGCCGCCGATGGACTTTCCACCCAACCCTAAAGATAAACCAGGGTATGTCCTCGAGTTTTTCGATGAATTCGAGGACAACCACCTGGATACGACAAAATGGTCTCCCTATCTTCTCCCGCACTGGAGCAGCCTTGAGCGCTCTGCCGCGCGGCTCGAGGTTGGGGATGGATCACTCAAGCTGCGGATCGAGGAAGACCAAACGCCTTGGGTTGACGGCGGTGAGCGTGCTTCGAACCTGCAAACTGTACACTTCTCGGGTGCGAAGGGCAGCCGCATCGGGCAGTTTCGGCACTACAATCCCGAGTTCGTCGTGACCCAAGACCTTCCCCCGGTCAGGCACTACACCCCCCTATTTGGCCTTTTCGAAACGCGCCTTAAGGCGGTTCCGGTGGTGGGGTATCACGTGGCGCTGTGGATGATCGGATTTGACGAGCCCAACGCGGGCGAGATTCGGGTGTTTGAGATACACGGCGGGAACATCGGGGTGGAGCGGTCTCGAGTGGATTACGGCATCCTGACCTGGGACGACCCAAAACTACGGGAGGAGCTGTACGAGGATTATCTGCTCATCAACGCCGCCGAGTACAACATCTACGCGGTAGAGTGGACACCCACACACGTTGATTTCTATGTTAACAACACCAAGCTGCGGACGGTGCAGCAGTCTCCACAGTATCCGATGCCGTTCATGCTGGGTATCTACGAGCGGCCACACGAAGTACGCGAAGAAGACCGCCATATACCTTTCCCCAGAGTTTGCGAGGTGGACTACTTTCGTGCATACCGGCCCCTTGGCGGATACCGAGCCTCGGCGAAGCATAGAATGACCCAGAACAGTTTTCGGAGAGCCTATGCGTAAAAAACTGGTCGCTGGCAACTGGAAGATGTACAAGACCCCCTCCGAGGCCAAGATGTGGTTCCGCGACCTCGTGGACAAGCTGCCTAAAGTTCAGGCCGAGGCCGCGCTGATGGTCTCGTATACTTCTCTGCCTTATGCTTTGGAAGTCCTCGAGGGCAACGGGATTTACTGGGGTGCACAGGACGTTTCCTCGCACTTAGAGGGAGCCTACACGGGCGAGGTCTCGGTGAAGATGCTCGCCGACCTTGCTTGCAAATACACCGTTGTGGGCCATTCCGAGCGGCGCAGCTATCACGGCGAAACCGACGCGCTGGTGGCGGAAAAAGCCAAGGTGCTTTTGGAATACAACATCATCCCTATCCTGTGCGTGGGCGAGCCGCTCGAGGTGCGCGAGGCGGGGAACCATGTGGCCTACACGCTGAAGCAGCTTGAGGGCAGCGTAGACGGCATGACCCCACAAAGTGCGGACCACCTGGTCATCGCCTACGAGCCGGTTTGGGCCATCGGGACCGGCAAAACCGCCACCCCCGAGGATGCCCAGGCCATGCACAAGGAAATCCGCACCTGGCTCGCGCAGCGCTTCGATTTAGGCTTCGCCAATGAGGTTCGCATCCTCTACGGCGGCTCGGTGAAGCCCGACAACGCCGCCGCCCTCTTCAGCCAACCCGACATTGACGGCGGTCTCGTGGGCGGAGCCAGCCTAAAGCTCGACGACTATATTGCTTTGCTGAAGGCTGCAAAATAACCCTCTCCTTGCCTATGTTGCCCATCAGTTTACGGAGAGTGTAGGGCGGGTCTCAGACCCGCCCCTACGCGCGTCAACCCTAAGCATCTAGGGTATAGGACGAGGGTTTTTCTACCCGAGATATTACGTCCTGGAGCACATATGGGATTCTTCCCCTTCGGCAAAGCTCAGGGCTAAAAGCTCGCTCAGAACGACAGCCAGGGTGATTTTGTAGCCTTTTGGCTATGACATCCGGGCCATAAGCTCACCGCAGGAGGTTCGCATGGAATACGTCCGGCTGGGGAAAACGGGATTAAAGGTCTCGAGAATCTGTCTCGGGATGATGACCTACGGCGACCCGGCGCTACGGCCCTGGAGCTTGGAACAAGATGCCGCCGAGCCCTTCGTACGGCAGGCGGTCGAAGCGGGCATCAATTTCTTCGATACCGCCAACGTGTACTCGCGTGGGCGCAGCGAGGAGATCACCGGGGCCTTGCTCACCAAATACGCCAGACGCGAGGAGGTGGTGATCGCCACCAAAGTCCACGGCGAGATGGGGCCGGGGCCCAACGACCGGGGCCTCTCGCGCAAGCACATCTTCGACCAGGTGGATGCCTCGCTGAAGCGCCTCACCACCGACTACATTGACCTCTACCAAATTCACCGCTGGGACTATAACACCCCCATCGAGGAGACCATGGAAGCCCTGCACGACCTGGTGAAATCGGGCCGGGTGCGCTACATCGGGGCCAGCAGCATGTTCGCCTGGCAGTTCGCCAAGGCCCAATACACCGCCGACCTGCACGGCTGGACCCGGTTCGTCTCGATGCAGAACCATTACAACCTGCTCTACCGCGAGGAGGAGCGCGAGATGAACCCGCAGTGCGCCGAGATGGGCGTGGGCCTCCTCCCCTGGAGCCCACTGGCAAGGGGCATTCTGGCCGGGAACCGCACCCGCGAGGGAAATAAGCTCACCAGCCGCGCCCAAACCGATGCCTTCGCCGACAACCTCTATACCCACCCTTCGGATTTCGACATCGTGGACCGGGTGGGCGAGGTCGCCAGGGGGCGCGGGGTCTCCCCTGCTCAGGTCGCGCTGGCCTGGCTGCTGCATAAACGCGGTGTCACCAGCCCGATTGTGGGGGCGAGCAAGCCGGGACACCTCGAGGATGCCATCCACTCCGTAGAGCTCAAGCTCTCCGACGAGGAAATTCGGCGCTTAGAAGAACTGTACCAGCCGCACTCTATCGCCGGGCACAGTTGACCCTCGGAATTGGACTGTGCTACCCTCGAGCGAAGTTGGATTGGGGAGGAGACATGAAAAGAGATTCTGCAAACTGCCTACAAAACGGTGATAGTGGCAGCTTAAGCGGGGAAAGACTGGTCTGAAAGCTGATAAAAACTACTTGCTACTGGCGTGAATTCATAAGCCAGCAGATGAATCTAAACAAAGTATTTGCGACTGAGCGCATTCGGCACTCCACGCTTTTAGACCTTCCCCACTTCGGCTGACCACAAACAGGAAATCGTTTCCCTTCACCGCGAGACGGCCTTTCTCTTGCGATGTTTCATGCTGTGCTGAGTGTTGGCGAATTTAAGAGTCCGCCTCACTTTCGCCCCGATGACATCGCCCAAGCCAACAACCCGCCGAAGGCTGACCCTGTGTTGGCCTTCAAAAACGGTGGAGGATTAATGCGTTCTCGACTGCAAAAGTTTTTGTCCTACTACAAGCCTTACCGCCGCATTCTCACCCTAGACCTCATCTGCGCCTTCGTCGTAGCGGCCATCACGCTGATATTCCCGCTGTGCGTCAGCCTCATCACCAAAAATATCTTGGTCGGCGATAACCCCGATGCGCTGCGGCAAATCTACATGGTGGGCGCGTTGATGCTCGGGCTGGTGGCACTTCACGCCCTCTGCAATTTCTTCGTAGACTTCCAGGGGCACATGA
>PSMF01000013.1:12288-41453 GCA_040290005.1 Meiothermus sp.
TTCGCGCACTACCAAAAGCTCTCCTTCAGCTTTTACGACTCGCAGCGCACCGGACAGCTCATGTCCCGCCTCACCAACGACCTCTACAACCTCGGGGAGCTGGCCCACCACGCGCCGGAAGACCTCGCCATCGCGCTCGTGAAGGCGGTCGGGGTCTTCGTGATTCTGGCGACGGTCAACTTGGAGCTGACCCTCATCGTCTTCCTCTTCCTGCCGCCGATGCTGGCGTTTGCGCTGTACTCGAGCCATAAAATGCGCCAGGCGCTACGGCTCATGCGCTCCCGTATCGGCGACGTGAACGCGCAGGTCGAGGACACGCTGGCAGGAATTCGGGTGGTGCAGTCTTTCAGCAACCAAGCCCAGGAACAGCAGAAGTTTGACGCGCAGAACCGGCGTTTCTTGGGGGCCATGCGCGAGAGCCACTGGGCCGAAATGTTCTTCTCCAACGGCATGACCGCCTTCACCCAGCTTCTGACCATCGCCGTCGCGGTGTTCGGCGGCGCGGCGATTGCCCGTTCCACCCTGGGTTTGCCCGACTTAGTAACATACCTGCTCTACGTCGGCATCCTGGTGGACCCGATTAACCGCTTCGTCAACTTCGCCCGGCTCTATCAGGAGGGCGGCACGGGCTTCGAGCGGTTCATGGAAATCATGGAGATCGAGCCGGATATTCAGGACACAGAGGGCGCAGTTGAGCTCGAGCACGTCCGGGGGAACGTGCAATTCAAAAACGTCACCTTCAAATACCACGAAGACCACGACTACGTGCTCGAGGATTTATCCCTGAGCATCGAAGCGGGCGAGTTGGTCGCCCTGGTAGGGCCTTCGGGCGTGGGCAAGACCACGCTGTGCTCGCTGATTCCGCGCTTTTACGAGGTGACGGACGGGCAAATCCTGCTCGACGGCAGGGACATCCGCGACATAAAGCTAAGATCGCTGCGGCGGCACGTCGGCGTGGTGCAGCAGGACGTGTATCTTTTCGCGGGGACGGTGGCGGAGAACATCCGCTACGGGAAGCTGGGGGCCACCCCCGAAGAAATCGTCGAGGCCGCCAAGAAGGCCAACGCCCACGAGTTCATCCTGGCCCTGCCGGACGGCTACGACACCGACATCGGCCAGCGCGGGGTGAAGCTCTCGGGCGGGCAGAAGCAGCGGCTCTCCATCGCCCGGGTCTTCCTCAAAAACCCACCCATCCTGATCTTCGACGAGGCCACGAGTGCCTTGGACAGCGAAAGCGAGCGGGTAGTGCAAGAGTCCCTCGAGCGGCTCTCCCGAGGCCGCACCACGCTGATCATCGCTCACCGCCTCTCCACCGTGCGCCACGCTGAGCGAATTTTGGTATTAGGCGAGGGCGGGATCGCCGAGGAGGGCGCGCACGAGGAACTGATTCGGGCAGGCGGGGTGTACGCCAACCTGTACGACACCCAGCTTCGGATCTAGGGCTCGAGCCCAGCACAAATTGCCGGTAACGCCAGCACCTAGGAAGTGGGATTTTTGCAGAACTGTGGCAAATGTAGTGCCTCCCCATATGGCTAGGCGGAGTTTGGCTGATACTTCAACAGGAGGTCCACAATGACCAAAATCGAGAAATCCATTAGCATTAAGGCACCTATCGCCCAGGTATACCAGTTCTTTCAGAACTTCGAGAACTTCTCCGAGTTTATTAGCAGCGTCGAATCGATCCGCCGCACTGGCGAGAATACCAGCCACTGGGTGGTGCGTGGCCCACTGGGTACCAAAGTGGAATTCGATGCACAAACCACCGAGCAGGTCGAAAACCAGCTTATCAAGTGGAGCAGTATCCACGAAGCTGATCAAGTCGAAGCAGTCAAGAGCGAAGGCAGCCTGACCTTCAAGCAAGCGGGCGAGATGACCGACGTCCACCTAATCTTTAGCTACACCCTGCCAAGTGCGATCGCGGATAAAGTCGCGCAGACCATGAATGCGCTAGGGTTCCCACAAAAAGACTTTGACCACGGCCTCCAGACCATCAAAAATAAGATTGAAGGCAGCGCCTGAATCAGATTGGATTGTGTAGATAAGCAAAAAGTACCGAGGTATCATTTTTCTCGTGTCACGCTGGCTTCACCCCCGCACCCAGCTTTCCAAAGAGAGCATCTTCGCCCACATGAGTCGCCTCGCCGCACAGCACGGGGCGATCAACCTGGGGCAGGGCTTCCCTTCCAACCCGCCGCCCGAGTTTCTGCTCGAGGCCGCTCGCCGGGCCGTCGGCAGCGTTGACCAGTACACCCCGCCTGCTGGTTTGTCCAAACTGCGCGAGGCCATCGCAGAAGATTTGGGTGTGGACGGCGCCAACGTGGTGATTACTGCCGGGGCAACGGAGGCGCTGCACGCCTTGGCATTAGCGCTCTATGGCACGGGCGACGAGGTGCTGATGCTCGAGCCCTACTTCGACGTGTATATCCCGCAGGCCCAGATGGCCGGGGCCGCGCCGGTCCTGGTCCCGATGCGGCTGACGGACGAATGGGAACTCGATTTACCCGCTCTGAAACGGGCAATTAGCCCTCGAACCAAAGCCCTGCTGGTCAACAGTCCGTATAATCCCACCGGTTCTGTCTTTTCGCACCAGACCCTCGAGCAAATCGTGTCCCTAGCCCGCAGACACGACCTCTGGATCATCAGCGATGAGGTGTACGACGAACTCTACTTCGGCTCTCCCCCGGCAAAGATCCGGGAACTGGCCCCGGAGCGCACCTTTACCGTGGGCTCAGCGGGGAAGCGCCTCGAGGCCACCGGCTGGCGGATCGGCTGGATCGTGACGCCGCCCGGGCTCGCCAGCGCACTCGCCGGGATGCGGCAGTGGGCCTCGTTTTGCTCGGCCTCGCCGCTCCAGGCGGCGGTAGCGGAAGCGCTGCCGCTAGCGAGGCGTGAGGGCTTCTACGCCGAGTTGCGCGAAAGTTATGGGCGGCGGAAGGAGTTGCTCGAGGAGGGCCTGAACTCGCTCGGCATCCAGACCTTCTCCCCTGCCGGAACATACTTTTTGACCGCGAAACTACCCAATCTGGATGCGGAGACTCTTGTACGCGAGGCCAAAGTGACGATCATTCCGGGAAGCGCTTTCTACGCGCAGAACCCGGCTCCCGAAGGCTTGTTCCGCTTCGCCTTCTGCAAGAAAACCGACGAGATTAGCCTGGCTGTCGAACGTCTGGGACGATATTTACACGTCCGGCAGTAATCTACCATTCATAAGTGGCACTCCGAGACCGCTGAATGCCTCTCGCTTATCCGTTGTCCTATCCTGCAATAGCGAAACATCCTACAGCGCGTCTTTTGTCCAGCGCTAGGACAGAAACCTCCCCCCTTCAAGCCCGGCCCCTCAACGTGCAGAACTGTAGGGGCGACCAGTGAAGCGGCCCGGCGATGCCGGTACTTAGGCGCGTCGTCCGCGTACGGGTGTCTTTTGTTAACACCTCTCGTACAGGACGAGGTTTTTGATGCCTGAGATATTACGTACTGGAGGGCTTGTGGGATTCTTCGCCTTCACTCGGAATGACAACACTACCTATTATGTACATTATTTCACAATACCTCTTGCTCGTGAATCTATTCTGCTTTTTCGGCTCTCAGAGGAATCTAAGCGGAGTTGGGCTAAACTGGGCGCGTGGATACCGTGCAATATCTGGACGATGCGGGCAGGCCGCTTCGGGATTTGCCTCTCAGCACAGAAGAGCTGCTCACGGGCTACCGCGCCTTGCGACGCGCCCGCACCTTCGACGAGCGGGTGATTATTTTGCAGCGCCAGGGACGGCTCGGGGTGTTCCCTCCCTTTCGCGGGCAGGAGGCGGCACAGGTGGGGATCGCGCTGGCCTTGCGAAAAAGCGACTGGCTGGTCCCCAGCTACCGCGAAACCGCCGCCGCCATCGCCTTCGGGATGCCACTGGCGAACCTGATCCTGAGCTGGCGGGCCGACCCCGCGGGCTGGCGCATCCCCGATGACGTAAACATGATTCAGTTCTATATCCCCATCGCCACCCAGATTCCTCAGGCCGCCGGAATCGCCCACGCCCAACGGATCAAGGGCACCGACAACATCGTCGCGGCCTTCATCGGCGATGGCGGGACCTCGGAGGGAGATTTTCACGAGGGGCTGAACTTCGCCTCGGTGTTCGACGCGCCGGTGATCTTCATGGTACAGAACAACGGCTGGGCCATCAGCGTGCCCACCTCCAAGCAGATGAAGGTGCAACGGGTGGCGCTCAAGGCGCAGGGGTACGGGATTCCCGGCGTGGTGGTAGACGGGAACGACCTGGTGGCGGTGTGGAGCGTGGCGAAGGAGGCTGCCGAGCGGGCCAGACGTGGCGAGGGCCCCACGCTGATCGAGGCGATTACCTACCGCATCGCGCCGCACACAAGCTCCGACGACCCTTCGCGCTACCGCACAGAGGAGGAAACCGCCGCGTGGGAAAAGCGTGACCCTATCCTGCGGATGCGCGGCCTGCTGAACCATTTGGGGCTGTGGGACGAAGAAAAGGAGCGGGGGTTGACGGGGGAACTCGAGGCCGAGTTCCTCGCCGCCGTCGAGGAGGCCGACCGCGCCCCCGAGCCTAAACCTTGGGAGATCGTCGAGCAGGTCTACGCCGAGATGGGTGCCGACCAGAAAGCCGCCTGGGAATATTTGCGGGGTGAGGTATGAGCAATGCGCAACTAGCCATGAGCGATGAGCTAAAACAGGGTGTAGGACTTAGTTTGTGGGTTGTAGAGAAAGCCTCTCCTACACCCTACAACCCACAGCCCACAACCCGCCCTTGCTCATGGCTCATGACTCATGGCTCATCGCTTACCTTGGAGGCTCTGTTATGATCGCCGACCGGGACCGCAAAACCAAAACGCTCAACAACGTCCAGGCCATCAACGAGGCACTGGATTTAGCGCTGGGGCGGGACCAACGCGTCGTGCTCTTCGGCGAGGACGTGGGGCGGATGGGTGGGGTTTTCCGCGCCTCAGACGGGCTTCAGCCAAAGTATGGTGAGAAGCGGGTCTTTGACACCCCGCTCGCCGAGTCGGGGATCGTGGGACTGGGCATCGGGATGGCGATGGCGGGTCTGCGCCCTGTGGCCGAAATTCAGTTCGCGGGGTTTCTCTATCCAGCACTCGACCAGATTCTCTCGCACCTCGGGCGAATGCGCCACCGCACCAGGGGGCGCTTCAGCGTGCCGATGGTGATCCGGGCTCCCTATGGCGGCGGGGTCAAGACCCCCGAGCAGCACGCCGATAGCCCTGAAGCGATTTTGAGCCACGTACCGGGCGTGAAGGTCATCATTCCCAGTAGTCCAGAGAGAGCTAAAGGTTTGCTCCTGGCAGCCATCGAAGACCCCGACCCGGTGTTTTTCCTCGAAGCCATCAAGCTTTACCGGGGCGTGAAGGCCGAGGTCCCTGAAGGGTACTACACCCTGCCGATTGGGCGGGCTCGAGTGGTCCGCGAGGGCAATGTGGCCAGCCTGTTCTGCTACGGCGGGATGGTCGAAGTCTGCCAAAAAGCCGCCGAGGTCGCGGCTAAAGAGGGGGTGGAACTCGAGGTCGTGGAACTCGAGACCCTGGTTCCGCTCGACACGGAAACCGTCCTGGAATCAGTGAGGAAAACTGGACGGGCCGTCATCGTCTACGAGGCCATGCGCACCGGCGGTTTCGGCGCGGAGATTGCCGCCCGCATCGCCGAAGAAGCCCTGGACTACTTGCAGGCCCCCATCGTCCGGGTGGCAGGTTGGGATTCGCCTTACCCACCCTTTAGCGCGGTGGAAAACTTCTACCGACCTGACGCCAAGCGGGTGCTGGACGCGGTGCGTAGAGTGTTGACTTTCTAAACCCTCATCCACGAGGGCAGAACCCGTCCGGGAGGGCAACCTTTTAGGCTGATGCAGCCCGGTTGCGTTCGACATGGCTCCAAGCGTGGGCAATGGCGGCGTCGGTGGTCTCAAAAAGATGGTGACCATCGCTGGTGAGTTCGTCCAGCAGGTTCATTCGCTCCAGCACTTGTTTGGGTTGCGGCTGCAAGCCAGAAATCAGAAACTTGATGCCCTTGCGCTCCAGCGCCTTCTTCATTGTCACCAGCGCATTAGCTCCGCTGGCATCTATCACCTTGACTCGTCGCAAACGCAAAATCAGAGCGTCCACGCTGCGGATTTGCTCGAGGCCGGCGATAAACTCCCCTGCCGCCGCGAAAAACAGCGGCCCATCTACCCGAAAAGCCACCACCCGCTCCTTCAGCAGGTCGTGGTCGGCCCCCAGGTGATGAGGTATCTCGGCTCCCAAGTCAATCGCCTCCACGCTAACGCTGCGGCGCATCCGCTGAATGAACAAAATCCCCGCCAGCACCAGCCCCACTTCGATGGCGAGCACCAAATCGAAGGCTACCGTCATCCCCATCGTCACCAGCATGGTGCTGAGGTCACTCTTGGTCGAGCGCAAAATGGCCTGTACCGCTTCCCACTCCACCATGCGAAAAGCCGTGACCATCAGGACTCCCGCCAGGGCCGCTCTGGGGATGGCGCTGGCCCAGTGGCCCAAAACCGCCACCGCCAGCAGCAAAAACAGGGCGTGGATCATACCCGAGAGCCGGGTCTGCCCGCCCGAGCGCACGTTCACCGCGGTGCGAGCGATGGCTCCCGTAGCGGGAATCCCGCCGAAGATCGGGGCCAGCAGGTTGGCGAGGCCAGAGCCCAGCAGTTCGCGGTCGGGGTCGTGGCGCTCAGCGATGGTCATGCTGTCGGCTACCACCGCCGAGAGCAGGCTCTCAATCGCGGCCAGCAGCGCCACCGCTAGGGCCGAGCTAAACAAGGTGCTGATGTCGGTGAAGGAAAACGCCGGCAGGTGCGGGGTGGGCAGCCCCGAAGGAATCGTGCCGATGCGGGGAACAGCAAAAGGCAGGCTGACCAAAGTCACGGCCAGCAGCGCCACCATGCTGCCAGGGATGCGGTGAAAGCGGCGGTTCCACAACAGGATCAGACCCACCGTCAAGAGGGTGAGAAGCACGGGGGCGGGGTGGGGCGAGCGCAGGAAGGTACGGAGGGCCTCCAGTGTCACCGCCAGGATGTTGGACCCCTTGGGGATGTCTACCCCCAGCAAACCCGGAACCTGCTGCAAGAAGATGATGACGGCGATGCCGTTGGTAAATCCGGTTACCACCGGATAAGGGATCAGGCTGATGAGGCGGCCCAGACGCAGCAGGCCAAAGGCCAGGAGCATGACTCCGGCCATGGCGCCCATGATAAACACCTTATCCAGACCGTAGCTTGCAAGGATGGGCAGCAGAACCACGGTCATGGCTCCGGTGGGGCCGGTGATGTTGAAGCGCGAGCCGCCAAAAGCGGAGCCCACCAACCCGGCTACGATCGCGGTAAAAAGCCCAGCCGCCGCCCCGGCCCCGCTGCTCACCCCGAAGCCCAGGGCCAGCGGCAAAGCCACCACGCCCACGGTGAGGCCCGCCAGCAGGTCTTGCACGAACTTCCCCGGCGTGTAGTCGTGAAACTCCTCGCGCCAGACCTCGAGCGGGTTGAGGGCCTTTAACCAGCTCCTATTCCCGAGCATCAGCGCACCGCCTCGCCCTCACCCCGGATGCGACCCAGCAAGGCCCCGGACTGCTCGAGCTGCCGCTCGAAGATGGCCCGTCCTAGGTCAAGAAAGGCGTAGACATCGGGGTCCACCGTGCGGTAGTAGACCGCAGTGCCCTCTTTGCGGGCTTCGATGAAGCCGCGCTGACGCAGAACGCCGAGTTGCTGCGACAGGGTAGATTGCTCGGCCCCCAGGGCCTCCTGGAGCGCCGAGACGCTTTTCTCATCTTCCCGCAGGCTGTCCAGGATTGCCAGCCGGAGCGGATGCCCCAGCGCCTTGAAGAACTCAGCTTTGAAGCGGTGCAGTGCGGATTCCATCTCGTCCATCATTATATTCGATTATTTGATTATTTGAATATATGAAAACTTTAATGAACAGCAGAGATTTTATCCAGGTGCAGCAGACCCGTGATGCCGCGGTACTATAAACTCTAACGAGCGTTAGTTTGTAGAGGAAAGTTATGATGCTACCGAGCTACACACAGGGCAAGTGGTTTACCAGCAACGACGGTGGAACCGAGGTCCGCGACGCGGTTTACGGCGAGCCCATCGCCCAGGTGAGCAGCGCCGGGCTGGATTTTGCTGGGATGGTCCGCTACGCCAGAGCGGTCGGTGGGCCGAATCTGCGCCGACTCACCTTCCACGAGCGGGCCGCGATGCTGCGGGCGATAGCAAGCCACCTGACCGAGCGCAAGGAGGAGTTTTACCAGCTCTCCTACAAGACCGGAGCCACCCGGCGCGACAACTTCGTGGACATAGACGGCGGGATCGGGACCTTTTTCAGCTACTCCTCGCTCGCCCGCCGCGAGCTGCCCAACGAGCGGTTTCTGCTTGAAGACGATCCCGTCAGCCTTTCCAAAACCGGGACCTTTCTGGGCCGCCACATTCTAGTTCCCCGCGAAGGCGTGGCCGTCCACATCAACGCCTTCAACTTCCCGGTCTGGGGGATGATGGAAAAGCTCGCACCGGGGCTGATCGCCGGGGTTCCGGCCATCGTCAAACCGGCGACCCAGACCGCCTACCTGACCGAACTCGTATTCCGCCGGATGGTCGAGTCGGGGCTTCTACCTGAGGGTGCGGTGCAGCTCATCTGCGGGAGCACCGGGGATTTGCTGGACCACCTCCGAGAGCAGGATTTGGTAACCTTCACCGGCTCGGCCACCACCGGGCGCAAGCTCAAGACCCACCCCAACCTTGTCGCCCACAGCGTCCCCTTCAACCTCGAGGCCGACAGCCTCAACTGCTCGGTATTGGGCGAGAGCGTCGAGCCCAGCGACCCCGAGTTCGAGCTGTTCGTCCGCGAGGTCACCAACGAGATGACGGTCAAGGCCGGGCAGAAATGCACTGCCATCCGGCGCGTTATCGTTCCCCAGGGCAAAACCGAAGCGGTGATAGATGCCCTGCGGGAGCAGCTTTCCAAAGTGGTGATGGGCGACCCCAGCCTCGAGGAGGTCCGCATGGGGCCACTGGTGGGCACTGCCCAGCGCGAGGAAGTCCGGGGCAAAGTGGCCGAACTCCGCCGCAGCGCGGAACTCGTTCTCAACGGCGATAGGGCCGAACTCCGGGGTGGCGACTGGGAGCGGGGCGGGTTTATGGCCCCGACGCTGCTACTGTGCGGCAAACCCTTGAGCGTCTCCGAGCCCCACGACCTCGAGGCCTTCGGCCCGGTGGCGACGGTGCTGCCCTACAAAGGGCTGGACGAAGCCATCCAAATCGCCAAACTGGGCAAGGGCAGCCTCGCAGGTTCTATCGTGACCCATGACCCCGGCGAGGCCAAAACCCTCTTCTTCGGATTGGCCTCCAGCCACGGACGCGTCCTCATCCTCAACCGCGACAACGCCAAAGAATCCACCGGGCACGGCTCTCCCCTGCCCCAACTGATCCACGGCGGGCCAGGGCGGGCGGGCGCGGGCGAGGAGATGGGCGGGGTGCGGGGCGTCAAACACTTCATGATGCGAAGCGCGGTTCAGGCCGACCCCACCACGCTCTCCTTTATCGGCGGGGAGTACGTGCGCGGCGGGCGGGTCAAGGAAGAGGTGGTTCACCCTTTTCGCAAATATTTTGAGGACTTGGAGGTCGGGGAAAGCCTGCTCACCCATCGCCGCACCATCACCGAGGCCGATATCGTCAACTTCGCCAACGTATCGGGCGACCACTTCTACGCCCACGTGGACGAGATCGGGGCCAAGGATTCGATCTTTGGCAAGCGGGTGGCCCACGGCTATTTCTTGATCTCGGCGGCGGCGGGGCTGTTCGTCTCACCCGCGCCGGGGCCAGTGTTGGCAAACTACGGTCTGGAAAACCTGAGATTCGTCGAGCCGGTGGGCATCGGTGACACCATCCAGGCCCGGCTCACCCTCAAGAGCAAAAACGCCAAGGACTCTAAACCAGGAGAACGACCTACTGGAGTAGTGTCCTGGGACGTGGAGATCACCAACCAGGACGGTAAAGCGGTGGCGCTCTACACCATCTTGACCCTGGTCGAGCGTCGGGGTGAGGCGAAGGCTCGAGCCTGAGAGGTTCGCCCCTACAATAGCCCGTGCTGGACCCGACGCGGATTTATATAGCAGCCTCTGAGCCAGAGGGATGGTCATCGTCCAAAAGTGCTGTTGCACCCTGGAGAAACCACCGTTTATCTCACCACAGAACTTTGCCGCACGATCAACTCGGCGGGCACGGTTAGATGGGCGATTTCCCCCTTGGGGCGCAACAGCAGCTCGACCCCCGTGCGGCCCAGCAGCTCTTTATCCACCCGCACGGTGGTGAGCGGCGGATGGCTATGCTCGGCGGCGGGAAGGTCGTCGAAACCGACAATGGCGATGTCCCCTGGCACCCGTAGCCCGGCCCCCTGGCAGACCCGAATGGCCTGGAGCGCGGTAGCATCGTTATAGGCCACGATGGCCTCGGGCGGCTTCGGCAGGGCTAAGAGCCGCTGCACGGCGGGGACGGTGCCCTGTTCTCTATCGGGGGGATCACGGGTGACCTCGAGGGTGGGGTCTGCGGGGAGGTGGGCCTCCCAAAGGGCCTGGCGGTAGCCGCGCAAGCGCTCGCCGATGCTATAGTGCTGGAGCTCACCCGCGATAAATGCGATGCGGCGGAGCCCCTGGGCGATGAGGTGCGCGGTGGCGGCGTGGCTCCCCCCCAGGTTGTTGCTGTTGACCGAGGGTAAACCCGCTGCCCAGTGGTCCACCAGCACCACCGGAACCTCGCTCTGGCGCATCCCCTCGAGCAGCTCAGGCTCGAAATAGCCCACACAGATCAGGCCGTCGGCCCCGTGCCGCTGGAGCAGGCCAAAAACCGAGTCCTCCAGCGAAACCGCCGAGAGCGATAGCACCAGCCCGGCCCTGCGGCAGGCCTCCTCGACCCCGTGCAGGACGGGGGCATAAAAGGAGTTGGAGGCCGGGCTATAGTGCTGGCGGTGCAAAAAGCTCACCCGCCGCAGCTTGGCCGGGCGCAGGCTGCCGAGGTCATACCCCATCTCGCGGGCCACCCGCAGGATGTGGGCGCGGGTCGCCTCCCCCACCCCCGGCTGGTTCTTGAGCGCCCTCGAGACCGTACCGATGGAGACCCCCGCCCGTTTAGCGATGTCGCGGACGGTGCTGGGGTTTTTGGCCTCGGCCTCAGGAGGCAACTTGCTCACCCCGCGAGTATATCGCAGCCCTGGACCGCCCTAAACGGGCATTGGCTTCATTTCTTCAAGCTTAATATTTGCCCGGCCCTTCACCGGTCTCTGCCGCGAACTTGTAGGGGAAGAGGCTGCGCGATAGGATAAGCCCGGTAGGTTTAGTAAACAAAACAGGACATCCGCTCAAAGGGGGAAAGGGTTGAACCCAATCTCATTCATCACCGCAAACTTCGTCGCCCGTCAGCTCGGCTACTACATGACCGAAGGCTGGATGCAGGGCGACACCGCCACGCAAAACTACTTTAGACCCCTCGAGACCTTTCCCGAGCGCTTCGGTGCGATGCTCGGTGAGATCAAGGCGATGGGCTTCGAGGCGCTCGACCTATGGGGGGCCCACCTGAACGCCGCCTGGGCCACCCCGGAACACGTCGCCATCGCCAAAGACCTGCTATCTCAGCATGGCCTGAGGGTGCTGAGCTTTGCCACCTGGGTGGGGTCTGTGGAAGCCCTGGAAGCCACCTGCAAGCTGGCCCAGGCGATGGAGGTTCCGCTGATCGCCGGGGGTGCCCCGATGCTCAAGGATAAACGGCCAGAAGCCGTGGCGCGGCTTGAGACCTACGGCGTCAAACTGGGGGTGGAGAACCACCCCGAGAAAAGCCCTGCCGAAGTGCTGGACCTCATCGGCGACGGGGCGGGCGGGCTCCTCGGCGCGGCCTGCGACACCGGCTGGTGGGCCACCCAGGGCTACAGTTGTCCACAGGCCATTCGGGAGCTGGGCGAGCACCTTTTCACCGTCCACCTCAAAGATGTAAAGACCGCCGGAGCCCACAAGACCTGCCGCTTGGGGGACGGGGTGGCAGACATCGAGGGCTGCGTGCGGGCACTTCAGGGGATCGGCTACGGAGGCGACATCGGGATCGAGCACGAGCCGGAGACCTTTGACCCCACCGCAGATGTGGTCGAGAGCAAGCGGCGACTCGAGGCTTGGCTGGGGAGGGGCGCATGAAGCTCGCCATCGTCGGCTGCGGCAACATCGCCGGGCCCTACAGCAAGGACATCAGGAAGTACCCCGAACTCGAGCTGGTGGGTTTCTACGACGTGGACATCTCCAGAGCCCAGACCTTCGCCGCCGAGCACGGCGGAAAAGCATATGACTCACTCTCTGCCCTCCTCGCCGACCCACAGGTCGAGCTGGTGGTCAACCTGACCATCTTCGACGCCCACTACGAGGTGGTGAAACGGGCGTTGGAGGCGGGCAAACACGTCTACAGCGAGAAGCCCCTGGCGCTCGAATATGCCCAGGCCCAGGAGCTCGTCGAACTCGCCAAAACCAAAGGTCTGCGGCTGGCCGGTGCGCCGATCACCTTTCTGGGCGAGGCCCAGCAGACCGCGATGCGGATGGTGCGCGAAGGACAGTTAGGCCCGGTGCGGATGGTCTACGCCGAGGTCAACCACGGGCGCATCGAGAGCTGGCACCCCAACCCCGCGCCGTTTTACGCGGTGGGGCCGATGCTGGACGTGGGGGTGTATCCGCTGGCGCTGACCACCGCGCTGTTTGGCCCGGTGCGCCGCCTCACCGCTTTTGCCAAAACGCTGTTCCCCCACCGTGTGACCAAAGACGGGCAGGCCTTCACCGTCGAGGCCCCCGACTTTTACGTGGTGAACCTGGAGTTTGCCAGCGGCCCGCTAATGCGCCTGACCTCGAACTTCTATATCTCGAGCAAGACCCTGCAAGGTGAAGGCATCGAGTTTCATGGTGACAAGGGCTCGCTGCACCTGCACTCCTGGTTCGCGGCGAACTCCGGCCTGGAGTACGCCGAGTTCGGCGGAGCCTACGCGCCGGTGCCCTTGGTGCGCCCCACCGACTCAGGCATTGACTGGGCACGGGGGCTGGTGGATTTCGCGGGGGCCATCGCGGAAGGGCGGCCCTCGAGGCTTACCGGTGAGCACGCCGCACACGTGGTAGAGATTCTCGAGGCCACCAACGAGTCGGCCCGTAGTGGGAAAACCGTGGAACTGCGCTCGGAGTTCACCCCGCCCGCGCCGATGGACTGGGCCTAGGCGGCAAACATCCTGGTTGTTTTAGGGGTAGCCTTCAATATCGGGCCAGCTTGTTTGCTCGAGGATGCTTTTCTACAACGGGTTCAGGGCGACCCTAAACCCAATAGCAGGGCCATCTGCCAAAGAAGCCGTGTGCAAGCTTGCGTCCTGCGCAGATTTCCCTGACCAAACGATTTTGACATCCCGCGCTGCATATTCCCCGCCTACTCCAAATACACCGGCTCGGCGCGATAGCCCTTCTCGCCCGACACCAGCTTACCCAGCGGGTGTCCGGGCTCGTGAACGAACCCCAGGAGGTAATCGCCTTCCAGCCACCGCTTGTACATCTTTTTGCGGGTCTCGAGGGTGGTCATCGGGTATAGGTCGAAGGCCATGATGTAGGGCAATGGGGCCTGCATCATGGTGGGGATGAGGTCGGCGGGGAGCGCGAGCCGCTCTCCCTCGGACTCGATCTCCACCGCCTGCATCCCCAGGGTGTGACCCGGTACTGGCACCACCCGGATTCCGGGGAGGATTTCGGCCTCCCCCTCCAGGGTCTCGAAGGCGATGAGCTCGAGGTTTTCCCCGCGGTAGCTGGCCTGGCTGCGCTCGTGGGGGTGGGTGGCCTCCCAAAGCTCCCCCTTCTGCACGAGGTGGCTGGCATTGGGGAAGGTGCGGACAAGCTTTCCCTCCGCCAGACGCGTGTTCAAACCAGCGTGGTCGAAGTGCAGATGGGTGTGAATCACCAACGATATATCCTCAGGGCGTACCCCCAGCTCGGAGAGTTGCCCCAGCACCGGGTTTTCCTCGCTGAGGTTGTAGATGCTGCGGAACTTCTCGCCGGGTTTGCGGTCAATCCCGGTCTCGACCAAAATCCAGCGCTCGCCGTAACGGAGCAGCAGCGGGTTAAGGCCCAAGCGAATGCGGTTTTGCGCGTCGGGCTCTGTGAGTTTAGTCCACAACACCCTGGGCACGGTCCCGAAGGTGGAACCCCCGTCGAGCCAGATTTCGCCGTCGCTGAGGAAGAAGACCTCGAGCCGCCCGAGCTTGAAAGGTAAGATTGGTCGCATCCTGCCCACTATACGCCGGGACGGGCGGATTATCGCGCCCTGGACACGACGGGTCTTTACTGTGCCCGTCGGGGCGTTTTAGCTATGTATTACCGTCCCCCCCGCTAAGGCAGATGAACCCAACGTACGATGCGCCCCTTGGCCCGGCTCTGGTAGGCGACTTTGACCCAGGAATAATCCGAACGGTTGACCTCCAGAATCTCCACCTTGTCGCCCCGGACGAGGTAGCCGTTGGGTTTGGCCCTCAGGCTGGGCTGCGGATATAGGTATAGGCGCTTCTGTGCGACGGTCCTCGAGGCCCCCCGGCGGTCGCGCGGGTCGTCGTTCCAGAGCGTGCGGATCACCTCTCCCCGGCTGTTATACAGCTTGGTGGCAAACACCAGATCATCCTTTTTGAACCCTGGCAGGGGGAGCATTTGGCTGGTGCGGTAAAGGTACGGCTTGCCGCCGATGAAGCGGTAGTCGGCGTAGTCGTAGGCCGGGCCGCTTTTGCAGTCGGTGAGCAAGGCTTTTTCGGGCTTTGAGACCTGCGGGTTGCAGAACTGGCCGTCGTAAGGACCGGGGACGTTGAGCAGTTCAAAGCTGCGGCTGCGGCGGTCAAAAAAGTAAATCTCGTAGAAGTAGTTGACCCCGCCGTAGCCCACCGCCATCGGCACCGCCAGGTCGAGCCAGCCGTCAAAGTTGAAGTCGACAGCCAGCACCGCACCCTGGGGCTCGAAACCGTCGCTCACGGTGCCCACAGTGAGGCTTTGGGTGCGGCTACGGAGGTGTACGGAAAGCTCGCTGCTGCCCTTAGCGAGGCTGATTTGAACCTGTTCCTTAGAACCGGCGCGCAGGGGCAGCGTGGTTTTGAACGGCGCATTCACCGGGTACTCCAGCGGTTTTTGCGCCACCCCCAGCCCCGCCAGCAGGGCCAGGACCATCCCAACAAAGCTTCGCATTTGGGGCAATTGTAACGGCAAACGCAGGCTCTTTTCCCGCAGCCGACTTAAGGATTCTTAAGGCTCAAAGTCTGCGGCGCCCACCGGCTCAGGCGCCGCCGCATGACCCCCACCGCATCGGCGCTCTCGTCCACCAGCACGAAACCTCGCCCGTGCTTGGCCGCCGCCTCGCCCGTCGTACCCGAACCCGCGAAAAAGTCCAGCACGGTTTCGCCGGGGTTGGAGTGTACCTTTACGATGCGCTCCAAGAGCTTCAGGGGCTTCTGCGTGGGATAGCCGGTTTTCTCTTTGGAAGCGGTGGGCACTATGGTCTGCCACCATACGTCGGTGGGGGTTTTGCCCCTGCTGGCCTTCTCCGGCCCGACCATCTTAGGGGTCAGGTAGGGGATGCGGTCTATGGCCTCGTAGTTGAAGGTGTACTGGGCAGGGTTTTTTGCGTACCACAGCAGGGTGTCGTGCTTGGCGGGCCAGCGGTTCTTGCTGCGCCCGCCGTAGTCGTAGGCCCAGACGATCTCGTTGACAAAGCTCTTGCGGCCGAAAATTCCGTCCAGCAAAACTTTGACGTAATGCACCTCGCGGTAATCGAGGTGGACGAAGAGCGAGCCGGTGGGCGTGAGCAAGCGGAAGGCCTGGCGCAGCCTCGGCTCGAGGAACCCCAGGAAATCCTCGTAGGTATCCGGATATTCCGGCGAATCTAAGAGTTCGGTGCGGTAGGTTTTGCCGCCAAAACCGCGCCGCAGAGCCTTCGTGTCCTGCACCGCCCGCACCCGGTTGCGCCGCTGGGGTTTGCCGGTGTTGAAGGGCGGGTCGAGATAGATCAGTGGGAAAGAAGCGTCGGGGAGGGTGCAGATGTAACTCAGACACTCCGCCCAGACGATGAGGTTCACGGGGCGATTGTACCCAAAACAGCCTCGAGAGCGCGACCAAACAACCTCCTACCGTGTAGGGGTAGGAGGCCCATTCCGAGGCCGTCCATTCCCATCTCCGCGTCAATCAGCCCTTACACACCCACCGTTTTGCTCAATCCGCGTTTTACCTCCTCGAGCACCCCTTCAACCCCTCTCCCCTCCTCCTGCGCACGGATCAGGGCGCTGGCGATCACCACGCCGTCGGCGGCCCGGGCCGCTTGGGCCGCGGTCTCGGCGTTCGAGATGCCGAAGCCGATGGCTACGGGAGCATCGGTGTGCCGCTTGATCTGCCCCACCAGCTCAGGTAAGCCATCCGGCAGGCGGTTTCGAGCCCCGGTCACACCGGTCACCGAGACGGTGTAGACAAAACCGGTACACTGCGGCGCGACGGTGCGGATGCGGTCCTCGGTGGAGGTGGGTGCTAGCAGAAAGGTGGTTTCGAGCTCGCCGCTCCAAGCCAGGCTGACCAGCTCGGGGTCTTCGTCAGGGGGCAGGTCAGGCAGGATTAAGCCGTTCGCGCCGGCGTTTGTGAACTCGGCGAAGAACCGCTTGGGACCGAGGGCCAGGATGGGGTTGATGTAGGTCATCACAAAGATGGGTTTATCGGTCAGGCTGCGAATCTGCCGCACGAACTCTATGGCGTGGGCGACCTTCGTACCCTGCCTCAAGGCTTGCTCGGACGCGCGTTGAATCACCGGGCCGTCGCCCAGCGGGTCTGAGTACGGGAGGCCGACCTCGAGCAAATCCGCATAGGGAAGAACTTTTTTGACCGTCTCCAAATCCCCACCCCGACTCGGATACCCGGCCATCACATAAGGAATCAGCGCGGCCCGACCCTCGGATTTAGCCTTCTGGAAAGCCTCTCGAGTGGTCATGGGCGACCCCCGGAAGGGTTTGTCGAGGCTCGAGGGTCGAGGCTTGAAGACGCGAAGCGTTCCTCTCTTTTGGGTAAAGGCTGGTTTGGGCTCTCGACCCCAAACTCTTGACCCTCGACGCTCTTGCCCCTAATCATGCCCCACCCCCGCCCATTCCGAAGCCTTAAGCCCCAAGCCCTGCTTTTTCTCCTCGAGCACCCGCATCACCTCTACCACATCCTTATCCCCCCGCCCCGAGAGGTTGATGACGATAACCTGCTCTGGCGACATTTCGGGCGCGAGCTTGGCGGCGTAGGCGATGGCGTGGGCACTTTCTAACGCGGGCAAAATCCCTTCCAGACGCGAGACCAGTTGGAAGCCCTCGAGGGCCTCGTCGTCGTCTATCGAGACGTACTCGGCGATGCTGGTTTCAGCGTAATAGCTATGCTCCGGCCCCACACCGGGATAATCCAGACCCGCCGAGACCGAGTGCGCGGGCCGAATCTGGCCGTCGGGGTCATAGAGCAAGAACATTTTCGAGCCGTGCAGCACGCCTTTGCGCCCCGCGCTGATGCTGGCCGAGTGCAAACCTGACTTTATACCGTGTCCAGCAGCCTCCACGCCAATCAACCGTGGGCGCTGGCTGTCCGGGAGGTAAGCGAAGGGAGCAAACGCGCCAATCGCGTTACTGCCGCCACCTACGCAGGCTAAGACCGCATCGGGGATTTCGCGCCCGACGTGCTTTTTGAGCTGAGCCTTGACCTCCTCGCCGATGATGCTCTGGAAATCTCGAGCCATTGCTGGGTAGGGATGCGGCCCCACCACCGAGCCGATGATGTAAAAGCTGTCGCGCACGTTCGTCACCCAGTCGCGGATGGCCTCGTTGGTGGCGTCCTTGAGGGTCTTGGTTCCCGACTCCACCGGGCGCACCTCGGCCCCCAGAAGCTTCATGCGGAAGACGTTGAGGGCCTGGCGGCGCACATCCTCCGCGCCCTGGTAGACCACGCACTCCAGCCCCATCAGCGAGGCCACCGTCGCCACCGAAACCCCGTGCTGGCCCGCACCGGTCTCGGCAATCACCCGCCGTTTGCCCATCCGTTTGCATAGCAGGGCTTGTCCCAGAGTGTTGTTGATCTTGTGCGCCCCGGTATGGTTCAAGTCCTCGCGTTTGAGGTAGATTTTGGCCCCGCCAAAGTGTTTGGTGAGGTTCTCGGCCAGGTAAAGCGGGGAGGGCCGACCCACGTACTCGCGCAGGTAGTAGTCGTACTCGTCCAAAAACTCTTTATCGTGCTTGTAGTGCTCGTAGGCCGCGCTCAGTTCATCCAGCGCGGGGATTAGGGTTTCTGGCACGTAGCGCCCGCCGAAGTCGCCGAAGCGGCCCCGCGAATCGGGCAAAGGGTAATCGGGTAAGGTCATGGTAAAGCCTCGTCAAGAGTCGAGAGTCTAGGGTCGAGGGCTAAAGGAAAGAACTCAGGGCCAAAACCCCGAGTCTTTAGCGTCTGGCGTTTGGCGTTCAGCGTTCGGTGGCGAAGCCCGACCACCATTTCTGGTGATGCCATTTGTAGCTGCGGGGCGTGCGGGGGTGCATGGATTAAAGGTTAGCGCCCCCGAAACCGGTTCGTCAAGCTTCGGGTAGAGTATTCGGGTGGAAAACTTCGAGGAAAGACTGCAAAAACTCGCCGAAGTCGCCGTCAGGGTCGGGCTCAACGTACAGCTGGGCCAAGAGATCGTGATAAGCGCCAACCTCAATGAGGCGGCGCTGGTGCGAAGAATCGTGGTGGAGGCCTACAAAGCCGGCGCCAAGAACGTGGCGGTGATGTACGGCGACGATGAGAACACCCTAGCCCGCTTCCAGTACGGCTCGCAGGCCGCCTTGGAGTATGCTCCCCAGTGGCAGATCGACGGGGTAGCGCGGGCTTACGAGGAGGGTGCCGCCCGCTTAGCGATCTACGGCAACAACCCGGCCCTGCTCAAAGACATTGACCCGGAGAAAGTAGCCACCCACAGCAAAGCCATGGGGGCAGCCAGTAAGCGGCTAGGCGAGCTGATCTCGGGGTTTGCGGTGAACTGGAGCATCCTCTCCCACGCCTCGCCGGAGTGGGCCAAACTGGTCTTTCCAAACGACCCAGAGGAGGTGGCGGTGGAGAAGCTATGGGATGCCATCTTCAAGACCTCGAGGGTGGACACCCCCGACCCGGTGGCCGCCTGGCAGGCCCACGACGACACCCTACGGGCTCATGCCCGCCGCCTGAACCAGAAGCGCTACTCCGCCCTGCACTTCCGCGGGCCGGGCACCGACCTACGGGTGGGGCTGGCCGAGGGGCACATCTGGGTGGGGGGCAGCGGCGTGGCTAAAAACGGGGTACGCTGCGTGCCCAACATCCCCACCGAGGAAATCTTCACCATGCCGCACCGGGACCGGGTAGAGGGAACGGTGAGCGCCACCAAACCGCTCTCGCTACGGGGACAGGTGCTTGAGGGCATCCAGGTGCGTTTTGAGGGCGGCACGGTGGCGGAAGTCAAAGCCAGCAAAGGCCAGGTGGTGCTTGAGAAGCTCTTGGAGACCGACGAAGGCGCCCGGCGCTTGGGCGAGGTAGCTCTGGTGCCGCACAGCTCGCCGGTTTCGCAGACTGGGATTCTCTTCTTCAACACCCTCTTCGACGAGAACGCCGCCAGCCACATCGCGCTGGGCCGGGCCTACGCAGAGAACCTCGAGGGCTTCGACACCTTGAGCGAGGAAGAGCGCGTCGCCAAGGGCTATAACGACAGCCTGACCCACGTGGACTGGATGATCGGCTCGGATAAGGTAGACGTGGACGGGATTACTGCCGATGGCCGGGCCGAGCCCCTGATGCGCGGGGGCGAGTGGGTGGACGACTGATTCACAGCCACGAATGCTCTTATTAGACCGCCCCTTGGCCCCCTTTCTTGTTGTCAGACCCCTGGCTGCCTGCTATACTACGCATTCGTCCGAGCGCTTCGCCTTAGCTCGGGGATTACGGGGGTGTAGCTCAGCGGGAGAGCAGGTCCTTTGCAAGGACAAGGTCGGGGGTTCAAATCCCTTCACCTCCACCACGTTAGAGACGAAGGAATCCAGGGTTTAGAGCCCTGGATTCCTTCATTTGACCGCAGCTTTCCTAGCAGCCTTGGCGGTTCATCCCCACGTGTGGGGGGAACACGCCGCTGCTCCAGTTGAAGTTGACGGGGGCGTCGGTGCGCTCTATCTTTTCCCCGGTGAAATCAGCGTTATCCAGATACTCGGCTTTGAGCCCTTGGGGTGGGACCGCCTGGGCCTGCGGGCCATCGTCGGCGAAGGTGTAGGTGGTAGCGGTCCAGGAGAAGCCCGGCCCGTTCAGGGTAGGCGCGGGGTCCTCCTCGGCGGGAGGTTTGGGGGGGCGGGGTTGTTGCAGGCCGCCAGCAGTAAGGTTCCGGCAAGCAAGCCCAGGTAGCGTTTCGGCTGATTCATACACTCTCCTCCGGGTTTGCCTCGCTGTATGGCAGAACATAGGGGCCAATTAGGCCAGAACACTTCACATCTTCCCTTTAAGCTTTCTTAAGCCTTACGATCTTGGGTCTAGAGCAGTACTTTTTAACCCCCCTCTAGGGCTCGAGTTATCCCAAGGACTCCGTCTAAGCCCGTAGAGCAAGAGGCATGGGAGACAGGTCGCTTATATTTTGCTGACAAACCCTCTCTAAGATTGCCGCGGAGGGCATATGCGGAAAACCTTGTGGGCAGTCGTTCTAGCGAGCACGCTGTTGGGGGGTCTTGCGGGAGCCGAGAAATTCTCTTTTGTGGCCATCGGCGATATGCCTTACGGCGAGATGGCGCAGTTTGAAAACTTGATCAAGGCGGTTAACGCGGCCAGGCCGAGTTTCACCGTGCATGTCGGGGACATCAAGTCGGGGTCTTCACCCTGCACCGACGACTACATGCTCAAAATCCGCGACCTGTTCAACACGTTTGCCATGCCGCTGGTTTACACCCCCGGCGACAACGAGTGGACCGACTGCCACCGCGAGAAAGCCGGAAAGTTCGACCCGATAGAGCGACTGGCGTTTGTCCGCAAGACCTTCTTCCCCGGCAACCAGAGCTTCGGGGCGCAGAAGATGACCCTTGAGCAGGAGAGCGCCGATCCGAGGTTTGCTAAGTTCGTGGAGAACCAGCGCTGGAGCATGGGCGGGGTAACCTTTGCCACCGTGCACGTGGTGGGCAGCAACAACAACCTTCAGCGCAATGCGGCGGCGGTGAACGAGTACATCGAGCGCAACGCGGCAAACCTGGCCTGGCTCGAGAGCACCTTCGCCAAGGCCACCGCCGAGGGCGCCAAGGCCCTCGTGCTGTTCCAGCAGGCCGACATGATGTTTGAGGAAACCAACGAGGACAAGCGCTCGGGTTTCACCGAGACCCTGGCCCTGCTCAAGAAAAAGGTCAAGGAATTCGGCAAGCCGGTGCTGCTGGTGCACGGCGACTCGCACAGCTTCATCGTGGACAACCCCTGGTACAGCGAAAACGACGGCTCCAACCTCGGCAACTTTACCCGTCTGGAAGTATACGGCTCGGCAAGGGTCCACGGCGTGCAGGTGGGCATAGACACCGACACCCCCGGCGTATTCAGCTTCACCCCGATCATGGTGCCTGAAAACTTCGCTAAAAAGTAGACCCCGCCTTGGCCCATAGGGACGCAGAGCTCGCGTCCCTATTTTTTGCGGCTAGCAGCCAGCTTTTTGGTATAGACTTCAAACCCCTTCTGATCGCCTTTGGCTAGATAGCTGGCCTGCTTGGCCCAAGTCGCCAAACTCGGCGCGAAGCGCAGACCAGCAGCCTCGAGGACTCCTTTCAGCTCGGCCTGCTTGCTCTTAGCGAGCGCGGCAAAGGTGGAGATGCCCGCCGCCTGTAGCGCCGCCGACATCTTGGGGCCGATGCCTTTGATGCGGGTGAGGTCATCGCGCTCTGCTTGCTGTTGGTCAGAGGGCTCTGCTCGCTGTTGGTCAGAGGGCTCTGCTCGCTGTTGGTCAGAGGGCTCTGCTCGCTGTTGGTCATCAGATTGAACTTGGGTGACGGGACGGCCTCGAGCCGCTCTGGGTTTAGCCGGAGTTTCCGGTTTAGCTTGAGCTTTTGCAGACGCAGCTTTCCCTCGGGGCGTCTTGGGTTTAGGAGAAGTTTTCGGCTCGGGCAAGGTTTCGGGGGGCTCGGCTTTCACTACGGCTTCAGGCTTCGCCACGGCAGAAATCTTGGTTTTGGCAGATTCAGCTTTCCCCCCAGCCGCTTTAGGTTCTGACGCAGCAGGCGGGGTTTTGGTCTTGGCTCGAGCGGACTTACGGGGTGAAACTTTAGCTCCAGAAGGCTCCGGCTGAACTGGGGGTGTGGCTTCGGCCTTCGCCCTTTTGGTCTTGGGGGCCTCGACCTCCGGCTCCGACAGCGGTGCGGAGGTTTGGGTGGTGCGCCGGGTCCTGGGTTTGACCGGTTTGGTCTGGAACCGAGCGGATTCGGCGACCAGGGTAGAGCTTGCGGCGACGACGGGCTCTCCGGCCTGTGCGGACTTAACCTTGGGAGCGGCCCGCTTAGCCGGGCCCTTGGCGGGACGAGCGAGTTGGCGCAGCTTTTCAAAAAAGCTGTCGGCTTCGTAACCGGCCTCCTCGGCGAGCGGGCTGATGGGCCGCAATATGCTGTCCCAGCGCTGCGCCAAAGCCTCGAGGTCGGCCACTTCGCGCGCCTCGGCCCGGGCTTGGGCCAGGCTCGCGGACTTCAGGCCCGAAAGCAGCAGCTCGAGGGCCTCGCGGTTAAAATACGTTAGCCCCTGGAAGCGGTTGAACTCCAAGTATCCCCGCACCTCCGCGTCGCGGCTCCAGGCCTCGATGACCGGCAAGGCCCGCTCGAGGGTGCTCGGCTCGCACCCCAACACCGCCTGCTGTCCGACTAATAGCTTGGTCAGACCCGCCGCCCGGCGGGCCTCGGCGGGGGAAGCGCCCAGTTCGCGGACCGTGTTTTCCAAAATCCGCCCCAGACGCCACTCCTCGAGTTGGTCACGGCTCTGTTCAGGCGTGCCCAGCCCGTGGGTGAGGCTCCACCCCAGCAGGGCACCCAGTTCGGCGGGGCTCCGGCCTGAAGCCGTGGCGAGAACCGCCTCCACCCGTTCGCGCACGGTTTGGGCCGGGAGCGGCGTGACTTTGCCCCCAGTGTAAGCCTCGACCCCGGCGTTGAGCTTGCCGACCTTGGCCTCTAACTCCTCCAGCAACGCGGCTTCCGGCGCGGGAGCGGCCCCCATCAACCGGCGGAAAAAGGAGGGGTTGACCAGTTCGCGGAAGGGGGTGTGGATGGGCTCCAACTCCAGCTCGAGCCGCGCCTCCTCCACGCTCGGCACGCCCTGCCCGCCCAGCATCGCCGCAACCCGTGCATAAGTTCCGTCGGCGTCGTAGACCTCGCGCCAGTCTAGAAAGACCAGCCGCCCGTAGGGGCCCAGCTCGAGGTAGAGCCCCTGATCAGCCAGCTCGAAGTTGCTGCGGATGTACTCCAAACCGCTCACCCGGTCGTGGAACAGGCTAAAGGTCTGGGTATCCGGGGTGAGCGCCAGGCCTTCACCCAGCGTCCGCTGCCGCAGGGTCTTGTCCGCCCCCAGCGGCTGGCCGACCGAAAGGCGAATCCAGCCCCGGGTCTCCGCCTGGCGGTTGTGATAGACCACCAGCGAGCGCTCGTTGCCGTAGCGATTGGAGTAGGCGAACACGTCCTCATTGACCCCATCGTCGGAGTAGAACTCGTAGAGGACGAAGTTCTCGGCCTCGGCGAAGAGGGGGCGACGCCTTAACAATGGGAAAATCTGCTGCCGGTGGTACTCGATCAACCCCTCGTCGGGCTTCTCGTCGTAGTAGGCCCGGCGGTACTCCATTCCGTAGCGCTCGGCATAACCCTCGACCTGCCCGTGCCCTAGCATCGGCAGCCCCGGCAGGGTCGCACACAGCGTCATCACCCCAAAGTATTTGTCGCCCTTGCCAAACTGCTCCACCGCCGTTTTCTCGTCGGGGTTATTCAGGAAGTTGACGTAGCGCTTCAGAATCTCCGGCTCGAACTCTAAGGTCTCCTTGATGATCTTGCGGTACTCGGCGTTTTTCTCGTCGCGCAGCATATTCATGAAGGCCGAGTTGTAGACCCGGTGCATCCCAAGGCTGCGCACGAAATAGCCCTCCATCATCCAGAAAGCCTCGGCCAGTAGCAATGTATCCGGCGCTTCCGCCGCCACCCGGTCCACCACCTCGCGCCAAAACTCCACCGGCATCGCCGCGTCGAATTGCTCCTTGCTCATGGCGAACTCGGCCCGGCTCGGGATCGAGTTCCCCCAGGGCGAGCCGCCCGGCTCGGGCCACCACAGCCGCTGGATATGGCGCTTAGCGAGGGTCATAGCAGCGTCGAAGCGGATCACCGGGAACTGCCGCGCCACGTGTAAGATGGTCTGGATCACCGCCTCGCGCACCTCGGGGTTCAGATAGTTGAGCTGGGCGGTGTCGTTCCAGGGGGTCAAAGTGCCGTCGTTGCCGTGGTAGATGTACTGCTCCGCGCCGGTCCAGCGATCCACCCGCTTGAACACCACGGCGGCATCGGTTTTGTCGTAGTAGTGATCTTCCAGGAAAATCCCCACCCGCTCATCGTCGGAGAGGTCCGGCCCGGTGAAGGTATACCCCGGATACGGCGAATACGGCAGGCTGATGAACCAGTCGGGGTGCTGATACACCCAGCGCCCGTCAATGCCGACGTGGTTGGGCACCATATCGCTCGCCAGGCGGATGCCGCGCTGCCAAGCCCTGGCCCGCAGGTTCTCGCAGGCGGCCTCGCCGCCCAAGTCCTCGGCAATCACGTAATCGTAGAGCGAGTAGGCCGAGGCCACCGCGTCGGGGTTTCCCATCATCTGCTTGATGCGCTTGGAGGCCTTGCTGCGCTCCCACAACCCGATCAGCCACAACCCGGTCACCCCCCAGCGTGCCAGCCGGTCCAGCTCGGCGTCGGGAATTTGATCCAAGGTGCGGATTTCCCGGCCATACTGTTTGGAGAGCTGGTCCAGCCAGACAAAGGCGTTTTTGGCGATCAGGACGAGCTGGGGCATCCAGTGCAGGTCGGGGCTAAAGGCCTCGGGTTCGTACTCCAACCGCTGGGTGCGGGGGCTGAACATCTCCGCCGTGAGGTCCCCCCCGCCAAAACCACCGGGCGCGTCGAACTGGGCCGGGGCGCGGTCAAACCAGCGGCCCTCGTCGCGCAGCACGTCGCGCCCCACCAGCATCCGGTACATAAACTGGCCCAGGCTGCCCCCGAGCCTCCAGAGCAAGAACTCGAGCTGGGCCTCGAGCGAGTCGGGGAAGCTCAGGGCGGGGAGCCGCAGGGTCTTGAACAGACTGATCCCGCTCTCGGCGAAGGGCTCTTTGGCCTCGAAGAAGGTCTCGAGGCCTTGAATGGCGGGCAGGTACGCGGTGAACTGCTCCAGGTTGCTGTCGTCGAAAAGCTCTAAAAAGGGCGCGAAGGCCGGGTTGGCGTTCGCCATCCACAGCATCAGCATCTCTTCCAGGACGATCTCGCGGTTGCTGCGCCCCTCGGTGCTCCCCGACAGATAGGTCTGGAGCGGGGTTTCGCCCCGGTACACCGCAACCGGCGGAAACTCCGCAGCGAAGGCCTGGAGGGTGCGCTCCAGCGCGTCGGGGCCGAGGCGGGCCTCGAGGCTCACTAAGGCCTCGGCCATCACCCGCGGGTTTTGGTTCTGCCGGTACTGCGCCACCACCAGGTGGAGCATCTCGTCAATCAGCCCCATCGCGTTGACCTGACCGACGCTCACCGCCCGCTCAGGAGGCCGCTTGGCGTTCATGGCGTTAGCAAAACGCCGGGCTGCGCCAAAATCGGCGAAAACCACGTTCCCACTGCTGGAAAAAAGCGACGCGTCGAAACCGTAAAAGTCCCTGGCCGAGGCCTTGACGTGAAACTCCATCTGTCCAAATCTATGCTGCGTCATGCTAGCCTCCCCCAGTCTGAATCTCAGTCTAACCCCGTCCTGAGGGATAGGATAAGAGCCTGCTAACGCCGCGTAGGGATTGGTCAAATCGCTAGGAGTGCGCCCTTCCATCCCATCAGGCCATACTTTGAACAGGGCATTTGAGACCCCAGTTTTGTATATTATTTCACGATAATTTGCTTGTGAGGAATATATCGGCCTATCCTTGGCTGGATAGTGTAAAGTTTTGCGGGTGGACTTCAAGCAAATCCTGGGCGAGCTTAGCCTCGATGTTTTATATGTCTCCAAGCCGGAAAATGTGCGCTATCTGTCTGGTTTTGCCGAGGGTAAAGATGGGAAAGTAGTGCTCACCCGCGACGGCCCGACTTTCATCACCGATGGGCGGTACATCGTGGAGGCGTCTCGGCAGCGCTTTCCCCACCGCATCCTGCTCCGGCGCAGCGAGATGAATAAGCTGCTTACCGAGTATTTTTGCGGGCGGGTGGGTTTCGAGGCCGAGGTCTTGAGCGTGGCGGACTTGGAGGCCATGCGAAAGGACATCCCCGGCGTGGAGTTTGTCGCCACCCACAACGTCTTCGACAATCTCCGCAGGATCAAGACCCCCGAGGAAATCGAAGCCATCCGCAAGGCCGCGGCCCTCACCGACGCCGGGTTCGAGCACATCCTGCCCTACCTCAAGCCCGGTGTGCGCGAGATGGATGTGGCGCTCGAACTCGAGTTCTTCCTGCGCCGTCAGGGCTCTGAGGGCGCGGCCTTCGGCATCACCGTGGCCTCGGGGGAGCGGGGCGCGATGCCCCACGGCGGGGCTAGCGAAAAGGTCATCGCGGCGGGAGAGTTGGTGACGCTCGATTTTGGCTGTGTGATCGGCGGCTACCGCTCCGATATGACCCGCACGGTGGGGGTGGGCAAGGTCTCGGAAGAGCTAGGCCGGATGTACACCGCCGTTCTGGAGGCCCAGGTGGCCGCACTCGACGCGGTCGCGCCGGGCCAGGGGGGGAAAGAACTCGACCGCATCGCCAGGGACGCCCTCACCGCACGGGGCTACGGCGAATACTTCACCCACTCGCTGGGGCACGGGGTAGGGCTTTTCATCCACGAGGGACCGAGCTTAGGACAGACCTCGGAGGACGTGCTGGAGGTGGGGAATGTCGTCACCGTCGAGCCCGGCGCGTATATCCCCGGTCTGGGCGGGGTGCGCATCGAGGATTTGGTGCTGGTGACGGAAGCAGGGCACGAGGTGTTGTCCAAGAGCCCCAAGGAGCTGCTCGAGCTTTGATTTGAGTACGGAGGAGGTGTGAGATGTTGGGCACGAGGAATCTGGCAAGGCGCGGGACGGGTTTGTTGCTTTCGGCTTTCGGCTTTTGGCTTTCGGCTACGGGCATGGCGCAAAACACCTACACCGTCCAGCCCGGCGACTCGCTGCGCGACCTCGCCGACCGCTTCAACACCGAGGTCGTGGTCCTGGAGCAGCTCAACGGCCTCGAGGGGGATACCCTCCAGCCGGGGCAGGTGATCAAGCTGCGGGTGGTGCGGGCTCAGCCAGTTCCCCAGCGACCACAATCCGCGCAAACCCTCCAAAAGGCGACCCCAACCCCCCCCAACGCAGTTTTTTTCCAGCGGGGCACGGCCTCCTGGTATGGGCCGCGTTTCCACGGCAAGGCCACCGCCAGCGGCGAGCGGTTCAACACCTACACCCTCACCGCGGCCCACCGCACCTTGCCCTTTGGCACCAGGGTGCGCATCACCAACCTCGCCAACGGTCGCTCGGTGATAGTACGCATCAACGACCGAGGGCCGTTCACCCGTGGTCGCATCATAGACATATCCCAGGCCGCCGCCCGGGAAATCGGGATGAATGGGACGGCGCGGGTCATCATCGAAATCCTCAAGTAGTGGTAGGCGGGGGCCAAAACCCCAGAGCCGAAAGCTTAAAGCTAGAACCATAACTTCAACTTCCGTCTAGAAGGGCGGGTTCCTGTTGTTGGGGACTCGGTTCGGACGTAGAGTCTTTAGCTATGGGCTTTTGGCCTTCGCCGTCCAGCCCTGCCTTAGCTCAACCCTCATCGCCCACCGCCACGATGCAGTATCTTGAACCCCATGCGCTACGGCTTTCATGTCTCGATCTCGGGCAAGCTGGGGCTAGAAGGGGCCGCTCAGGAAGCCGCGCTGCTGGGCCTTAGCGCCATTCAAATCTTCGCCAAGAGCCCGCGCAACTGGAAGCTGCGGGGGCTCAAGCCGGGGGAGCTCGAGGGTTTTCGTGCCCGGCGAGAAAACCTGGGCGGCCTGCCCACGGTTATCCACTCCTCGTATCTGGTTAACCTGGGCGCGGGCGACGAACTCTGGGACAAAAGCGTGTTCAGCCTCGCCGACGATCTCGCTAAAGGCCAGGCACTGGGGGTGGAGTACGTGGTGGCACATCCGGGCTCGAGCGACCTGCTACGGGCCAGGGAGGGAGCACTTAAAGCGCGCGAACTCGCCAAGCTCGGCAGGAAGGGGCCAAAGCTGTTGCTGGAAAACACCGCCGGGGGCGGGGAACTGCTGGGAAACCGGCTCGAGACCCTTGCGGAGATCATCGAGGGCACGCCGCTGGGGGTGTGCTTCGACACCTGTCACGCCTTTGCAGCGGGCTATCCAATCCACCAAGACCCCAAGGGTGTTCTGGATCAGCTCGAGGAGGTCATCGGCCTGAGAAACGTCCCGGTGATCCACCTGAACGACTCAGCCGCCGATTTCGACAGCCGTATTGACCACCACGCGGGGCTCCTGGAAGGCCAAATCGGCGAGGGCTTACGCACGTTCATCACCGACGGACGCCTGCAAAACAAGGTCGCCATCATGGAAGCCCGGCGCAGCACCATGGAGGATGCGCACAACCTGCGAGTTTTGCGGGAGTGGCTAGAGGATACGGATAGCCGATAGCTTATAGCTGATAGGGTAGCGTAACACGGGCGACCTTGGCTGGCGGCCGTGCTCATCGGCAGTATCGAGCGTTAGGCACAGGTTCGGGTCAACGATGTTTGTGGCAACGTTTTCAAAACTCTGCCCCGTCGTCGCGCCTGGCTTTTGCCACCTGCGGAGGGAGTCACTTCACCCGCGTGGCCGTCGAGCTGTAGCCACCCCCGCCCGGATAGACCCAAGCCCCGCTCAGGGTGTTGCCGTCCGCGCTAAAAGT
>PSMF01000013.1:41553-46355 GCA_040290005.1 Meiothermus sp.
AGAAGCCGTGTTCGCCCCCGTCGGGCGAGCGCAGCACGTACCGCCATTTGCCGCCAACCCGCAAGTCAATCTCGCACACAGTCATCATCACGGATTTCAGGCCATACCACTGCTTGACGTGTTCGCGTTTCGGCCAGGCTTCAAACACTAAGCGTCGTGGGGCGTTGAACGTTCTGGTGATGACGATCTCCAGGTCCGAGGGCATTGTTATCCTCGTGTCTCCGTCTGTCATCGCTGCTCCTTTGTGTGCAAGTGTGTCAATTACCTGCTTAGGCGTTGTTTCCAAAGGTGCTCGAGCCTGCCTCCCTGTGCCTTAGCTCTTGTCGCCATCTGCCTCCCCTTGCTGTAACGCGCTGAGATACTCGTCCAGGCGGTCCTCCCACATCCTCTCGAAAGGCTTCACCCAGTCATGGATGGGTTTGAGGTTTTGTGGATTCAGCTTGTACAGCCTTTGCTGAGCTGCCGCACGTACGGTGACAAGCCCCACCTCTCTCAAGACCTTGAGGTGCTTGGAGACCTGCGGCTGCCTCGCCCCGGTCAACTCGACGAGCTCATTCACCGAGCGTTCTTTTTCGGCAAGCCGCTCGAGTATCTCCCGCCGCTGTACCTCCCCCACGGCGTTAAAGACATCCGAGGTCGTTGCTGACCTTGCCATGTCATTCTTATATTCTTATATAAGAATATAAATCAAGGGGGTTGGCTTGCTCCAAAGCAAAGTTTCGGAAGTCAGTCTTTTGTCATGGAGTCAGCGCAAATAGGAAGTACCTCACGTCCAGGACAGGGGTTCTCGAGTGAAGACAAAACCTCTTGATGCGGTGAATCAATCCCAAAGGCTGATATTGGGCTCGCACCTGCGGTCTCGAGCCCCGTTTTTACCGTCCCAGATAAAAGTTTGGTTTGACTTTCAGCTACCAGCTATGGGCTATCAGCCCTGACTAAAACCCCGGTATCAACGCGCCGAAAAACACCGTCCGCACCCACCCGATCAGCTCGGCGACGGGCTGGCGCAGCACGGTGAGGAACAAGAGCATGGCAACGATGGCGTAGGTGGGGTTGGCCTCGAGCCGCCACAGGTATGGCTGTACGCTTGAGGGCAGCACGCTTTGCAGGATTTTCGAGCCATCCAAGGGAGGAATCGGCAGCAGGTTGAACACCGCCAAGCTGAGGTTGATCGAAGCGGCGAGCAGCGCCGCCAGCGCTAGAGTTCCTGGCAGGGTGTGCTGGTTCCTCTGAAAAGCAGCACTCACCTCGGCAGGATAAGCACCCACCAACCAGCGCAGGACCAGCGTTAGGGTCAGGGCAATCAGGATGTTGATGACGATCCCGGCAATGCTCACCACGAACAATCCCAGCCGGTAGCGACGGAAGTTGTTAGGGTTGATCGGCACCGGTCTGGCCCAGCCAAAGCCCACCAGCAGCAGCAAAAGCGTTCCAAAGGGGTCTAAATGACGTAGCGGGTTGAGGCTGACCCGGCCCATATCCTTCGCGGTGGGGTCGCCCATCCACAAAGCAGAGATGGCGTGGCCCCACTCGTGCGCCGAGAGCGAGACCACCAGGATTGCGACCAGTAAAAAGAAGGTCAGCGGGTCGGATTGCAGGTACGACAGCAGCCCCATCTATAAACCCACCAGCCGGAAAATAGTGTCCAGCAAACCCGCCAGCCCCCTTACAATCGAGCCCAGGATGCCGGTCAGGGAGAGCAGCAGAAAGATCACAAAAAACCCGATGGGGCCGTAGCTTTGCAACTGGTCCATAAAGCGCCGGGCCTCCGAGCTGCCCACCGCGTAGACCACCCTGGCCCCGTCCAGCGGCGGCACCGGGAACAAAAACACCGCCGCGTGAGCCAGCATCAAACCCGCCGCAATCTGCAATCCGAAGGCGATGCTTTGGGTGGCTGGGCCGAGCCCGACCAGCAGACGGCCCAGCAGCTCGTAGACAAACGCGGCCACGAAAAAGCCCAGCGGCCCCATCAGCGCGACCTGGGCGGCCTTGCCGCCGGAGAGCCGGAAGGGGACCGGGCGGGGGAAGCCAAACCCCAGGATCGCCAGGAACAACAGGCCAAGGGCGTCGAAGTGGACCCTGGGCTCCAAGCTTAGAAAGCCGTAGCGCTTGGGGTCTGAGTCCCGGTAGCGGTTCGCCAGCCAGGCTTGGAAGAGGTTATGCACCACCAGGCCGAATGCGCAGGCCGCAAAGGCCACCAAAAACGCCAGGGGGTCGGATAGATAACGCAGGAGTCCAAAGTTCATCGCTCACCAGTCTACGAGAGAAACGCTTTAGGTATTCTAATTTTCGCTCTCAATCTCGCCCGCCAGCCGCATGTTATGCACCCGCAGCACCGCCGCCACCGTGATCGCGTCGGTGATCTCCCCCGCCACCACCCGCCGGTACACCTCGCTGAAGGGCACCCGGCGCACGTGCAGTTGCTCGGTCTCTTCGGGTTGGGCCGGGCCAGGGCGTAGGCCGGTTACCAGGTAAATCAAGGAAACCTCGTCGGTAACGGAGTTAGAAAGGTGCAGGGTGAGGAGGAGTTGCCAATGGTCGGCCTCGAGGCCGGTCTCCTCGCGCAACTCGCGTTTTGCAGCTTCTAAAGGGTCTTCGTCCAGCGGCCCGCCGCCCTCAGGGATTTCCCATGAATACCGTTCCAGCGCGTAGCGGAATTGCCCGACGAGATACGTGGTTCCATCGGCCTCGAGCGGAATCACCCCGATCGCCCGGTTCTTGAAATGCACCAACCCATAGATTCCGGGCTTCCCGCTCGGGTTGACCACTTCGCGGTGCTGAACTTCAATCCAGGGGTTTTCGTAGACGGTTTTGGCACTCAGGGTCTGCCAGGGATTCTCTTCCATAAAGGTTTACCGTTGACCGCAAAGGGTGTCGCAAGTCGCGGGCTTCGAGACTCAGGTCAAAAGACGGGGATTTGGCTTGTGAACTGGGACAATGCCTTTTCGGTCAACCGTAAACGGCCGACGGTTGGCGTCCTTCACGCCTTCTCCCCCATCCGCGTCGAGACAAAGTTGGTGAAGATGGCCCCCCGCCGGTAAAAGCTGTTCTCCATCACCTCTAAGTGAAAGGGCACCGTGGTTTTGAGCCCCGGCCCTTCGATGGCGGTCTCGCCCAGCGCGCGGTGCATCCGGGCAATGGCCTGTTCCCGGTTGGGCGCGTGGACGATCAGCTTGGCGACCAGTGAGTCGTAGTTGGGGGGGATGGAATAGCCGGTGTAGAGGTGTGAGTCTACCCGCACCCCCGGCCCGCCGGGGAAGTGCAGGGTCTCAACCTTGCCGATGCTGGGGCGGAAATCCTTCTCGTAGTCCTCGGCGTTGATGCGGCACTCGATGGCGTGGCCCTCGAGGTGCACGTCTTCCTGCCGGAGTGTAAAGGGTTCCCCAGCGGCGATCAGGATTTGCAGCTTCACCAAGTCCAGGCCGGAGATCATCTCGCTCACGCAGTGCTCGACCTGAATGCGGGTGTTCATCTCCATGAAGTAGTAGCGTCCCTCGGGGTCCACGATGAACTCCAAGGTGCCCGCCCCCGCGTACTGGACGTGCTTCGCCAAGCGCACCCCGGCGGCCAGAATCTCCTGGCGCAACTCTTCGGGCAGGCGGCTGGGGGCTTCTTCGATCAGCTTCTGGTTGCGCCGCTGGATCGAGCAGTCGCGCTCGCCCACGTGGATCACGTGCCCCTTGCCGTCGCCCATCACCTGTACCTCGACGTGGCGGAACAGCTCGATGAACTTCTCCAAGATCAGCGCGGGGTCACCGAAATAGCTCTGGGCCTCCACTTGGGCCTGGGCAAAGGCCGTCGCCATCTCCTCCGACGAGCGCACCACCTTCTGCCCGCGTCCGCCCCCTCCTGCGCTGGCCTTGAGAAGCACCGGGTAGCCGATCCGCTCAGCCGCCTCGATGGCTTCCTCGGCGGTTGCCAAGATTCCCGTCCCCGGCACGGTGGGCACATCCGACTGCCGGGCGATATCGCGTCCACCGGCTTTCGAGCCCAAGGAGTGCATGGATTCCGGTGTGGGGCCGATAAACACGATGCCGTAGTCACGGCACATCTCGGCGAACTGGGGGTTCTCGGCCAAGAAGCCGTAGCCGGGGTGAATGGCATCGGCCCCGGTGATAATCGCCGCCGAGAGCAGGTTGGGGATGTTCAAGTAGGAGTCTTTGGAGGGGGGCGGACCGATGCAGATGGCCTCGTCGGCCAGCAGCACGGCAAGCGACTGGGTGTCGGCCTCGGAGTGGGCCACCACCGCCTTTACACCCAGCTCCCGTGCGGCCCGCAACACGCGCAGCGCGATCTCTCCCCGGTTGGCGATTAGAATTTTTTTGAACATAGGCGCTCTCCGAGCGCGTCCCAAGTCCCAGGTCTCAGGTCTCAGGTCTTCTCGACATGCGACATGCGACGTGCGACCTGTGACGGCTATGCAGGGTCAATCAGAAACAGGGCCTGCCCGTACTCCACCGGCTCGCCGTTGCCCACCAGGACGCCCTTGACGGTGCCCGCCACTTCGCTCTCGATCTCGTTCATCAGCTTCATGGCTTCGATGATGCACAGCACCTGGCCTTTTTGCACCCGGTCGCCCTCTTTGACGTAGGGCGGGGCGTCCGGCGAGGGGGCGCTATAAAAGGTGCCCACGATGGGGGCTTTGACCTCGGTGTAATGGTTGGTCGCCGCTGCCGGAGCCTCTTCGGCCTTGGCGGCGGGGGTCGGGGCTGGAGTTGCGGGGGTGGGCGCGGAGGTCGCGGCAGGGGTCGGAGTGGGTACAGGTAGCGATAGCTGCGGGGCGGGGGCGCTTACGGTGGGGG
>PSMF01000163.1:0-5979 GCA_040290005.1 Meiothermus sp.
CAGAAACTCTATCTCGTAACGTTTCTCGATCTCCAGACTCACTTCTGTGAGTTGCCCGTGCTGGCGGGGGGCCTGTAACCCTGGGCGCGCAGGGGGCACCGCGAACGGGTCGCTGTGGATTAGACAACCGTAGTACTCGGCAATTTCGGGGGGTCGCTTTTAGCTCTTTGCTTCTTTATGGCGTCCCCTTGCCCCCAAACTGGTTCACCAGCACGAAACCCAGCAGGGCGAACCACAGCACCAGCAGGATGATGCTACCCCAACGGCCCCAGAAGGTGGGCTTTTTGTCGGGGGTGGCGATTCCCGTGGTGAGCACCTCGGGCTCGGTGCCGCTTTGCAGGCGCACCGGCCCCTGAGCGGCCTCGAGCGGCGGCGCATACGAGCGGGATTTACTGGGAATCTGGCTGCCCACCGTCACCACCACCGCGCTGATATTGTCGGGGCCACCCCACTCGTTGGCGAGCTTGACCAGATGGGCCACCGCGGGCTCGGGCGGGTTGGTGTTGACCATCTCGGCCAGCACCTTGTCCTCCAAAACCCCGCTCAGACCATCCGAGCAGAGCAGGAACACGTCTCCCGGATGCACTTTGAGCCCGATCAGGTCCACCTTGGATTGGGGAAACGAGCCCAGCGCGTTGGTGATCACGTTACGCCAGCGGTGGTTTCTCGCCTCCTCCTCGCTCAGGAGGCCCTGGCGCACCCGGTCGGCCACCCAGGAGTGGTCCTGGGTCAGTTGGATCAACTCGCCGTCGCGCAGCAGGTAGGCCCGGCTGTCGCCTACGTGGGCGATCAGGGCGTAGGGCAGGTCCAGCCACAGGGCAGTGCAGGTGGTGCCCATCCCGCGCGACTCGGGCTTTTGCCCGGCGTCGTAGATGGCTTCGTTGGCGAGGTCAAAACCCTCGAGCAGCGCCTGGGGTGAAGGGTTTTCCCGCTTCAAAAACTCCACAATCTGCCCTACCGCCATCTGCGAGGCCACCTCGCCGGTGCGGTGTCCGCCCATCCCGTCGGCCACCACGAAGATGCCGCCGTAGGGCATGAGCTGTTGGGCGACAGCATCCTCGTTGAGGGCACGCTTGCGACCGGCGTCGGTGAGGGCCGCAGCGAAGACCATCGGGAGGCTGTCTGAACTCGCCATATTAGGGGCATTATAGGTGAGGCGGGAGGCAAACCGGGCCAAAAATCACCAGAGCAGGGGATGATGAGTTATGAGCGATGAGCTAAAAGAGGACTGCTAGCTCATAGCTAAAGACCTCAGGTCCAGGAGAGTTATTCTCAGCGTCTGATTTCACCGTTCCATACAGGACCCTGTTTTTAGCTATCGGCTATGGTCTATGAGCTATCTGCGCCTTTCGCCTTAGCTCATCGCTCACCGCTCATTCCCCTCACCCAGTTTCCCCTACCCTGAGACCATGAGAACCTTCCGCTTGCCGCAAGGGCCGCTGGGCTGGGTGGCGATTGGGTTGGCCGCAACCGCCGGATTATTCCTGCTGCTGTGGGCACTGACCACGTTTTGGGTTTTAGCGATAGGGGCGGGGATTGTGGGCTCGCTGGTCTACGGCTGGCGGCGTCTAGAAGCCCGCATCCGGCCCAACCGTTGGCGCAGACTACCTCGAGGCCGGTACTTGGACCGCTAAAACTTAGCTGCCCCGGTGGTCCTACCGCCGAGGCGTATCGGAGTGGGCCGGGGTGGGTAGGTCACAGCAGTTCCTTAGGTGGCTCCAGCAACGGGGCCAGATAGGCCAGCAGCACGGTCTGCACCTCCCGCACGGCGGCGGGCTCGAGCGGCGGGTGCTCGGGGGCATACAGTCCGTCGGTTATGTGGATGCACATCTGTGCCACTGCGCGGCGACGCTCACGAGCTAAGCGGGGCGCCGCATGCTCGAGCCAGCCCTCGACCCTTTCTTGGATGAGGCGGCGCACCCGGCGCAGGTTCTCCCCCTCGAGCCCCACCGGCCCCAGAATCACCCGCAGCAGACCCGGTTCCCGCTTCTCGACCTCTTGGTGGATTCGCAGTACCGCGTCCACTTGGGCCCGGAGCGCCTCTAAGCTTGTCAGCTGCTGGAGCGCACCGCCAAACGCCTCGTCGAGCGCTTCGCACAGGTGATCTAGCCACTGCAACTGGATGGCCTCGAGCAGTGCGGCTTTGTGGGGAAAAAACTGGTACAACGACCCCACCGAAACCCCCACCTCCTCGGCAATGCGGTTGGTGGTGGCGCTGGCGTAGCCTTCGCTGATGAAAACTCGGGTGGCGGCCTGTAGAATTCGCTCCACCGTTTGCCGAGAGCGGGCTTGTTTGGGCTGACGGAGACTCAGAGCGGGGTTCACGGGGAAGCCTCCTAAACGCACGGGTTGAAAAATGCGAGTATTTGCTCGTATACCAAACGCAAGTTCGGAAATAAATCAAGGGAGGGCCGATGAAGCTCCAAGGGAAAGTCGCAGTCGTCACCGGGGGAGCCAGCGGCATCGGGCGGGCCACGGCGCTGCGCTTCGCCCAAGAGGGGGCCAAGGTCGTGGTCGCTGACTACAACCAGGCGGGTGGCGAGCAAACTGTCCAGGACATCGCCTCGGCGGGCGGCGAGGCGGCTTTTATCCAGACCAACGTGGCCGAGTTCGCTCAGGTCGAGGCGGCGGTGAATCTGGCTCTCCAGCGCTTCGGCAGCCTGGACATCATGTTCAACAACGCTGGGACCGGCCACTTCGCCCCGCTTCTCCAACACGAGCCCGCCGACTATGACCGGGTGGTGAAGGTCAACCAGTACGGCGTGTACTACGGCATCCTGGCAGCGGGCCGGGCAATGTCGGCGCGGGGGATCAAAGGCGTGATCGTCAACACCGCCTCGGTCTACGCCTTTATCGCCTCGCAAGGGGTTTTCGGCTACCTTGCGGCCAAGGGCGCAGTGAAGATGATGACCCAGGCGGCGGCCCTCGAGCTCGCCCCATACGGCATCCGCGTGGTAGCCATCGCCCCCGGCGCGGTGGATACGCCGATCATCCAGGGCTACAAGGACATGGGTCTCGGGGGCCGCCTGGCCAAAGCACAGATGCGCGGTCAGCTCCAAACCCCCGAGCAAATCGCGGCAGCGGTGACCTTGCTCTGCACCGAGGACGCCCAGGCCATCAACGGCAGTGTGGTGATGACCGACGACGGCGCGGCGGAGTTCAAGTGAAGACGTCGAGGATCAAGGGTCGTAGATGCGAAGCATTCCGCTTTTTTGAGTAGAGGGTTTTATGACGGCACGGACGAATGTAGTCGCGGATAAGCACCTCGAGGTCGGAGGCGTAAAGACCCGTTACCGGGCGGCCGGTGCTGCTCCTACACGGGATTGGGCGGAGCCTGGAAGATTGGTCGGCGACGCTCGAGCCGCTCAGCAAACGCTACAAAGTTCACGCCTTTGACATGGTGGGTTTTGGCCGTAGCGACAAGCCCGAAGTGGGCTATTCATCGGACTACCTGCGGGATTTCACCCTGCGCTTTATGGACATGCTGGGGCTCGGGAAGGCTGTGCTAATCGGGAACTCGAGTGGCTGATCCAGAACGCGAAGGACTCTAGCGGTGCCCGGCGCGTCCTGCAAGCCTGCTTCCACGACCAAAGTTTCATCAGCGACGCTCGCATCCATCACGGCCACGAGCTTTCGCTGCTCCCCGGCAGGCAAAAGGCGTTCCTCAGGACCCTGCGGGCAAGCTGTGATTGGCGCGGCGGTCAACGCGAGTTTCTCGAGGGCATCCTGGGCCGGTTGGGCGAGATCCGGATGCCTACACTTGTCGTCTGAGGCAAGCAGGACCAGATTCTCCCCGCCGAGCACGCCGAAAACGCCCGCTTCATCCCCGAGGTCGAAATCAAAATTTTCGACCCCTGCGGTCATTTTCTACGGCAAGGAGGGGCGCTCGCTGTGGGACGTGCGGCAGGGAAGTCCCGAGGCGTATCTCAGCATTACAGTGACGGGCTTTCCCAACCTGTTCTTGATGGTCGGGCCAAACACCGGATTAGGCCACAACTCCATCATCTATATGATCGAAGCGCAGATTCAATATATCCTCGAGTCCCTCAAATACGCCGAGCGGCACGGTGTGGGGACACTTGAGGTTCTATCTGAGGCCCAAGCCGCCTTCAACCGGGAAATCCACCAGCAGCTCGAGAAGTTCGTTTGGACTCGGGGCGGCTGCACCAGCTTTTATCTCGATGCGGGCGGGCGAAACATCGGGCTGCGGCCCGGCTTCACCTTCAACTACCGCCGCCGGGTGAGCCGGTTTGACCCTCGAGCCTACGACCTGCGCCCGAAAACCGTGCACCCAAAAGCTGTGCCCGTGACTTAACTTTTAGCCCCTCTCCCTGCGCCCGCCACGGCGCGGCGGGGAGAGGTTGGGTGAGGGTATCCCAGCCCCCCCTGCTTCATGCTTCACCTACTGTCAAGGACGGGCTTTTTCCTAGAAAGACATATGCTCAATCGCTGTGTCCCCCTCACCCCGAAATGGGCGTATCCCACCGGGGGAGAGGGAACTTAAGCGCCTGGCCCCTCAGTTACCAAGCGCCTTTGCTGATGCACTGGGCATAGATTGGGCAGTCGTCGCAGAGGGGTTTTCGCGCGGTGCAGCGGTAGCGCCCGAAGAGGATCAGGGCGTGGTGGGTGAAGACCCATTTCTCCATCGGAAAAAGGGCCTCGAGGTCCGCCCCGATCTTCTCCGGGTCTTTTTTGTCGGAGAAACCCAATCGGGAGGCCAGCCTCGTAAGATGGGTGTCCACCGCGATTCCAGGTATCTGAAAAGCGGCGCCCAGCACGACGGTCGCGGTTTTCCAGCCTACGCCCGGCAGTTCGCGCAGCTTGGCCTTGTCTGTAGGGACTAGGCCGCCGTGCTCCTCAACCAGTTTTCGCGCCAGCAAGACGATATTTTTAGACTTAGCCCGATATAAGCCGATGGTCTTGACAAGGGGTTCAACCTCTTCAGGAGAGGCTTTGGCTAACGCGTAGGCGTCAGGATATCGCTTGAACAATGCTGGGGTGGCCTTGTTTACCGAGGCGTCGGTGGCCTGGGCCGAGAGCACCGTGGCAATCAGCAGTTCAAAAGGAGAGGTGTGCTCGAGTTCCGTCACCGCCGCCGGGTAAAGGTCTTCGAGCGCAGCCAACACGCGGGCGGCCCGAGCCTTTTTGGCCTCGAGGGTTTCGTTTGGGAAGAAGGGAACCGCCCGAGCAGAAGGCGTTTTCGCGGGCGGCGCAGCAGCGGACCACAAGCCTGTCTTCCCTACAGGTTTTTTCGGTAAACGGTCAACGGTTGAGGGTAAACGCTTTTTACGTTCGACGTTTGACGTTTGGCGTTTGACGCGCATCTTAGTACGCCTTCGCAAATAGAATACGTTTCCCGTACGCACTCGGCTTGCCGCAGCGGATGCAGGTCCCGTGGGCTTCCGGCTCCTCGTAGGGGATACAGCGGGTGGTCGCGGTGGTCTCAGCCTTAATTTGCTTCTCGCAGTCTTTGTCACCGCAGTGGAAGGCCTTGACAAAGCCTCCCTCGATTTTTTCCTTGAACTCCTCGTAGGAGTCCACAGTCCAGGTGTGGCTGTCGCGGAACTCAAGCGCCCGCTGATATAAGTCCTTTTGGAATTGCTCGAGCCGCCCCGGAATGCTTCCAACGATTTCCGTCAGGGACATGGTTTCTTTGCCCCCCAAACGTGAGACCAGGACGGCAGTTCCCGCTTCCACGTCGCGCGGCCCCATCTCTAAGCGCAGCGGCACGCCCTTCAGCTCCCACTCGTTGAACTTAAAGCCAGGACTGTACTGGTCGCGGTCGTCGAGGAGGACGCGGACTCCGGCGGCTTTGAGTTCGTCGGCGAGCTTATTGACGGCAGGAAGCACCTGCTCTCTCGTCTCAGCCTTATAAATCGGCACGATGACGACCTGGATGGGGGCGAGTTTGGGCGGCAGGATGAGGCCCTTGTCGTCGCCGTGGGTCATGATCACCGCGCCCACCATGCGGGTGGAGAG
>PSMF01000164.1:0-5068 GCA_040290005.1 Meiothermus sp.
GAAGGCTTTTTCCCTTTCAGGGAGCCCTTGTCGGAACTTGAGGGGGGAGGTCAGACTTTTTTACATGAGTCCGAGGGGGTCCGTGTATCCCCTCAATGAATTGAGGGGGATTACAGCCCCCCGCGCTCCCCCGTTTTCTAAACACCGAAGCAATTGCATAGCCCAAAACAAAGTCTGTCCTGATATCAGGCTGACAATAAACAGGTCACAATCTATAACGCGATCGATTGATCACTGGAGGCTTCATGAAACGACTTGTTTTGACTTTTTTGGCGGCTTTTGGGCTGGTTTACGCCCAGCCGCAAGCCCTCACCCTCTACACCTCGGAGGTCTTGACCAACGTCAATCCCATGATTGAGTTGTTCAAACGAGCCAACCCAAATGTAAACGTGCAGGTCTTTCGCAGCGGAACCGGTGAAGTAATCACCCGTTTGCGGGCCGAACTAGAAGCGGGCAACCCCCAGGCCGACCTGCTCTGGGTGGCCGACGAGACCTTTTTCCGAGAACTGGCTGCAGCGGGCCGTCTGCGCCCTTCACGGGCTACCACCCCCGGCTTCCCGGTCAAGTTTGCCTACCAGGGCGGGCGCTACTACGAGGTGCGCCTGCTTTACAACGGCATCGCCGTCAACACCCGCAAGCTGGGCAATCTCCCCGAACCGCGGTTCTGGCGCGATCTGCTCAAGCCCGAGTACCGCGACCTAGTGGGAATGCCCAACCCCAACTTCTCTGGCGCGGCCCTCTCCACACTGGGCACCCTGAGCCAGCGTTTTGGCTTTAGTTTTTTTGAGCAACTCCAGCGCAACGGCCTCAAGGTCGAGCAGTCCAACCCCATCCTTCAGCAAAAACTGGCCGAGGGACAATACGGAGCCGCCATCATCACCGACTTTGGCATCCGCGACCTGATTCGCCAGGGGGCCCCGCTTAAGGTAATCTACCCCCGCGATGGCGCGATCCTGGTGCCCACCCCCATTGGCATTCTCAACAGCAGCCGCAACCCCGTGTTGGCCGAGCGCTTCGTGCGCTTCCTGCTATCTCCCGAAGCCCAGGCCCTGTTTGCGCAGCAAGGCTATGTCCCCGTCATCTCTTCGGCCCCCCGCCCCGCTGGGGTCAGCGGCGAGGTACTTTCGGTACCTTCGGCGGCCGAGTTCATTCAAGCCAATCGCCAGAGCCTGCTGACCCAGTTCAACACCCTGTTCAACCTGCGCTAAACAGCACCAAAGTTGTGGGACAGACGCACGGTTCCATTCGGATTGCTTGGTGCCTCGAGAAAGCTTGCAGGTGGCCCACTACCTTGATGAAACTCCAACTTGAACCTGTGTAGGGCGATAATATGCCTTGCGAATGAATTCCCGTCGCTTTACCGCTGCCGCGTTCTGGCTGCTCTTGTCATTGGGGGTAGCGCTCCCGCTACTGGTGCTGGCCTGGCGGGGTTTGGAGGATGTGGCCATTCTGCCCAGGGTGCACGATCTGGCCGGGGTTTCATTGCTGTTGGCACTGGCCGGCAGTCTTTTTTGCTTGGGGGTGGGGGGCGGGCTGGCCTGGCTGGCCTTCCAAGCGCGGCTGCATCCTGGATGGGACGCGCTGCTGCTGCCCGCCTACCTGGTGCCGCCTTTCGTGGGCGCCCTGGGCTTTTTGTACGCTTTACAACTGGTGGGCATACAGCCCTACGGGGTGGGCGGCATCCTGCTGGCCTGGACGGCTCACTACGCACCAGTGGCCTACTTGCTGCTGCGCCCAGCCCTGGAATCTAAGCTGGCTCCCCTGCTGGTGGCGTGCGAGGTGCACGACGTGACTGGCTGGAAGCGGGTGCGGGCCCTGCTGCCGCCGCTGCTCCCGGCCCTGATCGCAGCCTTCGGGGCACTGTACCTAACCCTGCTGGGCAACTTTGGGGTTCCGGCGGTGCTGGGGCTGCCCGCGCAGATCTACACGTTGCCCACCCTAGCCTATTCACGGCTCTTCTCCCCCGCCAGCCCCGACCCCCTGGGCGAGGCGGCAGCCATTGGGCTGTTGTTGGGACTGCTGGCGGTTCCGGCCCTGCTGCTCTGGGGCCAGCCCAGCGGCGAGCCCTCACCCAGGCTTCTGCGCCCCAAGCTGATATGGGCAGCCCGGGTGGGCTTCGTGTTGTTCGCGCTAGCCGCAGTGGCCTTCCCGCTCCTGGGCTTGCTGCGCCGGGCTCTGTTCAATTCCTTCACGGGGGCCTTCCAGCCGGCCTTTCTAACGGCCTGGGAACTGCCCCTGGTGAGGCAAGGGCTGGTCAACTCGCTTCTGCTGGCTCTGCTGACAACAGGGTTGTTGCTGCTGTTGGGGCTTCTTCTGGCCACCCAGCGAAGAACCCTGAAGCGCCTGCGGCAGCTTCTGGATGTGCACTACCTGCTACCCGGAACCCTGCTGGCGATCGGGTTAATCCTATTACTGGCCCCTACCCCGCTCTACGCCACGCCCTGGATTTTGCTCTTGGCCTACCTGCTCCACTTTGCCGCACTGATGCTGCGTTCGATCGAGGCAGGGCTGGAAGCGGGCATCGAGCGGCTGGTGGGTGTGGGCAAGCTGTTTGGCCTGCGCCACGGGCGGGCCTGGTGGAAAATTGGTTTTCCCCTGCTGCAGCCTTACCTAGCCGCTGGAGTTTTTTTGGTTATGCCGTTGTGCTTGGCTGAACTCACCTTATCGGCCATGCTCTACGCGCCCGGCAGTGAAACCCTGGGGGTGGCGGTGTTGTCGGCCTTGAACGGCGGGATGTTCCGCGAGGCGGCTGCCATTGGGCTTATGTTGATGGCCTTGTCGCTGCTGTTGTTGTTGGTACCGCGCCGAGGTGTGGTGGGCTAGGCCTGCTCGAGGTGGGGCCATGAACCGCCGCTGCTCTCTAGACACATCCCCGTCGCAGGCTAAGTTAGGGGCTGCGGGATAGGGCGTCTAGAATAGGAGATTGCGTAATGCTGCGTCTGGAAAATGTTACCAAAAACTTTGGTAAAGCGGGCGTTTACAACCTCCGCCTGCACCTCGAGCCCGGCGAGATTATGGCGGTGCTGGGCGCCTCCGGTTCTGGCAAGACCACCTTGCTCAACCTGGCGGCGGGGCTGCTGGAGCCCGATGCAGGTCACATCTTTCTGGGCAACGACAACGTCACCCATCAACCACCGGAGAAGCGCGGGCTGGCCTATGTGTTTCAGGATCATGCGTTATGGCCCCACCTCAGCGCCCTGGACCACCTGCTTTTGGTGATGAAAAACCCCAACCGGGAGCTGGCCCACCAACTGCTGAGTCGGGTGGGGCTGGCTGGGTTGGAGGCCCGCAAACCGCACCAGCTTTCCGGCGGGCAGAAGCAGCGAGTGGCTCTAGCACGGGCATTGGCTGCCAAGCCACGCCTACTGCTTTTAGACGAGCCCTATTCGGCCCTCGATCCTGTGTTGCGCGAGGAGCTGCGTCTGGAAGTGGCCCTGCTGCTGCGGGCCGAGCACGTAAGCGTCCTGCATGTCACCCATGACCCCGACGAAGCCCTTTCGGTAGCCGACCGGGTAGCGGTGATGGAGGGAGGGCGCATCGTGCAAGTAGGCTCCCCCATCGAGGTGTACGCCCGGCCCCAGACCCTCTCGGCGGCACGTGCCTTCGGGCGCTTGAACCTGCTGGCGGTGCAGGTGCACGGCGGCCAGGTGCAGCTAAACGGCCAGGTCTGGAGGGTTGAAGGTGTGCAAAATGGAGCGGGCCTGCTGGCCTTCCGCTACGAAGACCTACAGCCAGGGCCACAGGGGCTGCTGGCAAAGGTGCTGGCGGTATATGGCGGGCGGGGAGAGCAGCTATGTCGGGTAGATTTGGGAGCAGGGGAAGCAGTGGTGAAGCTACAGGCCGAGCCAGGGGAACAGGTTCGGCTGGCTCCGGTGGGCACACTCCGGGTGTTCGCAAAGGATCATTGACCCTCCCACTTCTCCCCCGGTACGAGGACGATCGCCTCGACGTCCTGGCCCAACCTGCGGAAATGGCCGGAGTTGAGGGTGAGGAGCCGCTCGGCCCTGGCTTTGAGGGCGGCTTGGGCGATCAGGGCATCGTAAACGGCAGCGCCCGCCAGCCCCCGCTTTTCCAACCGCCGCAGCACCGCCCGGTAATCGGCTGCGCTCAGGGCCACGGTCTGGAAGCCCCGAAGGTTCTCTTCTATAAGCTGTAAGGCCACCGTGGGCGGGATCGCGGGGCGCAGGGGGAGGCGGGTCATCACCGCGTACAACTCGGCTAGGGTGTGGGTGGCTACGGAGCCGACATGAGCGCCCTCGAGGGCCTGCTCGAGCCATTCCCAGGCGGGGGGGTGAGCCGGGTAGGACTCCACTGGGCTTCGTACGCTTTTATGATAAAAGCCTGGGCCCGGAGGGAGCTTGTGCCGATAGGTGTTGTTCTTGGTGTAAAATGGCTGCAATGCCAAAGCCGACCCCAGCCCGGCCCCTCGAGCCCAGCCATGTTGGGGCCTACCGCTGACCGGACGCTGAAAAGCGCTCGAGCGGCGCTGCCCCTGCCCGCGACCAGCTTTGTGGGGCGTGAGCGAGAGGTCGGTAAGGTCTCTCAGCTCCTGACCTCGGCCCGGCTGCTGAGCCTGCTCGGCCCCGGGGGCTGCGGCAAGACCCGCCTGGCCCTGGCGGTGGCGGCGGAGGCCGAGTACCAGTTCGTGGACGGGGTGTGCTGGGTGGAACTGGCCCAGAGGTGAGCAACCCAGCTTTTGTTGCCCCAGCGCTGGCCAAGGCTCTGGGGATCAACGAGCAGCCCGAAGTTCCCCTGACCCAGACCTTGCTTGAAAAACTAAGCTCGAAGAACATCTTGCTGGTGCTCGACAACTGCGAACATCTACTGGCCGAATGTGCCCAAGTGGTCAAGGCGCTGTTGGGCATCTCCTCGATCAAAGTGCTGACTACTAGCCGCGAACCGCTGGGCCTCGAGGGGGAAGTGCGCTACACGGTGCCGCCGCTCTCGCTGCCCAAACCAGGGCAGGCCCTGGCCGAGCTGGCCCAGTCCGAGTCGGTGCGCCTGTTCGTCGAGCGAGCGCAGACCATCCGCCCGGAGTTCGCCCTCACCGCCGAGAACGCCCCCCTCG
>PSMF01000164.1:5162-5938 GCA_040290005.1 Meiothermus sp.
CGGCTGATGGAGCGGCTGGCGGGGCGGCTGGACGTGCTGGGCTCAAACACGAACGCCGAAGCCCGTCATCAAACCCTGCGCTCGGCCATCGACTGGAGCTACCAGCTCCTCTCGCCACCGGAGCGCTTGCTGTTGCAGCGGCTGAGCGTGTTTGCCTCGGGGTTTACCCTCCACACAGTTGAGGCGATTTGTAGCTGGGGTGAACTCGAGTCCGCCTCCGTGCTCGAGCTGCTGACCTCGCTGATTCAGAAGTCGCTGGTGGCGGTGGAGAGCCTGGACGGCGACGAGGCCCGCTACCGGCTGCTCGAGACCCTCCGGCAGTACGCGGGCGAAAAACTCGAGACCTCCGGGGCGCGGGCGCAGACCCACGACCATTACCTGGACGGCTTCTCGCGGCTGGTCGAAAAGATCGCGCCAAGATTGCACCAGCCAGACCAGCACAGGTGGCTGGGCTGGCTGGTGCGCGAACAAGACAACCTCCGCGTGGCCCTCGAGTGGGCGCACCGGCAACACAGGTATGAAGCGGGCTTGCGGCTGGTCACGGCCCTGTACCACTTCTGAGAGTTCCACGGCTATAGCCGTGAGGGCTTGACCTGGTTCGAGCGCCTGCTCGAGGTGCCCCAGGGCGATGCCGCCAGGCTCCCGCTCCCGCTCCACGTGAGTGCCCTCACCAACGCATCCCTGCTGGCGACTTTTGTCTACGACCGAACCCTCTCGAGGGCTTGGGCCGAGAGGGCCGTGGCGCTGTGCGAGGCTTCGGGCGAGGCAGGCCAGCC
>PSMF01000165.1:0-2232 GCA_040290005.1 Meiothermus sp.
GGGACTGGCGGCTCTGGCGACGGGCGCGCTGGCCCAGCAGACCACCCTCACCTGGTCGTACTGGGGCGACCCCGGCGAGCTACCACCCTTCGAGGAGATCATCAAGAACTTCGAGGCTTCCCACCCCAACATCAAGATTCAGGTGCAGCACGCGCCTTGGTCGGGGTACTGGACCCAGCTCGACGCCCAGCTCGCGGCCAAGGCTGGCCCCGACGTGATGTTCATCACCAACGTGCCGACCTACGCCTCCAGGGGGGTGCTCGAGCCGCTCGACGGCTACCTGGCGAAGTCCAAGGTGGACTGGGGTCAGTACAACCCCGATCTGCTGGGAATCTTTAAGTTGGGCGGGAAAATCTACGGCTACCCCCGCGACAACGACACTACCGTGCTCTACTACAACAAGGACGCCTTCGACGAGGCCAAGGTGGCCTACCCCACCGACAAGTGGCGCTGGAGCGATCTTCTGGCCGCTGCGCAGAAGCTCACCAAGCGCCAGGGCGACCGGGTGACCCGTTACGGCGTGGCCCTGGAGGACAACAAGTGGCCGGTGTTCGTCTACCAGAACGGAGCCACCGCCTTTGACGACCCGGTGAACGCCACCAAGTTCACCCTCAACACACCCAAGGGCATCGAGGCTATCCAGTTCATCGGCGACCTGATCAACAAGTACAAGGTGGCGCCCTCGTTCCAATCCATGAAGCAGCTCGGCGACACCACCCAGCTCTTCAGCAGCGGCCTGGCCGCCATGACCATGACCAATGCCGCCCGGCTGGGCACCTTCAAGGACGCGAAGTTTAAGTGGGGGGTGGCTCCCCTGCCCGCCGGACCCACCGGCATCCGGGCCAACTCGGGCGGCGGGGCAGGCTTCGCCATGAACGCCTATTCGCAGCACAAGGCCGAAGCCTGGCAACTGCTCGAGTACATCATGGGGCCGGAAGGCCAGGCCATCTTCGCCAAGAGCGGGACCGCTGTACCGGCGATGTCCAAGAACCCCACGGTGCGCGCGGCTTTCGACGTGCCTTTTGCCGAGGTGTTCCTCAACGAGACCGCCAACGCCAAGCTGCTCTACTTCTTCCCCAAGTACGTGCAGATTCGGGATACGCTGCTTCAGCCCGCGCTGGACTTGGTCTGGAACGGCCAGGCTCAGGCCAAGGACGTAATCAACCAGGCTCTGGCTGATAAGATCAACGCGGTGCTGCAACAGAAGTAGTTGCCGAAGGCCGATAGCTTGGGGTCAAAAATACGGATCTCGTCTAAGACGCGAGAATGGAGGCTCGAGAAATCCCGTCCTGGAGCTAAGCTATACGTGGGCAACCAAGCAATAGACCTGCCGCAACAGACAGTCCCCGGGTGGGAGAGGGTTAGGGTGAGGGGAGAACGTGGTGAGTGCGTATCTCGCGGTTAGAGACGGGGTTTTTGCCCTCGAAGATTCATCGTGGGGTGCGCCCCTACAGTCCCCGCAAATGATATGTCGAGGCTGCGCTACCCTCACCCCAACTCCTCTCCTGTCAAGGGAGAGGGGCTCATAAAGAGGCTTTATGCGGGTGATTGACGCGCACGTCCACTACGGCTTCTGGGACAAACTACGAGGCCGCAACAGCGAGGAAGGCTTCTTAGAGGCCCTCTCCGACACCTGCGCCGAGGCGGGAATCGTCAAGGTGGGGCTCTTGGCGAACCCCGGCAGGGGCAACGATGCGCTGGCCTGGGCGCTCGAGCAGCGCCCCGACCTCGTAATAGCGATGGGCCGCCTGGACCTAGACCGCGACCCGGTGAACACCGTCGAGGACTTCTACCAGCGCGGCTTCCATGGCATCAAAATCATCGGGGTCTCGAAAAACTACGATGACCCGGCCTACTACCCCTTCTACGAGCTGGCCCAGGCACGCGGCTTGCGCATCCTGTTCCACACCGGCATCCTGGGCGGGCCGGTGGACTATCTGGTGGGCGGCAGCGAAGACGCCTGGAAAGCCATCCCCGAGGGCGAGGCCGAGGATAAGCTGGCGCGCGAGCTGGGTCAACAGATTCGGGCGCGTCCATATGGCTTCTCGAGCGCCCGGATGCAGCCGATCTACCTCGACACCATCGCCTTCTACTTCCCCGAGATGTTTATCATCGGGGCGCATTTGGGCTGGCCGGATTACCGTACCGCCTGCGCCATCGCGAGGTGGCGGCCCCGGCTCTACTTTGACGTGTCAGGCGGCGATGTCGTACACAACCACATTGTCCAGGGTG
>PSMF01000165.1:2412-5870 GCA_040290005.1 Meiothermus sp.
GACCTCAAGCGGGTCAAGGGCGACATCGAGCGCTGGAACGCGGCCTTCGACCGGATGGGCCTCAGCGCGGAGGAGAAAGACCAAATCTTCTACAAGAACGCGGCCCATATCTTCGGCCTCGAGGCTTGATGGCTACCCTACAAACCCCCACCCACCCGGCCCCACGCCGCTCCCTCCTCGAGCGCCGCGAGGGCTGGGCCGCCTTGGGCTTCCTGCTGCCGAGCTTGCTGCTGTTTGTGGTGTTCGTGGGGCTGCCGGTGCTGGCCTCGATGTACATCTCCTTCCACCGCTGGGACATCTTCACCGCACCGCAGTTTATTGGCTTGGAAAACTACCTCAACCTGCTCCGAGATCCTATCTTCCATAAAGTTTTAGGGAACACCTGCCTTTTCGTGGCGGGGACGGTGATCGTACAGATGGCTTTGGGGCTGGGGCTGGCCCTGCTCCTCAACGGGCGCATCCCAGCCCAGGGCTTTTTCCGGGTGCTGTACTTCCTGCCGGCGGTCTCGCCCCCGGTGGCGGTGGCCCTGGTGTGGGCCTGGATTCTCAACGAGAACTTCGGCCTCTTGAACAGCCTGCTGAGCAGCTTGGGGATGCACAACCTGCCGCGCTGGCTGGCCTCGACCTCTTTCGCCTTGCCCGCCTTGATGATCGTCAGCGTTTGGCAGAACATCGGATACACGATGGTCTTGTTCCTGGCCGGGCTGCAAAACATCCCCGCCGAAATCTACGAGGCCGGAGCCTTGGAAGGCGCCACCGGTTGGAAAAAGCTGCGCTACCTGATCCTGCCGCTGATCTCTCCGACCACCTTTTTCGTCCTGACCATCTCGGTGATCTTCTCGTTCCAAATCTTCGACCTGGCCTTCGTGATGACCGACGGGGGGCCCTCCAACGCCACCAACACGGTGGTCTTCTACATCTACCAAAACGCCTTCCGCTTCTACCGCATGGGCTACGCCTCGGCGGTAGCTTGGATTCTCTTCGTGATCATCTTCGCGGTGACGCTGGTGCAGTACCGCTTGCAAAACCGCTGGGTGCACTATGAATAAGCCCTGGACGGCGTACCCCTCGAGCTGGCTGATCCTCTTGGTGCTGGTGGGTTTCGGATTGCTGATGGTGGGGCCTTTCCTCTGGATGCTCTCGACCTCGCTCAAAGCCCCCAACGAGATTTTCCAGTTCCCCCCGAACCTCGTGCCCGAGAGCCCGCAGTGGGGCAACTATCCGCAAGTCGCTCGAGTGTTGCCTCTGGAGCGCTACTTTCTCAACAGCGCGGTGGTGGCCCTCTCGGTCACGCTGCTACAACTGGTGGTGTGCTCGCTGGCGGCCTACGCCTTCGCCCGGCTGCGCTTCCCGGGGCGGGAACTGCTGTTCCTGGTCTACCTGGGCGCTTTGATGATCCCCTCGCAGGTCACGCTGATCCCCCGCTTCCTGCTGATCCGCGAGCTGGGGTGGATTAATACCTATCAGGCGCTGATTTTGCCCTTCATCTTCTCGAGCTTCGGCACCTTTTTGCTGCGGCAATACTTCCTGACCATGCCGAGGGAGCTCGAGGAGGCCGCCCGGATTGACGGGGCCAGCTACCTGCAAACCTTCTGGTACGTGGCCCTGCCGCTGGCTCGTCCGGCGCTGGCGGCCCTGGCGATCTTCACCTTCATTGACCAGTGGAACTCCTTCCTGTGGCCGCTGATCGTCACCACTGTGCCGCAGATGAGCACCCTCACCGTGGGCCTCAACACCCTGCGCGGGCAGTACAACACCGCCTGGAACCTGCTGATGGCCGGTTCGGTGATCGCCATCGTGCCCATCCTGATCGTGTTCGCGTTGGGGAACCGATACTTCATCAAGGGCATCACCACCAGCGGGCTAGGCGGGCGATGAGGGTCTTACGCCGTACGCTAAACGCCAGATGCAAGACGCAAAACGCCGAAAGCCTAAAGCCCAAGGCTGAAAGCCACAAAAACAAAACCGTTGTCATTCTGAGCGTGGCGCCAGCGAAGTCGAAGAATCTCCGGGCCGCGTGGACTTCAGTAATGCTCGGGTAAAGGGACCGGTCTTTTTACCCGAGCATTGAATTAGTTACGCGCATCCGGGGATGTTTTGACTGCGCTTCGCTTAACATGATAACGGTTGGGCAAATATAGAGCACTACCTAAATTAAGAGAAACGTATGGACTTGCTCGAGACCGCCTATCAAAAAGCCCTCGAAGTTTTGCGTCAGTGCGCTACCCCGCTCGGCTTCAAAGCTTCGGCACTTGCGGCGAACGCTGCCCGGGACACTTCGGGTGGCACACCGGCCTCCAGGGGTTATCCCCAAATCTGGGCCAGGGATGCGCCGATTACCTCGCTGGGGGCGCTGGTTTCTGGTGAACCCGAGTTGGTGAACGCCGCGAAAGCCTCGCTCGAGACCCTCGGAGCGTTTCAAAGCGAGTTGGGGATGATTCCTCTTAATGTGGACACCCGCACCCATACCATCACCACCGAGAACGCCGGGGCGGTGGACGCAAATTTGTGGTTCGTGCTGGGGCATTACGCCTATTTCCGTGCCACCGGAGACACCGGGTTTTTACGAGAAAACTGGACGAGGCTCAGGCAGGCTGTGCTCTGGCTGCGCTATCAAGACATGAACGGCTGCGGCCTGCTGGAAATCCCCGAGGCCGCCGACTGGGCCGACCTCTACGCGGTGCGCTACAACACGCTCTATGATAACGCCCTCTACCACGGAGCCTTGAAAGTCATGAGCTTTCTCGCCGGGGAGCTGAAAAGCTCAGGAACAGACTATGCGGCGCTGGCCGAAGATGTGAAGTACAAAATCAACCTGCTGCTGTGGCTGGGCCGGCCCTGGGACGGCAAGGGATTCGGGGAACAGCTCGAGACGCTCAAAAAGCTGCGGCTCGAGTGGTTCCTGCTCTACCAGAACACCGCCACCCTCACCGAGAGGCCCTACTACCTGTCCTGGGCAGGGTTTCGCGAATTCGGGCACAATTTTGACGGGTTTGGCAACATGCTGGCCATCCTTTTGGGCGTGTCAGACCTGCAAAAGACCGAGCGGATTTTCGATTACGTCCACGCGGTGGGGGCCAATCAGCCTTTTCCGCTCAAAGCTTTCTATCCGCCGATCTACCCCGGTGAGCGCGACTGGCGCGACTATTACCGTAGCCGCAACCTCAACCTGCCCGAGCAGTACCACAACGGCGGCATCTGGCCCTTTCTGGGCGGGTTCTACGTGGCGGCGCTGGCCCACAAGGGTAAGCTCGAGCAAGCCGAGGAACAGCTTACGCTTCTGGCCGAAGCGAGCCGTTTAGGGCGCACCCGGGAATGGGAGTTCAACGAGTGGATTCACGGGCGCTCCGGACGGGCTATGGGCTATCCGCTCCAGGCGTGGTCGGCAGGGATGTACGTCTTCGCCTACCGCTTTCTCCGCGGCGAAGGACGCGGCCTGCTGCCGCTGGGGGGGTAGG
>PSMF01000014.1:0-25324 GCA_040290005.1 Meiothermus sp.
GTTAAGCGACTTCCACAGCAAGGTTTCCTGAATGCGGCTACACTGTGGACATTCGATGTTGGCACGGAACTCCTGGGACATAGTTTGAATATAGGCGACACACGGGGAATTCTCGGTGCTTCTATACAAAGCCTGGTTAGGAGTGCTCGAGGGTACTTGACCAAAACATAGTGGCACACCCTCGCACCTTCGCCTCGAGCGGGTTTAGAATCCGAGCATGGGTGACCCCGCTGCCTTCGGCGTTTTTATGGTCGCTGCGATTGCCTTAGCGGCGGCTCCCGGCCCCGGAATGCTCTACGTGCTCGCCATCAGCCTCAAGGGCAGCCGTGGTGAAGGTCTGAAAGCCTCAGTGGGGACAGCAGTCGGCGGATTGTTCCACGTTCTAGCCGCCGCATAGAGCTGGTCGAGGAGTTTATACAGGAGGTGCTTTGGTTGCCCTGGGTGCTCGTCAGCGATGGAACCTGGCTGGCGGATTTTGAGGGTGTGCGCACCGAGGCTGAGCTGACCAAAGCCTGTTCTGAGCGCTATGGGATGGGACTCGAGCCCCGCCACTTCGCGATGCTGCTGTACCGGTTGCTCGACGAACTTAGTGCCGCCAGGGTGCGGCGGGATTTCCCGAACTAAGCCTGCTCGAGCGCCTCTTTCTGCGTCTCCTCGTCGGGCTGCCCTGCTGGGTACTGTCCGTTGAAACAGGCCAGACACACCGGCCCGCCGATAGCAGTCCGCACCCCGGCCTCGCTCAAAAAAGCCAGCGAATCGGCTCCGACGAAGCGGCGGATTTCCTCGACGGTGTGCGTGCTGGCGATGAGTTCTTTGCGGGCGGCGGTGTCAATGCCGTAGTAGCAGGGGTGCTTGATGGGTGGGGCGGAAATCCGCACGTGGACTTCCGTCGCGCCCGCATCGCGCAGGAGCTGCACGATGCGCCCGGAGGTCGTGCCGCGCACGATGGAATCGTCCACTAGCACCACTCGCTTACCTTTGACGGCGGGCGTTGCGGCGAGCTTAAGTTTCACCTTGAGGTCGCGCAGTGCCTGCGTTGGTTGAATAAAAGTGCGTCCGGCATAGGGATTCTTGTACAGCCCGTAGTCGAAGGCGATGCCGGAAGCGCGGCTGAATCCAATCGCCGCGCCCATCCCTGAGTCGGGCACTGGTACGACAACATCGGCCTGGACGGGGGATTCTTGGGCTAAAACTTCGCCCATCCGCACTCGGCTCTCGTGCGTGCCGATGCGGTCCAACACGGAATCCCCTCGAGCGAAGTAAATCCACTCGAAGGCGCAGGGCGTGGGATGGGGCTCGAGCACGCTCATACTCCGCAGCTCGCCCGACTCAACCCATACCAACTCACCGGGGCGCACGTCGCGGACGAACTCTGCTCCAATCAAGGTCAGGGCAGGCGGCTCGGAGGCGAAGACCCAGCCGCCGCCCGGCAGCTTCCCGATGACCAAGGGGCGAACCCCGTTCCCGTCGCGCAGGGCCAGGACGGTGTGCCGGTCCATCAGCACCACGCTAAACCCGCCCTCTAGCTCGCGCATGGCCCGCGCGGTGGCTTCGACGAGTGAGAGCCGGGCGTACCGCGCGATGAGGTTGATCATCACCTCGGTGTCGTTGGTGGTTTGGAAAACCGCGCCGTCCTCGAGCAGCCCCTGCCGAATCTCCTTGGCATTCACGAAATTGCCGTTGTGAGCGATAGCGAGGATGCCTTTAGAACTGCGCACCGTGAGCGGCTGGGCGTTAAAGCGCAGGTTAGAGCCGGTGGTCGAGTACCGGGTGTGCCCGATGCCGAGTTTGGCTCCTGGCAAACGCAGTTTGTTCAACCGGTCTTCGTCGAAAACCTGGCTGACCAACCCGAGGTCTTTCTCCACCATCACCTCGTGCCCGTCGCTGACGCACATCCCGGCGGCTTCCTGCCCCCGGTGTTGGAGCGCGAAAAGCCCCAGGTGCAGCATCCCGGCGACATCGGCAGGCTCCGGGCTCCAGACGGCGATTATGCCGCATTCCTCGTGGGGTTTGTCGTCAGGAACGTCAACCGTTGACCGTTGACCGTTGACCGCAAAATCGTTCTTTTCGGTAAACGGTAAACAGTTATCGGTCAACGTACTCACGGTAGCACCTCCCGTAGCGGCTTTTCCCAGGCTTCACGCAACCCGTTCACAGGCCAGTTTAGCTGGAGTTTGGGCAAGAGAATGGTGAGTTCATCGCCGCCGACTTGGCCGAGGATGCGGTGGGGGAGGGTGTAGCTTTCCAAAACCTTCACCGCCATCTGCAAATCGGCCTGGCTCACTGTGAAGAGGATGCGGCTGGGAGCCTCCCCATAGAGCAAAGCATCGGCGCGGCCCTGGTCACGAAGTTCGACGGTCGCGCCCAGACCGTAGGGGAAGCACATCTCGGCGAGTGCCACGGCGAGGCCACCCTCGGCGACATCGTGGGCGGTTTTAGTCCAGCCCCTGGCAATCAACTCTCGAATCGCCCCTTGAGTTTTGGCTTCGCGGTTCAGCTCGAGGCTGGGAGGTGAACCAGCCTCGAGCTCTTGCGTCACCCACAAGTACTCCGAAGCGCCGAACTCGCCTTCCGGTTCCCCGATTAGCACGATGAATTCGCCTGCTTTAGAAAAGCCCATCTGCGCACGATTTTCTAAATCTTCGAGCAAACCCACCACCCCCACCATCGGGGTTGGGGGGATGCGATAGCGGGGGCCTTCGTTGTAGAGCGAGACGTTGCCGGAGACACAGGGAATCTCCAGGGCCTTGGAAGCCTCCACCAGCCCATATATCGTCTCCGACAGCTCGAAATAACCTGCCGGATGCTCAGGAGAAGCGCAGTTCAGGCCGTCGGTGTAGGCCAGCGGCTTGGCCCCAGTCACGCTGACGTTGCGGGTGGCCTCGGCGAGCGCGTGGATAGCTCCCAGACGCGGCGCGAGCTTGGAATAGCGCGGGTTGGAATCCACCTTGACGGCGACCGCTCGGGTCGTACCTTTGATACGCACAATCGCCGCATCGCCCCTGCCCGGCACGAGCGCGGTGTTTGTCCCGACCTGGCTGTCGTAGCGCTCGAAAACCGGGGCGCGGCTGCACAGGTTGGGTGAGGATAAAAGCTTCGGAAGGATGCTTTGTAGGTCGTTGGGGACGGGGAGGCTCGAGAGGTCTTTCTCGCGCAAAGCCTGCACCTCGGGGTCTTCGCGTCCTTCTCGTATATAAGTCGGTGCGTCGGCGAGGGCATCGGTGGGCACTTCGGCTACTACTTTGCCGTTCCCGACAATGCGGAAGACCTTTTCGGGGATGGTATGCCCTACCGCCACGCAATCCAGGCCGTATTTGGCGAACAGCGCCTCCAACGCGGCTTCTTTGCCTGGATAGGGCACGAAGACCATGCGCTCTTGCGACTCGGAGAGCATCAGCTCTAAGGGGCTCATCCCGGTTTCGCGCTTGGGAACTTTGTCCAAATCAAGCTCAATCCCCAGCCCGGACTTGTGCGCCATCTCGGAGAGGGAAGAGGTCAGCCCTGCCGCGCCCATGTCCTGCACGCCTTCCACGAGGTCCTGGCGGATGGCTTCTAAAGTCCCCTCCATCAAGAGCTTGCCCAGAAACGGGTCGCCAACCTGCACGTTGGGCCGCTTGGCCTCGTTGTCCTCGCTGAGTTCTTCCGACGCGAACGCTGCCCCGCCAATGCCGTCGCGCCCGGTCTTGGCTCCCGCGTAGTAGACGGGTCGTCCCAGTGAGGCGTAGCTTTTCTTGAGTTCATCGGCCCGCAACAGGCCCACGCACATCGCGTTGACCAGCGGGTTCTCCTGATAGTCGGGATGAAAATACACCTCGCCGCCCACAGTGGGAATGCCAATCGCGTTGCCGTAGTGCGCGATGCCGCCGACGGTGCCTTGCTCGAGATACTGCGTCCTGGAGCTGTCCGGGTCGCCGAAGCGCAGCGAGTTCAGCAGCGCAATCGGACGGGCCCCCATTGCGATGATGTCGCGGATGATCCCGCCCACGCCCGTCGCCGCGCCCTGCACCGGTTCAACGGCGCTGGGGTGATTATGGCTCTCGATTTTGAAGGCAATCGCCCAGCCCTCGCCGATCTCCACCACGCCCGCGTTCTCGCCCGGCCCTTGCAACACCGCCGGGCCTTCCTTGGGCAGGAGTTTGAGCAGGGGACGCGAGTTTTTGTAGGCGCAGTGTTCCGACCACATTACTTTGAACAAATAGAGTTCTAAACGGTTCGGTTCGCGCCCCATCAGCCGCACGATTTCGCTATATTCCTGCGGCGGGATGCCGGTTTCTTTGAGCAGGGGGTTGAGGGTTTCTTCCATCACATCGCCTTAGGGGTCTCGCCGATTACGTTGTCCAGCAGCTTGACGAGTTCTAAGTGGTTGGCGACCCTGGCCGTCGGCTCCGGCCCACCGTTCCTGTGGGTGTGCCCGGTGTAGAGCACCGCCCACGGGTAGCCCGCGTTGAAGGCACCTGCGATGTCGGTGCGGGGAATGTCGCCGATATGCAGGGCTTTTTCCGGTTCTACACTCATTTCCTCGAGCGCCGCCCCGAACGCCTCGCGCTTGGGTTTGACAAAGCCAGTCTCATCGGAGAACGAGAGCCCGGTGAAGCAGTCCAGCAGCTTGTGGCGCTTGAGTTGTTCACGCAGAATTCGGCCCGTCGAAACCCCCGTGTCCGACACGATGCCCAGCGTGTATTGCTTGGTGAGCTGAGGAACCGCCTCCGCCACGCCGGGGAGCGGGAGGATGGAGCCCTCGAGCCCCGCCTCCACGATGCGCTGGGCAGTGAGAGCGACATGCCCCTCGTCGTAGGGCAGATTCAGGTATTTGAAAATCAGCCCCACCCGCTCGAAGGGGGTCATCACCGCCTCCGCGCCCCAGGCGTTGTCGAAGTCGAGGGCGGCTTGCCGCCAGGCTTCGATCACCCCGGCCTCGTCGGCCTCCACGCCCGCCTCCGAGGCCGCATCCATCAGGATTTCGTGGCGCAGGTGGAGCACCTTCCCGGCGTAGTCCGGCCCCTCGATAAACAGCGTTCCCCAGAAGTCGAAGGTGATTGCTTTGGGTTTCATGCCACGACCTCCAACGATGCTTTCAAGCTCTCGAAAAGCCCCAAGCCGTCCGTCCCGCCCAGCGCGTCTTCCACGACCCGTTCAGGGTGCGGCATCAGCCCCAGCACGTTGCCGCGCTCATCTACGATTCCGGCGATGTCGCCCAGGGAGCCGTTGGGGTTGTAATCAGTGTGTGGCTCGTGGCGCGTGGCTCGTGGCGCGTAGCGGAAGACGACTTGGTGGTTGTGCTCGAGCCGTTCCAACACGTCCTCATCGGCGTAATACCGGCCTTCGCCGTGTGCGATGGGGATGCGCAAAACCTGGCCCTTGCGATAGGCGTTGGTGAAGGGCAAATCGGTGCGCTCGACTTTTAGAAACACGTCCTTGCAGGTGTAGTGCAGGTTGGTGTTGGCGAGCAGTGCGCCGGGCAAAAGCTGGGCCTCGGTGAGTGCTTGGAAGCCGTTGCAAATGCCGATAACCGGGTTTCCGCGCTCGGCCAGACGCTTGACTTCGTTCATCACCGGCGAGAACTTGGCGAGGGCTCCAGCACGTAAATAGTCGCCATAGGAGAAGCCGCCAGGCAAGATGGCGGCGGAGAATCCTTCTAGATTTGTCTCGGTGTGCCAAACCAACTCGGCTTTCAATCCCACCAAGGACAGCGCCCAAACCGCGTCATGGTCGCAGTTGGAGCCGGGGAACTGGATCACCGCAACCTTCATCGTTTTCCCCCGTAGGGGCGGCCCGGTGGGTCGCCCAGGGCGAGGCAGCGCCTCGCCCCTACACGGCCTCCAATGGTTTGATGGCTTCCACCGCGAAAACCTCCATCACCGGGTTGGCGAGGGCCTTTGCGATTTCCATCGCCTTTGTGTGGGCTTCGGCCTCGGAGCGGGCGCCCAGTTCCATCTCGAGCACCCTTCCAACTCGCACGTTCTCGGCGCTGTACCCGAGCCCCTTCAAAACGCCCTCCACCGCACGCCCTTGCGGGTCGAGAATGCCGTTCTTTAGCTCGATGAGGACCGTCGCGTGATACTTCATGCTGCACCTCCGATGACGCGCCGTAAAACCTCCTGATAGGCTTCCTCGACCCCGCCCAGGTCGCGGCGGAAGCGGTCTTTGTCCATTTTTTCCATCGTCTCGAACTCCCAAAGCCGCATGGTATCCGGTGAGATTTCATCGGCCAGCACGATCGCGCCGCGCTCGTCGGTGGGGGCAGCCGAATGGAGAAGGCGGCCAAACTCGAGCTTGAAGTCTATCAACTCCAATCTCCGCCCGGCAAAAAACTCCTTGAGCAGCGTGTTAATCTTTAGTGCCAGCTCCTTGATGCGGGCCAGTTCGGTTCCGTTGACCAGTTCTAAAACCAGCGCGGCATCGTCGTAGATCAGCGGGTCGCCCAGCGCGTCGTTTTTGAGGGAAAACTCGACGAGCGGGTACTTGAGGACACGGCCTTCCTCCACGCCGTAGCGCTTGGAAAACGTACCCGCCGTTCGATTGCGAACGATGACCTCAAGCGGCACAATCTCCACCTGCTTCACCAGCATCTCACGTTCGGAAAGCTCGGTAAGGAAATGGGTGGGGATGCCGTGCTGTTCGAGGTAGCGGAACAATTCGGATGAGACTTTATTGTTCACCACGCCTTTCCCGCCGATTTGGGCCTTTTTCTGGCCGTTGAAGGCGGTGGCATCGTCCTTGTAGAACACCCGGAACGTGCCGGTTTCCGGCCCCAGATAAATGATTTTGGCTTTGCCCTCGTAGAGTTTTTCCATGTCAGGCGGCCTCCACTGCGATTTGCGCGGAAATCGCCGGTACATCCGGGGGAGCTTGGTCGCCGTCTTTGGCGAGGGCTTCTAAGTAGCCTTGAATGGCTTCTCGAGCGTTTTCCAGCGCTTCGTCCAGGGTGTCGCCTTGAGTGTGCAACCCCGGCAGGGCGGGCATGTGTACGGCAAAACCGCCTTCGTTGCGGTCGGGCTCGAGGATTACGGTGTAGGTTCTCACAGCACCTCCATCGGTTGTTCGGCGGTCAAACCTGCGTCTTTGAGAATGCCCTGCAACGTCCCTAGCTTGAGCGTTTTCCCGGCATGCATGGGAAGGGTTAGGCGAATGGGGGAGTCGGGATGTCTGAGGTAAAGGCGGCTTCCGCACTGATAATCCTCGTACCAGCCCAGCCGCTTCAGCGCCCGAGTCCGCTCCTTACCCGTGATGCGCGGCAGCCTCGTCCCCATGATACTCTTCCACCCCGAACCGCGCATAAATCTCGTCGGTGTGCCGCAGGAAATAGGCCGGGTCAAAGGCTTTCGCTAAGACCTCGCCTTTGACCGTGCACTCCGGGTCGGCCTCGAGCAGCTCCCGGAACTCCAAACCTCCCTCCCAACTCTTCAAAGCGTTGCGCTGGACGACGTTATAGGCGGCGGTTCTGTCCATTCCCGATTCAATCAGTAACACCAAGACACGTTGTGAGTAGACCAAGCCCCGCGTCAAACTCAGGTTCCGAGCGATATTTTTCTCGTTGACGATTAAGCCCTCGAGGACGCGCTTCAATCGCCGCAACATGTAGTGCGCCAGGGTGGTCGAGTCGGGCAGGATAATGCGCTCGACCGAGGAATGCGAGATGTCGCGCTCGTGCCACAGGACGATGTTCTCGAGTTCGGCCTGCAAGTTCGAGCGCAGCAGACGGGCCAAGCCGGAGATGTTCTCTAAAGAAACCGGGTTTTTCTTGTGCGGCATGGAAGAAGAGCCGGTCTGCTTATAGCTGAAAGGCTCCTGGGTTTCCAGCACTTCGGTGCGCTGGAGGTGGCGCAGCTCAACGGCGACGCGCTCTAAGTCGCTGCCGAGGATCGCTAAGGCGCTCATCAGCTCGGCGTGGCGGTCGCGGGGGACCACTTGGGTCGAGATGGGTTCAATCTGGAAACCGAGTTTTTCGGCCATGTAGGCTTCGACTTTCGGCTCTACGTGAGCGTAATTTCCCACCGAACCGGAAATCATGGTGACGCTGACAGCTTGTTTGGCTCTCGAGAGCCTTTCTGCATCGCGCGAAAGTGCCGAATAAAAGTTCAAAAACCGCAGCCCGAATGATGTGGGTTCAGCGTGTACACCGTGCGTTCTCCCTACGGCAGGCGTGTTTTTGTACCTCAGCGCCAAGGATTTCAGGGCGGCTTGGACGGCCCTAAGTTCCTTCTCGATAAGCCCGACTGCCTCCGCCAAAACTACGTTCTGCGCCGTGTCCACAACATCCGTACTGGTCAGGCCCAGGTGCAGCCAGCGCGCGACTTCGGCATCGCCCGTCCACTCGGTCAGCGCCCGTGTGAAGGCCACGATGTCATGGCGGGTCTCGGCCTCGATTTCGTCCACTCGAGCCGCAAACTTCTCGTCTATGGGCTTGGTCTCGAGCGCTGCCCGTAACCTTTGTGCCGTCCCAGCCGGAACTTGGCCCAAGCTCTCCCAGGCTTCTATCGCCAGGATTTCCACCCCGGCCCAAGTTCCATACTTCCGCGCCTCGCTCCACAGCGCCTTCATTTCCGGGGTTTGGTAACGGTCAATCATAAATGATTCGCGCCAGGCTGCTTGGCCTGGCGGTACACCTCTGTGTTGCGGTGTGGGAGGGGAAAGTTAGAGGTTTTCGCACCCTTATCACTTGCTCGTCTCTGCCTCGCTGGGCAGTCTGGTGAGCAACGTCAAAAGACTATCATGTGCCCGAATGAGGAGCAACCTGCAAACTGGACTGACAGCCCGCCGTCAGAATAAGAGACAAACCTTTTACCCTTTCCCCTGGCGGGAGAGGGCAGGGTGAGGGGGAAGATGGCATGAAACGCGCGGTTCTGTTCGATGTGGGCGATACGCTGATTCTCGGGCACCCCAAGTATTGGCTCTGGCCGCTGCTGGAAAAGCGCGGCTTGGTCGAGAAGGCGGATGTCTCGAGGCTCCGCCAAGCAACCACCGATGCCTACGCCCACTACTCGGAAAATCACATGGCGGCCACAGATATTGATAGCGCTTTGAAGTTCTGGGGCCAGTTCCATCGTGAGCTGCTGAGGGGTATCGGTTTGGGCGACCACGCCGAGGAAATCGCGGGCTACCTGCGCGACAACTGGGAGACTGCGCACGTCTGGCCGCTCACGCCCCACGCCAAAGAGGTGCTCAGGACGCTGAAAGATAGGGGTTACAAGCTCGGCGTGGTGTCCAACTGGGATTGGACCTTGCCCGGCGTGCTGAAAGCCACCGGTTTGGACGAATATTTCGATTACGTCGCAGCCTCGGCGCTGCTGGGCGTTGCCAAGCCCGACCCGCGCATCTTCGAGCGAGTCTTGAGCGAGTTAAGCGTCGAGCCAAGCGAGGCCGTCCACATCGGCGACTCCGAGGACGACGTAAACGGGGCCAAAGCTGCCGGAGTCGAGCCGGTTTTATTCGACCCGTACAAGGGGAACCCTCGAGCCCTGCAAGATTTGCGCGGATTGATAGGGATTGTCGAGGGTCAAGGGTCAAGGGTTGAGAGCTGAAAACGCTGTGTCTATGCAGGAGGGTAAAATTTGCTTGTTAGAAACGCCCTCCTGGACGCGACCTTCTTTTGACACTTGACTCTAAACTCTCAACCCTTGACGCTTTAGCCTATGAGTGTTCGCAAGGCGATTTGGGGTGAGAAGCTAGGCGCGATTGAAGCCGCGTTGCTCGAGACCGACCCCGACCTCTACGCCTACATCCGCGATTTCGCCTACGAGGAGGTGCTGGCGCGGCCCGGCCTGGACCTCAAAACCCGCGAGCTGCTCGCCATCACTAGCCTGATCGGGCTGGGTGCGCCCAAGGAACTGGCAACTCATTTTGAAGGCGCACTCAATAATGGTGCATCCGAGCGGGAAATCCGCGAGACGGTCATCCAGTCGGCGCTGTTCGTGGGCTTCCCGAATGCCCTGGGGGCGATGAAAATGCTTCAGGCGCTGCTCCGAAAGCGCGAGGCCAAGGGGCAAGGCGATATTCTAGACGAATGATGCGGGCGAATACATTGGTTTTCCCGATTGACCGCCCGCTGGGCCGGGTGCTGCTGGGGTGCAAGAAAAGGGGCTTTGGGGCGGGGAAATATCTGGGCTTTGGCGGCGGGATTGAGGCAGGGGAGACGATTGCAGATGCCGCTGCAAGGGAACTTCTCGAGGAGTCGGGGCTCGCCGCCAAACCGGGGAACCTCTGGTACGCCGCCCACCTCACTTTCACCTTCCCCAACAAACAGGAGTGGGACAATACCGTCCACGTGTTTCGCCTGGAGTTTTGGGAGGGTGAGCCCCAGGAGACCGAGGAGATGATGCCGGAGTGGTTCGGCTTCGACGAGCTGCCCTTTGCGATGATGTGGGAGGATGCCCGGTACTGGCTGCCATCGGTGCTCGAGGGCGAAAAACTACGTGCGAGTTTCACCTTCGACGACAACAACGAGAGCCTGCTGGTGGTGGAGCGCGAAGCCTGGGAGGCTTGAGAACCGCGCCAAGTATGGTCTGAGCTTCCAACGACGATGAGAGGTGCCCGGCCCCTTAGTTGGGCACAATTCTCATCTTTGTGACCCACTTCTGAGACCTGCCACCGGCCCCTCGAGCTGGACACTTTCGAATAGCCAAACCTGGAGTATCCGCCGTTCCCGGCTGAAATTCGCATGGTTTTGTTTGGCCCGAGTTGAAAATTGTACATCTCGGTTTGACTTATCTCTTCTTCTCATGCTAGGCTTCATTGTCCCCCAAAAACCAGCGGGTTTTTAGAAGGACATCAGGAGTAGTGCATGAACAAAGGTACAGTCAAGTGGTTCAACGCTGAAAAAGGCTATGGCTTCATTGCTCAGGAAGGTGGCCCCGACGTATTCGTACACTTCACCGCCATCCAGAGCAGCGGATACCGCTCCCTCAACGAAGGTGACGCGGTGGAGTTTGAAATCGAGCCGGGTAAGAACGGCAAAGGCCCCCAGGCCAAGAACGTAAAGAAAGCCTAACCCTAGCCAGCCTTAGGACGGCTCCTGCGTGAGTGGGAGCCGTTCTTGTCTTGAAGTCAAGGGCAAATCCCCGACTTATCTCTGACGGGTGCAGTAAATGCCGCCCTGGACAGATGTGGATCATAACGCTCCCAAGGGGAGGCAGTGCAGTTTACCCTCCTTAGCAAGGGAGGCCATCCGAGGTCGCCAAGGTATCGTTCTGCACCTATAGACCTTGACCGACGGGCGGATCTTTGCCGCGCCAATGCCATCAATTGGTCAAGCGACCCGCGCCGGGCTACAACCTAATGAATGGAGTGGTTCTCTGTACGCAGTACAACCTAGAATCCTCAGATTTGTCGGTTATACTCTGCCCAGCGTTTACAACCGGAGAAACCTCATGACTGAAGAGCAACATCTACGCGAGTACACCAAAGCCCTCAAAGCCCGTCTGCCGCGTCATTTTTTCGAGCCAGTCCCGGCCCGGATGGTCTATCTGCCAGTTTTTCTGGCCCTGTTCGGCCTCCTGACCTGGGGCATCCTCTCCACGCCCTATATCGGTCTCAAACTGCTGTTATCCTTCGGGGTGGCGTATTCGTTCATCGGGATGGGATTCCTGGCCCACGAGATTCTGCACGGGGCGGTGACTAAAAACCCGATACTGCGCTCCGTTACCGGGACAATAGCCTTTCTCCCGCTGATGGTGGGGGCTCGGCTCTGGCGCAAGTGGCATAACGTCGAGCACCACAGCCAGACCCAGCACCCCCATGATGACCCTGACGCCATGGGTGCCCTCGAGTCGGCGGTGCAGCGCCCGGCGGTGCAGTGGCTGTTCCGGCAGGCCCCGGCCCTGCGGAGTGCCTTCTTGTTCTTCTCCTTCAGCTTCTGGTTCACCTTCCATGCTTCGCAGATGCTCCGGCGCTTTTACAAGGATTTCAAGCCTGCTGAACGCCGGATGGTGGTGTTCCAGGCCATTTTGCCGCCGTTGGTGTGGCTCGGGGTGCTGTTCCTGGTGGGGCCGCTGAACTGGTTGTTCGTATATCTGCTGCCCTTGTTCGCCGCGAACTTTATCGCCATGAGCTTTATCGCCACCAATCACCTGCTAAACCCCATCACCGAGACCAACGACCCCCTGATGAACAGCCTCACCGTGCGCAATCCGGGCTGGCTCGAGTGGCTCACCCTAGGCTTTGGACTGCACATCGAGCACCACGTCTTCCCAGCTCTCTCGCCCAAATACGCCGCCAAGGTGGCCGCCGAGATCAAGAAACTGTGGCCCGATCGGTACAACGAACTGCCGCACTGGAAGGCGCTTTTTTATCTGTGGAAAACCCCGCGCCTGTACCGCGACCACCGCAACCTGATCGAGCCGACCACCGGGCAGGTGTTCGGCACGTTGGGCTTTGGCTTGGACGATTCGAAGGTGGGTGGGGTCCAGCGCCCGCCGAAGGTGAAAGGCAAGACCTCGAGCGCCAAGCGGTAAACACCGTCTACGTCTACCCCTTTGTAGGGACACGGGCCCCTCCTCCCTACGCGCGTCGCCCATTCATTGGGTGGGCATCGGTGCGGCAGAGTCCCCCTATCCATCAAGGTCTACTGCTGAAGCATCCCACCTTGACGACCTCGCACGGCCCCCCTTCATAAGGGGGGCAAAGCCTACCGCCTCCCCTTGGGTACGTAATAATTGTTACCTGTACACGACGTTACTAGTACCAAACCTCAGGGGAGGGGGCCGATGACGCGAAGCGTTCCCTTCTTTTGGCTGGAGGGGTTACAGTTGACTTCCAGCGTTTGGCTTCCGACGTTAGACTGTTTGTCATGCGCATTCTCGTTGCCAACGACGACGGCATCTTCTCCCCCGGCATCAAGGCGCTGGCGTTTGCCTTGCGCGAACTTGGCGAGGTAAACGTGGTGGCCCCCGATGTCGAGCAGTCCGGGGTCGGCCACAGCATCACCTTCCGCCGACCGCTCCGGTTCAAACACACGGCCTCCGCCGGGTTCGGCGAGATTCCGGCCTACCGCGTGGACGGCACCCCCGCCGACTGCGTGGTGCTCGGAGCCCAGCTCTTGGGCCAGCCAGATTTGGTGGTCTCCGGCATTAATATCGGGGTCAACATGGGCTTAGACCTGACCCACTCGGGCACCGTGGCGGCTGCTATCGAGGGGGCCAGTATCGGGGTCCCCAGCATCGCCTTCAGCCTGGACGCGGGGGCGGATGAGCTACAGTTCGAGGAGGCCGCCCGCAACGCCGTGCCCATCGCGCGGTGGGTGCTGGAGCACGGTCTGCCGGCTAAAACCCTGCTGAACGTCAACTTTCCCAACCACCCGCCGCAGGGTGTCCGGCTGACCCGGCTTTCCACCCGCCGCTACGAGGACTCCATCATCGAGCGCGAAGACCCCGACGGGCGGCCCTATTACTGGGTGGCGGGCAAGCCGGGGGGAGAGCTCGAGCCCGGCACCGATTTCTGGGCGGTGAGCAACGGCTTCGTCTCGGTGACGCCCGTCAGTCTGGACTACACCAACCACACGCTGCTCAAAGAGTTAGAGTCGGAAGGGCTTTTCGCGGAGAAATCACGTTAGCGAGGGGAAGCGCTGATAGCGGATGGCAGATGGCCGATAGCTAAGAACACCATGTCTGGGACAAGGAAATCAAGATTGGAGAATTCCCGCCCTGGGCGTGAGGTTTTTCGGCCATAAGCTGTTTGCTATCGGATATCAGCTTTTGTCTGATCCACCCTCTGGTTGAGCCCCATCCTTAAGGGTGGGGATTTCATACTGATACTTTGAAGAGGCTTAATCTAGTCTCAAATGATCAGTCTGCGCTGGCTGCTGCTCCCAGGGTTGTTTCTGGTCGCCCTGCTGTCGGGGTCGTTGATGCTGCGCCTCAAAGAGGGGGACGAGGCCAGCCACCGCATCAAGCTGCCGCCGGGGTTCGCCATCCGTATCTTTGCCGAGGGCTTAGAGGGCTCCCCCCGGATGATGAGCTTTGGGCCGGACGGGGCGTTGTATGCGACCCTCGTCTACGGAGGACAAATCGTGCGCTTGCCCGACCGCAACCACGATGGCCGGGCCGACCGGGTGGAGGTGGTTGCCGACAATTTAGAGCTGCCCCACGGCTTAGAGTGGCGCGACGGCTGGCTCTATGCGGCGCTGAGCGACCGGGTGGTGCGCTTTGCGGATCGGGGGGTGGACGGCAAATTCAGAACCGAAGAAACCATCATCCCCGACCTACCCGGCCCTTCGGGGCACTTCACCCGCACGGTGCACTTCGGGCCAGACGGCAAACTATACGTCTCGGTGGGCTCAGAGACCAACTTCGGCCCCGAACGCGACCCGCGCCGCGCTGCGATTTTGCGCTATAACCCGGATGGGAGCGCGCCCTCGGATAACCCATTCTTTAACAGCGCCGACCCGCGCCGCCGCCTGATCTGGGGCGAGGGCCTCAAGAACAGCGTGGACTTTACCTGGACGCCGCGTGGCGAACTCTGGGCCACCCACAACGGGACCGACCACCTGGGTGACGACCTGCCCCCTGAAGAAGTCGTGGTCAACGTGCAGCCGGGCGGTCATCACGGCTGGCCCTACTGCTACACGCCGGGCCTCGGCCTCAACCTAAAGGGCGAGCGGGCCGATGTCCCCGACCCCCGCACCTCCGGCTTCGACTGTCGCAAGGCGGTCCCGGCCCTTTTCACCGCGCCTGCCCACTCGGCCCCGTTGGGGCTGACGTTCGCGGCGAACAGCAACTTTCCACCCGAGTACCGCAAGGACCTCTACATCGCCTATCACGGTTCGCTGGGCGTACAAGACCCCGCCAAATACCGCGACTGCAAGATCGAGCGTATCGTCATCGAAAACGGCCTCCCGGTACGTGCAGAGCCCTTTGCGACCGGCTGGCGCGAACCGGGCCAGATGTGCCGCGACGCCTGGGGGCGACCCACCGGCTTAGTCATCGGGCCGGACGGGGCAATGTATGTCTCCGACGACAAGGGCGGGCGGATTTACCGCATCACCTATCAGGCGGGGCGGTGAAAGACCCCCCGATGTTGGCGAGCACCCCGTAATTTCATCTACAGCAAGCTTCTCCCAGTGCCCCGCGCGCCCAGGGCCACAGGCCCCCCGCCAGCAGGGGCAAAGCCCGGCCCTAGCGGGCCTGGTGCTGGTGCGGGTACGGGCGCAGGGGGGTGCGAAAGGCGCAAGGGCCATCACCCAATTGCTGATGACCTCCCAACTCGTGGGGGGTCGCCTTTAGCCCCCCGCCAGTTTCCGCGTCACCAACTCCTGCACTGTTTGCGGGTTGGCCTGCCCGCCGGTCTCGCGCATCACCTGGCCCACGAAAAAGCCCAGCAGCCCAGCTTTGCCGCCTCGGTAGGATTCCACCTTATCGGGGTTGGCGCTCATGATGCGTTCGACGATGGGCTCTAGGGCCGCCACATCGCTCACCTGCTTCAAGCCCTTGCGGTTGACGATCTCGGTGGGGTTCTCGCCGGTCTCCTGGGCCTCGCTCAGCACGTTTTTGGCAATGCGGGTGTTGATTTCGCCGCTCCCCAGCAGCCTGACCAACTCTGCCAGCCCGGCGGGCGAGACTTTGGCCGTCCCCTCGCGGATAGAGGAACCCAAGTCGTTGACCACCCAGCTCGCTAAATCGGCAACCTTGCCATGCTGAGCAGCCTCGGTGAGGTAGGCCTCGAGCCGCTCATCCCTGGCGAGCACCAACGCGTCCGCCTCGCCGACGCCCTGGGCCTTAAAGGCCTCGAGCTTGGCCTGTTCCTCAGGCGAAAGCACCACCTCGAGCTGGGTCTTGCTCTTCCCCTCCTCTTTGAGTGCCCGAATCTCCGCCCTCGACCGGCCCTCGACCCTCGAGCTTTGGCCCTCGGTGCCATTGCTCCACGAATCCCGCAGGGTGACGATGCGGTTGAACACCAAGGCGTCCGGTTTGGAGTCCACCGGGTCGCGCCAGAAATACCCTAGCCGCTCGAGCTGATACCGCGTATCGGACGGGTCATCCGCCACGCTCGGCTCGATAAAGCCGTGGGTAACTTCCAAGCTCTTCGGGTTGATGAAGCTGAGGAAGTCGCGGTCTTCGGCAGTCTCGGTGTCCTCCTCTTCCAGCTCCTTGGCCTCGGCCTCGGGCAGCGGCACGGTGAACAGCCGGTCGTACAGCCGGAACTCGGCTTTCAGACCCTTCGTGGCACTCACCCAGTGAATCACGCCGGGCGCTTTGCCCGCCTCGCCGAGCCAGGTGCAGCGCAGCTCGCTGACCTGCCCCGCATCGTTGGCCTCGAAGCTGTCGCAGCGGATGATCCCCGCCCCGCGCAGCCGCACGGTTCCGCCGGGGGTAAGCCGTTTGAAGCCTTTGGGCGGCTCAGTCTCGAAGTCGTCGGTCTCGATGTAAATCTCACGGGTCAGCGGTACGGGTCGGGTGGCCTCCTCAGGCTTGACCCGTTTCCCGCTGGGCAGCGCGGCTAAGCCGTCGGGCGACTCGCGCACCACGTCGTCGGGCCAGTAGCGCAGGTGCAGGGTTTGCTCGGCTTCCAAGTTGGTCAGCACCACCTTGAGCGGTCTGGTCACAGCCATTACGCGGGGGGCCTGTGTGTTCAGATCGTTGCGGATGGCGTGCTCGAGCAAAGCGATGTCCACCGTGCGGTTGGTGCGGGAGATGCCCACGCTGCCCGCAAAACTGCGCAGCGCCTCGGGGGTCACGCCGCGCCGCCGCTGCCCGGCCAGGGTGGGCATCCGGGGGTCGTCCCAGCCGGTGACGTAGCCCCCACCGATGAGTTTGAGCAGCTTGCGTTTGGAGACCACGGTGTACTCTAAGCTTCTCCGGCCAAACTCGTGCTGGTACGGTCTGGGCCTGCCCCAGAGGTTTTCCATCAGCCAGTCGTAGACCGCGCGATTGTCCACGAACTCTAAGCTGCACAGGCTGTGGGTCACGCCGATTAGGGCATCGGTGGGGGCTTGGGCAAAGTCGTAGCTCGGATAGATGCACCACCGGTCGCCGGTGCGGTAGTGGGTGGCGTGAACGATGCGGTAGAGCACCGGGTCGCGCAGCTTCATGTTGGGACTGGCGAGGTCAATCTTGGCCCGCAGCACGTGCGAGCCGGTGGGGAACTCGCCCTCTCTCATCCGCCGGAAGAGGTCTAGGTTTTCCTCGGGGGTGCGGTCGCGGTAGGGGCTCGGGGTTCCGGGTTTGTCCACCGTGCCGCGCAGCCGGGCCATCTCCTCGTGGGAAACGCTGTCCACATAGGCCAGCCCTTTTTCAATAAGCCGTACCGCCATCCCATAGAGTTCCTCAAAGTAGTCCGAGGCGTACTCGACTTTCTCCCAATCCCAGCCCAGCCAGCGCAGGTCGGCGATGAGGGCATCGGCATACTCCTGGCGCTCGGTCTGGGGGTTGGTGTCGTCCATGCGGAGGTGGAACTCCCCGCCATAGTCGTGCGCGATGCCATAGTTGAGGTAGCTGGCGATGGCGTGGCCTAAGTGGGCGTAGCCGTTGGGCTCGGGTGGGAAACGGGTCACGACCTTGGTGAAGCGCCCGGTTTTCAGGTCTTCATCGACGATGTCGGTGATGAAGTTGGGGCTCACCATGCGGGGTTTAGCGGCGGTGGCGCTCATAAGAGACCGAATACCAGCATACACGCCAGCCGGAAAGACAAAAAGAATGAAAGCCCCCCTTGGGGCTTTCAGGATTAGTGTCTTCGGTCAGTTGAACTGGGTGACCGTGCCGGGCTCGAGCAGAAACGGAAAGAAGGCCCCCGCGAGGTTGGAAAGCGGCAAAACATCTTCGCTCAGCGCGTACCCGAGCCGCTCCATCAGCCTGCGACGCTCCGCGATACGCCGCATCATCGCGGGGTCGAGTGTCTCCAGCCGCTCCCTAAGTTCCCCATCGGCCAAGAGGATGCCGTCCTCGAGGTTGACCACCGCGTTTCCCTGACGGGGCACCGGGATTAAGTCCTGCTGAACCGCCATGCCCGACCGCAAGGGAACTGTGGAACCCGTGTAGAACGGACTATTCAGCCATTCGTCCAGATGGAGCAAATGGCCGGGGTTGAGGGCTAAGTCCCAGAGGTCATTTTTGGCCCTTGCCACCGCCTCCACCGCGTTCCCGGCGGGCGTACCGACCTCGAGACTCCCATACCAAGCGCGAACGGCGTGCAAGTAGTTCTCCACGATGCCTAGATACCCGTCCTCGTCGGCCCCAGCTGCGTCTTCGCGCTTTAGAAGGCGTCCGGCCCGGCAGGTCAGGCTGCCAATCACCCCCATCGCCATCTGAGCGTAGCTGCCGCGCTCGGCCCGGCGGTTGCGCGGGCTGCGCAGGCCGCTGGGGATGACCTGAGCAAAGTTCACCATCGGGTGACAGGACAGCTCGAGGCCATACGAGTTCAAATACCCTGCCGCTTCACGCTCGCTCAAACCGGGTTTGAGGCGGTGGACGAGGTTTTTGATGCTCTCGCTGGTCAGGGCGGCGGCGTACTCGCAAAAGCGGACCATCTCCGGCTCGAGCAGGGCGCGTAACCCGTGCTCGGAGTCCATCAACAGATGCGTGGCGTTCGTGGCCTCGTGGCCTGTCACCTCCTCGACTGCCCCGACAATCCAGTACGGTATGTCCAGCTCGGCCATCGGTTTCCAGCCGATCAGACCGATCCTCAAGCCTTTTCCCAGCCCGGCTTCGCGCAACAAGGCGGGCAAATCGTTGCTTTTGCTGCGGTCCTGTCCAGGCAGGCTGAAGGGCTGGTAGAGCTCGAACTCGGCCTCAAGGATGCACGCGGTCTGGGCGAAGCTCAGGCACTCGTTCCCCGCCAGCAGGACCGGCGTCCGCCCGCCGACCTGAAGCCACAGCGCCTCCTCGAAGCGGGGGGTGAACCCGGTCAGCCAGCCCAGATTGGCGGCGTGTTCGCGGTCGGCGTAGAGGGCCAGGGCGTCCAGCCCTGCCCCTTCGCGGGCGGCCTCGAGGCGGCGAAACCGCTCCTGGTACACCGCATCTGGTATCTCGGGAACTTCGCTTGGAACGCCGATTTCGGGCAGCTCGAGCGATACAAAGGAGACTTTTGGCATGTCTCAGGCGCTCGGGGCTTGGTGGTCGGCGCTGGGGCCGTTTTTGGGCATGGTACCGCCGATGATCATCCCCAGCACATCGTCGTGGGTGACGTCCTTGGTGTTTACGGTGCCCACTACCTTGCCGTTTTTCATCACGGTGATGCGATCAGAGAGGTCGAACACGTCGTGCAGGTCGTGGCTGATGAGGAAAATCCCTACCCCTTCGGCCTTGAGCGCCTTGACCAGCTCGCCCACCTTGCGGGTTTCTTCAGGCCCTAGCGCGGCGGTGGGCTCGTCCATGATTAGAACCTTGGCCTTGAAGTAGATGGCCCGCCCGATGGCAACGCTCTGGCGCTGCCCGCCCGACATGTTCTGCACCGGAACCCGCAGGCTGGGAATCTTGATGCGCAGGCGGTCGAGGGTGGTTCTCGCCTCGAGTTCCATCACGTCCTCGTCGAGCACCACCCCGCGCACCTGCTCCCGGCCTAAAAACACGTTGGCGACGGCATCCAGATTATCGGCCAGGGCCAGGCTCTGGTGGATGGTCTCGATCCCGTTCTTCTGCGCGTCCTGCGGGGTCTTGATCTGCACCTCCTGCCCGTTCACGAAAATCTGCCCGCTGTCGGCCTGGTAAGCTCCGGAGAGAACCTTAATCAGCGTGGATTTGCCTGCGCCGTTGTGGCCCAAAAGCCCTACCACCTCGCCGGGGTAGAGGTCTACGCTTACGTCCTTGAGGGCTTGGTTGCCTCCGAACCGGAGGTTGATGTCTTTCATTTCCACGAGAGGGGTCATGGTCGCCTCCTAGGTTAGCAATGAGCGGTGAGCGTTTGCGCTATGGCGCTAAGCTGCGTGGCCGGTGGCTAGAGGTCTTTTTCCACAAGCCACGAGCCGCTGGCCTCTAGCTCATCGCTCATGGCCAGTTGCTCATCGCTATAATCTCCGATTCCTCAGAAACACCGTGTTATAAAACACCGCCGCCAGCAGCACGAGGCCCAGGATGATGTTTTGCCACTCGGTGGGGATGCCCATCAGCACCATCCCGTTTTGCAGGCTCGAGGTCAGCAAGGCACCCAGTGCGGCCCCTACGATGGTCCCGCTGCCCCCGGCCAGCGCCGTGCCGCCGATCACTGCGGCGGCGATGACGGAAAGTTCTAAGTTGGTCCCCAACCCGGCTGTGGCCGCATTCAGCCGCGCGGCCTGCACGGCGGCGGCGAGGGCGGTGAGAAGGCCCATCAGCATGAACACCTGCATCATGATCCGCCGGACGTTGATGCCCGCCAGCCGGGCCGCCTCAGGGTTACCGCCCATCGCGAAGATGTAGCGCCCGAAGCGGGTGCTGCGGGTCATCCAGGCCAGGAAGATCAGCACGCCGAGGGTGATGAGCACCGGGACCGGGATGCCCCTGGGCTCGTTGGTGCCGGGGTAGTTGTAGGCGTTCATCACCAGGACAAAGCCCAGAGTAAGGAGGATCAGCACCCCGTTGACCAGCCACTCGGCCCACACCGGGCGCACCGGCAGCCTGTGTTTGAGCCGGTTGCGGCGGTTGTTCAGGGCTTGGTAGACGATAAAGACCATCCCCAGAATCCCCACGATCCATGTCGCCACGTCCCCGATGCTCCCTGAGCCCAGGACGCGGAAGGTCGGGTCCATCGGGGCTACGGTGCGCCCGCTGCTAGCGACGAAGGTAGCGTTGCGGAAGACCAAGAGCCCAGCTAGCGTGACCACGAAAGCCGGAACGCCCCAGTAGGCTACCCAGTAGCCCTGGAACGCTCCGATCAGCACGCCCAGCGCCAGCCCTAGCAGGAGCGAGATAACCCAGTGCAGGCCCAGACCCAGCGGCGCGGAGACTTGTAGCAGGGCCATCGCCATCGCCACAAACCCCAGCACCGAGCCTACCGAGAGATCAATCTGCCTCGCCACGATGACCAGCACCATGCCCCCCACCATGATGCCCACCACGGCGGTTTGTACCGAGAGGTTCCAGAGGTTGACCGGGCTCATGAAAAGGCCCCTGGTCAGGATTTGAAAGGCGATCCAGACCACCACCAGCACCCCCAGCATCAGCACCTGGCGAATGTCTAGGCCGAGGCTGGAGAAGCTGAAGCGGTTCGTTTGTGCTTCTTGGACGGTATTTTGCATTGTTATTCCCCAGGATACTCCGAAAGCGGGGCTCGAGGTCTCTAAACACAGGGCGGACACACGGTTCCCGCGTGCCCGCCCACACCTCAAAAGTGTTGGTCTATTTGCAGACCGGGACCTTGGCCGGGTCCACGCCCTTGCACAGCACGTCTTTCTTGATCCAGCCCGCATCCAGGACTAGGTTCAAGTTGGCCTGGGTGATGCCCACCGGCTTGAGCAGGATGGAGTTCATGGCGACCTTTTTGGGGCCGTCCTTGAAGATCGAGGCCTTCTCGCCGCCCGCGCTGATGGCGGTGGGAGCGGTGCCCTTGGCGAGCTGGATGGCGATCTCACCCGCGGCCTTGCCGAGTGCACGGGAGTCCTTCCATACGCTCACCGTCTGCTGGCCGAGGGCCACACGGTTGAGGGCGGCTAAGTCACCATCCTGGCCGGACATCGCTACTTTGCCCAACAGGCCCACAGCTTGCAGCGCGGCTGCCGCACCGGTCGCCATGCCGTCGTTGGAGCTCATCACCGCGTCCACCTTGTTGGCGTTCTGGGTCAGCATCTGCTCGACGTTGCGCTGGGCCACGTCGGGTGCCCAGTTGTCGGTGGCCTGCTCACCCACAACCTTGATCTTGCCTGCCTTGATGGCGGGGTCGAGGATTTCGCGCTGACCGTTGTAGACGAAGGCCGCGTTGGTATCCTTGGGGTCGCCCCGGACAAAGATAAAGTTCCCGCTGGGGCGGACTTTGAGCACCTCGCGGCCCATGATGCGGCCCACCTCGACGTTGTCAAAGGTGAGGTAGAAGGCATAGGGGTCTTCGATCAGGCGGTCGTAGGCGATAACTGGAATCTTGGCGGCCTTGGCTTTCTCGATGGCGGGGAGGATGGCATCTTTGTCCTGGGCCAGAATGATCAGGACTTTGGCACCTTTGGCGATCAGGGTGTCAATGTCGTTGAGCTGTTTCTCGGACGAGCTCTGGGCGTCGGCGCTGATGTACTGTGCTCCGCCCGCCGCCAGCGCGGCCTTGATAGCGGCCTCGTCGGTCTTCCAACGCTCCTCCTGGAAGTTTGACCAGCTCACGCCCACGATGGGTCCCTGGGCCAGCGCGGCTCCGGCCAGAACCCCAGCCAGGGCCAGTCCTTTCAAGAATAGTTTCATGCTTCCTCCTCCAAAACACAGCAGAGCCGAAATCTCCGACTGCTCAAGAGTTGTTGTTCGACTCGCCATGAAAATACCGTAACCCTGGGATTCTCGTCAATGGCCCCAGAGCAGCGTGGCGGAGCCGATTACAGGTTATTTGGAAGCGGTTCCCAGGCTGAAGGGTTGGAGGCCGCGGTCCCGGACCAGCAGGACGTACTGATCGGTCTTCACCGCCTGCCAGTCGCTCCACTGTCCGTCCGGCCACAGCACGCGGATTTTAGCTTCTGCTGCACCGCCTAAGCCAAAGTGGATGAACCCCAGCCCGCCGCTGGCGTGGCCGCCGCCCACGGTGAGCTCACGCCGCAGCACGCGGCCTTCGAGCCCCACTTCGGCCCACGCGCCGACGGCATCGCGGTTGGCTCCGGGCTGTTGCAACCGCACGCCCAGCCAGTGGCCCATCGCCTTAGGGTTTGCCGCGTTCCCGGCCCCCACGTTGCGCCAAATTTGGGCTTTATCCATACGATTGACCACTACCACGTCTAAAAGCCCGTCGCCGTTGAGGTCTACGACCTGTGCCCCGCGCCCGCGCAGAAAGCTGGCTAACCCCGCCTTGTCGCCCACCTCCACGAAGCTCCCATCGGGCTGGCCCAGCAGCAGGTTGTTGGGGTCCTTGGCGGCGGCATCCTTCATGAAACCGACGTTTCCTTTGGCGATGAACAGGTCAATCAGGCCGTCGTTATTCACGTCCTCGAACTGGGCGTGCCAGGCGGTGCTCATATGGACATCCCCGCCGGTGTAGGGCCGATGCGCGGTGGCCCCCCGGACGAAGGCGATGTCCTTGAAGACGGGTCCTTTGGCGCCGTCCTGCAGGGCCTGCATTTTGTTGTCGCCCATGCTGGTGAGGAAGTACACCGGGTAGCCGCTCCCGGTGAGGTCGTAGCTGGCAATGCCCATCCCCCAGATTTGCAGCCGCTTCCAGCCGTCGGCATCCCCGTACAGACGTGGGACCTGGCCCGGATTCACCTGCCAAAGCTGTTCTTCGCCGCCTCGGTAGTATTCGCGGTCGTTGCTCACGCGCAAACTCGGGGTGCCCGAGCGGTTCCAGTCGCTGAAGAGCATCGAAAGGGCACAGTAACTTGGTTTTAGTGGGGTGGGTACAGCAAAGCCTTTTCCCGTCCCCGATGGGCGGTACAACAGGTTGTCGGTGCAACTTCCCCAGGGGAAGGCACTCCCGTGCTGGTAATACGTGCCCACCGCCAGGGTCGGCCAGCTCTGCCCGCGCTCCCAGGTGGCGGAGAAGGCGATGCTCCAGTCCGGGCTACCCTTAAAGCCCCAGGCTTCGTTAGCCCGCTGGAATCGGCAGCCCCCAAGCCCACGCATCACCACGTCCTCGCCTGAGCGAAGCAGTACAAGGTCGGTAATCCCGTCGCCATCAATGTCTATAGGGTAGGCTCCCATCACTTGGGAGAGCTCGAGCCCCGAAGTCTCCTCTTGAAACCGCAGCGCCCCCCCGATTGTGCTGGCGTTGCGGTAAAACTTGGCCTTATTGTCCCCGCCTGAAAGCAGCAAATCGGGCAGACCGTCGTCGTTACAGTCGAAAGCGGCGATCCCGCCCCCCACCACGTAGTCGCCCTCAAAGCGGCTGTTGATGCCGGAACTTTCGGTTTCTTCGACAAAGTTAGGAACGGCCTGAGCGAGGGCCAAGCCGCCTACGATAGCCAACAGGCCCACGACCCTCACCAAGAGCTTCCAGATAGGCTTCATTACCGGAATGATAACGCACCCCCTCTGGGCTGCAAACGGCCCGAGCCTTTAGACTGGGGCCATGCTCAAAAGTCTGGTGCGGCTAGGGGTCTTTGCGGTGTTGTGCCTAGGTCTGGGAGTAGCGCAAAAAAGCTGGATTGCTGTCGCTGAGCCTAAAATCGAAGGGGCTTTGGCTGCGCTCCCAAGCGGCGATTACATACCCCTGCGCTGGGACACCTTGGCGAAGCTGGAGCGCCTCGAGCTGCTCGCGGTGCAGACCCAGATGTTCAACCCCTGCCGCACCGCGCGGGCTCTGGCTTTTCTTTCAGTCGCCATGAACGACACCCTAAACGTGGTAAAAGGCCGTCCTGGCGCGGATGCCAATGTCGCCGTGGCGTATGCGGCCCAGGAGGTGATGCTCTACCTGCACCCGACCTTCCCCAACCTTAAAGACGGGGTCCGCGAGGCCGTTCAGACCGTCTACGACGCGGCGGCGAAGGCGGGCGGGGATAAGGCGGGGCTCGAGGCCTCCAGGGAGATCGGGCGGCGCATCGGGCTGCAAATCGCGGCATTTGGCCGCAAGGATAGGGCCAATCATCAGACCATTCCCCAATATCCCAAAGTGGTTCCGGGGGTCTGGGCCCTGACCTTCGGCTATACCGCTGTGGAGCCGGGCTGGGGTGAGGTGGTCCCCATTGGCATCCCCAAGGATCAACTGGCCCAAGCCACCCCGCCGCCCGCCTGGGACTCGCCCCAGTACGAACAGGAGCGTACGCGCTTCTGGGCCGAGCAGGCCAAGCTTGATGACCACCGCAAAGCCATCGCCGACAAGTGGGCCGGAGACCCCGGCACGGTCAGCCCGCCGGGACTTTGGCAAGAGACCGCCCTCACCCTGCTCAAAGACCGGGGCAAAACCGCCGAAGAAGCAGTCGCCATCCTGGCGCCCCTCAACGTCGCCATGCACGACGCCTTTATCGCCTGCTGGAAGGCCAAGTTTACCTACTACACCGCTCGCCCCAACCAGTGGGTAGCCACCTTCGACAAAAAGTGGAAGCCTTACCTGCGCACGCCCAAGTTCCCGGCCTACCCCTCGGGTCACTCCACCATCAGCGGGGCAGCCGCCACGGTATTAGCGGCACTGCTGCCTGAAGATAAACAAGCCTTTACCGCGATGGCCCAAGAAGCCTCGGATTCGCGAATCATCGCCGGGATTCACTGGTTCGTGGACGCCGACGGCGGGTTGGATTTGGGGCAGCGGGTGGGGGAGCAGGTTTTAGCAATGAGCAGTGAGCAATGAGCAGTAAGCAATGAGCAGT
>PSMF01000014.1:25424-29502 GCA_040290005.1 Meiothermus sp.
GGGGAGCAGGTTTTAGCAATGAGCAGTGAGCAATGAGCAGTAAGCAATGAGCAGTAAGCGATGAGCCTAAAAGCAGAGAGCGCAGAGCAGAGAGCACAGGGCAGCAAAGTCAAAGGCCCTCAGCCCTCTGCTCCTTTAGCTCATCGCCTCACCAACCTAAACTGCACCCGCTCCCCGGTTCGGAGCTGAGCTACTCGGGGGAGGTCGGCGGGATGTACCCGCGCAGGTTTGGCGTACCCGCCGAGGGTGCCCCGGTCGTTCAGCAGGATGATAGGCGAGCCGCCGGGGGGCACTTGCACCGCGCCGAGCGGGGTGGCCTCGCTCAAAACCTCGCCCCCCGGCAGCGCTAGACCTTCGAGCTGCATCCCCATCCGGTCGCTGGGCCCAACTGTGAAAGACCCCTCGAGCAGCGCCCGCAACGCCTCCGGGTTGCGCTGCGGCCCCGGAATCAGGCGGATGGGCCATCTGGGGTCGGGAGGCCAGGGTCGCAGGCTGAAACCTGCTCGAGCCTCCCGGTATATCCGTATTTCCAGCAGGTCGCCCGCGGCTAAAGGCCTGCCGATGAGCCCGCGCAGGTCCGCCGAGGCGCTTCCCATGAAGGTCTCCAGAGCGAACCCGCCCGCTACCGCCAGATACCCCCGAGTGCCCCCTGCCATCGGCTGGAACCGCAGCGTCTGACCCTCGTGCACGACAAAGGATTGCCAAGCCTCGAGTAGTTCCCCGTCCACCGCTGGCCTCATCCCGAAACCCGCGAAGGCCAACACCACCGTTCGCAACGCGGTGAGGACCGGTCCGCGTACGGAGAGCTCGAGCACCGGCGCGTCTGCCGGATTGCCTACGAGTGCGTTCGCCGCCCGCGCCGAGTGCCCGTCCAGCGGCCCGGAGCGGGCCAAGCCGTAGCGCCCTGCCCACAAACGCCCGCCGTCTACGGGTAAATCGAGCAGCCCCGGTTCCTCGACGCGCAGGGCTGGATGTTCCGGTTCGGGTGGCAGGAGCTCGAGCGCACTCGGTTCGGGTGGCGCGGAGCCTTCGGACGGCGCGAAGCGCACGGTGTCCCCGGCCTCCAGTAGGAAAGGTGGGGAGCGGTGAGGGTCGTAGACGGCCTCGAGGGCCGTCCCCAGCAGGTTCCAACCGCCCGGCGAGGGAAGCGGGTAAATCCCGGTCTGCTCCCCGGCCATCGCCAGCGTGTGCGCCGCGACCCGGCGACGCGGTTCTTTTCGGCGCGGAAGGCGAATGCTGGGGTCTACCGAGCCCATATAGGCAAACCCTGGCGTAAACCCCATCGCGTAGACCCGGTAGGTGGCCCCGGAGTGCCGCCGGATGACCTCTTTTACGCTGAGCCCGCTGTGCTTTGCAGCGAGTTCTAAGTCCTCGCCGTCGTAGCGGATAGGGATGGTTTTAGGGTTCCGGGCTGCGGGTTCTGGGCTCCGGGTGTTGTCCTGGAGATTGTTCGTCCAGCGGCGGACTCGAGCTTCGTCCACCTGACCCGTATCAAACTCGACGTATAGGTTCACATACCCCGCAACCACGTCGGTCACACCCGGAAGCGGCGCGGCTAGAAGGCTCTGCGCCAGAGCGTGGACCTGAGCGTTAGCGGCAGGGTCTAAGCGCTCGGCGAAGGGGAGGTAAAAGCCCCAGAGCATCAAAACGCCCTGATGGTGATGCCTGCGGCCTCCAGCGCCGCCCGGATGTGCCGGGCGATCTCAGCGGCCTTGGGGTTATCACCGTGGATGCATAGCGTTTCGGCCTGGAGCGCGGTCTCCTGCCCATCCACCGCCGTCACCCGGCCCCCTAGTACCATCTTCAGCGCCCGCCGCGCGGCCTCGGCGGGGTCGTGGATAGCGGCACCCGGTGTCCCACGGGCGGCCAAGCGGCCTTGGGCGGTATAGCCCCGCTCGGGAAAAGCCTCGCGCACCACCCGCAGCCCCAAGGCCAGGGCCTCCATCTCGAGGGCGCACCCGGGCAGCGTCACCATCGGCAGGTTCGGGTCGTAATCACACACCGCTTGGGCGAGAGCTTTGGCAATCTCGGCGTCGCGGGCAGCCCGGTTGTACAGTGCCCCGTGGGCCTTGACGTGGTGTAGCGGTAGTTCCTGAGCCTTCAGGAAGGCTGACAGCGCCCCGATCTGATAAAGCACGTCGGCATAAACCTCGTCCGGGGCGGCCTCGAGGTCACGCCGCCCAAAACCTACCTTATCGGGGAAGCCGGGGTGAGCCCCGATGGACACCCCCTTTTCTTTGGCGAGGCTGACCGCACGCCGTATGGTGAGCGGGTCCCCGGCGTGGAAGCCGCAGGCCAGGTTCACCGAGGTCAGTAGCCCAAAAAGTTCTTGGTCGTGGCCGAGCCTCCAGGGGCCAAAAGATTCTCCGGCGTCGGCATTCAGGTCAACCGTCATAGGTGGTTTTAGATTACTCGAGGCACGGTCTTTTCGTGATCATCCGCGGGGAATGTAGGAACGACGGGCCGGTCATTAATATTGCGGGGATTGGCGCGGCAAAGATCCGCCCGTCGGTCAAGGTCTATAGGTGCAGAACGATACCTTGGCGACCTCGGATGGCCTCCCTTAGCAAGGGGGGTTGGGGGATCGCCTAGGCGTTCAACCTTCGCCTAGTAAAACTTGGTGAGGTCCGCCCCGATGGTGTAGGTGCAGGCGGTGACCTCGGTCTGCAGAACTAGGTTAAGTTTTTTGTAGGAGTCCAGGTTGGCTTTGGAGAGGTCAAAATAGTAGAGCATGGTGCCGCCAAAGCGCCTATCCTCGGCCTGCTCCCAGTCCTCGAGGTAAGCACTCTTATAAGGCCGCAGAATGCCGCTCTGAGCCTGTACCCCGAGGTTGTAAGCCTCGCGCTGGGTGATTTGAGCCAAGCCCCGCATCTGCACGTACACCTGGAGGTGGCCGCCCGGCAGCCGCGCCTGGGAGGTGGCGAGGGCTTCCTTGGCCGAGATGTTTTTGAAGGCGTTGCGGGCGATCTGGGCCGCTAGCGCGATCTGGTAGGCCTGGCCTGCCAGGGTCAGGCTCACCGGACGGCTGCCAAAACGGGCGTAATTGGTGGGGTTTTGCAACCAGTTGCTGAGACAGCCGGGGTCGCCGCTCAGCAGCCTGACCTCACTGCCCGAGAAGGCTCCATCTGAGACCTCGAGGCTCTGTGAAGCGAAAGTGGGCAGCGCCTCGCTTCGGCTATACACCCCGTCCACGATTCTTTGAGCCAAGTTCAAGTCGGGTGCGGGAGACCAAGCCAGGGCAGGGGAGAACAGGACTAACAATGCGGCACAAATAGGTTTGGCAGACATAGCTATCTCGAGACCAAGAATATCATCCGGCAGCTCAGACCGGTGCTAGCAATCTTGCCGGCATCGGCAGGGCTTACCACCGCCCAGTCGTTAAACCTCGATTTGGGCGCGTTCGGCGGGGGTTGGGTGCCGATGGCGTTAATGGTCTGAATTTTGGCAAACTCACCCTTGGGTATCTCCGCCGGGTCGCGGAAGAACAGGGCAATTCCGGTGTCGTTTGCGAGCTCGCTCGAGACCCCGTTGACCGCGCCCGGATCAGGCCAAACCGTGCGCCCCGAGGAGTCCACGATCACCGGCGACATCCCCCGGCTCATCGGGACGCTGGCGCCGCGGGTGTCCACGACCACCGCACAGGTCGGGGCTCCGGCGCTGACCGGTTTGGCGTTCGCGGTAGGCGCCCCATCCTCCGCGGGCCCCACCCGCCCCCCGGCCTGACCGGGCTGGGCATTTGCCGCGCCGGTCGAACCGGGGGTTTGAGCGGTCGAGGGCTGCGGTCTGAGGGCGGTCGGGTTGTTCCCAGCCGCGTTTGCGGGCGGGAGGTTGGCGTTGCCGCCTGATTGGCTGTTGGAACGCGAGGTCTGGTTGCTGGGTTGGGGGGCCGGGCCGGCGATCTGCGGGGTGGGCGTGGTCGGGGTGGGCCTCAGGGCCATCCCGTTGGAAGGGCTCGGCGGGGTCGCGGAGCTTGACGGCGGGGTTAGAGCAGCCGGGGGGTTGGGCTTAGCCTCGCTGGGCTGGGTGGCGCTTTGCGGCGACGGCTGGGCAGGTGCAGGTTGTGTGGGCCGCGGCTGTG
>PSMF01000014.1:29546-44080 GCA_040290005.1 Meiothermus sp.
GGGGCGTGGGCTCCGGCTTGGGTTGGGGGGAAGGTTGGTTGAGCGGCTGGAGCGTGGAGGAGCCACCTGTGGTCGGTTCCTGCACGGCAGCGTTGGGGGTCTCCCGCTTGGCTTCGGGCTGCCCACCGCGAACCACCGGGCCATCTGAATCGGGGTTTGCGGCCTCACCGGGTGACCCGCTGGGGGGCTCCAAGACCGGGGCCGGACCCGGCGGGGGGATGATGTTCACCGGTCCGGTTGGCTCGCGGACCTCGGGGGGAGAGCTGGAGCGTGGGGCTGAGTTGGCCGAACCTGAGGGCGGCGGGATGGGTGCGGGTTGGGGCTTAGGGAGCTGCGCAGGCACCGGAGTGCTTCGGGGCTGGGCCGGTGCGGCGGGTTTAGGCGCGACGGGTTGCAGGCTGGGGCGGAGGGAGGATGGGGCAGCGCTCCAGGGTTTAGAAGGCTGAGCCGGAGCGGGTTTGCTCTCGGTCTGGGTGGAGAAGGGGTTCACCGGCTTGGGGCTGGTGGCCGCTTTAGGGGGCTCGGTAGGGGTCGGCACCGTCGCCGGGCTGGGGGTGGACGGCGCGGGTTTAGGGGCGGCCTGCTCGACGGGCTTGGGCGGGGCGGGGGTGGGTTTGGGCTGCGGGGTGGGGATGGCCTGAGGCTGGGGAATCACCCCCGGCTTGGGCTCGGGTTGTGGCGTTTGCGGTACGGAGCTGGCGGTCGTCTCCGGTGCGGGCAAGAGGTCCACGGTGAGCGCGTCCTCGAAGCCGGTCAGGCTGGGCTGGCGGATCAGCAGCACCATCGCGGCCAGTACCGCCCCGTGCAGCAGCACACTCACCAGCAGGGCCTGGCGCTGATCTTTTCTGAGATACCAACGTTTACGCGGGCTTCCCGGGCCCCTATTCGCTGACCGTCGCCAAAGCAAGCTGACTGCCTCCTGCCCGTTTTACCGTATCCATTACCTTTACCACGTTGCCATAAGGGGCCGCGCGGTCGGCCCTGAGTACCACTTTACCGGCACTCTGGGCCAGCTTGGGTTTGAGTGCCTGCTCGAGGTCATTCAAACCCACCAAATCCCCATCCACCTCAATCTCCCCGGTCTTGGAAAGCGTCACCGTGACGAGCTGGCTCACCGCGCTGCTGCCCGACTGGGCCTGCGGGAGCTGCACCCCCAAGCGGCGCTCGATGCCGATTAGGTTGGAGGCCAGCATGAAGAAGATCACCAGTACGAGCACCACGTCCACCATCGGGGCGAAGTCAAAGCGCCCGCTGTCGGCCTCGCTAGGCTCGCGGAAACGGCTTCGCCTCACTGGGCCTTCCTCCGCACCGGCAGGGTGTCGGGGTCGTAGGCCGGGATGAACATCCCGCTGAGCTGCCCGTTGCGGCGCATCTCGGCCTCCATGATCCAGGCCGGGAGGGCCTCGCGCACCCGGTCAATCTGGAGCAGCACCGCGTCGGCTTTGTTTTTCAGGATGCTGCGCCCAAAGTATGCCATGATCGCCACCGCCAGACCCGCTCCGGTGTTGATGAGGGCCTCGCTGATGCCCCCGGCGAGCTGGGTGGGGCCGGGTGAACCGACCTGGGAGAAGACCTGGAAGGAGTGTATCATCCCCAACACGGTCCCCAAGAGGCCCAGCATCGGCGCGATTTGCGCGATGGTGGCGAGGGTGGGCAGGGAGTTGGTGAGACGGGCTTCCTCGAGCACCGCCGCCTCGTTCATCGCCAGGGCCACCGAGTCCTTGCCAGTGAGGGCCCGTTCTAAGCCTGCCCGCACCACGTTCGCCACCGCCGAGGTCTGCTGCGCTGCCCGCTGCGCTGCCAGCCAGTCCTGTTGCACCAGCGAGCCGTGGACACGGGTAAGCATCGGGGCGGAATCCCCACCCAGACGGTTGATCACCTGAAAGCGCCAGATCAGAAGATAAATCACGTAAACCGACAGCAGCACCAGTATCCAAAACACCGGGCCTGCGGCTTTGAGCATATCCAGCAGTGACATACAAAAGGCAATTCTGGGTCAAGGATGTATGACAAGAATGAGCCTAGAGACAGGACGGATTGCGGGTAACAGCGAAGAAAGAGCGCCGGTATGGGTTCGGATTGGCGTACATAAAGTTAAGACCGGCTTAGCCTCGAGTCTCATCAATCGTGGGTTGACCTATCCGCGCCTAGACAGCACGAAGATAATGGAAAGATGAAACCGCCGTGGTTGCCTCCGTGGCTGCGGGTAGGGGATGTCGCTACCCTGGCTTTTTTCCTGGTCAACCTCTTGTTCATCACCTACATCGTGGATTTGGAGCAGCTCGTCATCGCTGACCCTAACGCCTTCAAGTACCCGGTCTGGCCGCTTCCCGCATTGGTGGATTTGGTGCACTGGTATGGTCGCAACTTTGACCCGGTGCTGATGGCGAGGCCGATGTGGTGGAAGATGACCATCTGGATTGACGTGCTGTTCTTCGGGCCGTTCTATGCGGTGGCAATTTATGCGTATATGCGGGGCAAAAACTGGATTCGCCTCCCGGCCCTCGTCTACGCCTCGACCATGATCACCAACGTGACCATCATCCTGGGCGAGGAAGTCGCCGGGGCCCACGCCACCCCGCACCTACCGCTGGTGCTGGCCTTGAACGCGCCTTGGCTGCTGTTTCCGCTGTACATCCTCTACCGTATGGGAAGCCGCGAACAGCCTTTTGGCTCCCAGCCGCAGCCCTTCACCGCGAAGGGGCTGACGACGAACGTCAAAGAGGGCTGAACGCTGAAGGGCAGGTGCTAAAGGTAAATCCGCTCGGGGACGGCTAAATCGGAGCATCGAGAATCCTCGTCCTGGACGGGGAGGAGCTTTTGTCTTTCCGCTTTCGTCAATAGATATTTCTCGTTCGACGTTCCGCCCCTTTCGCGCTCGAGGTCCAAAACCCATACAATAGCCCTGCTATGGAGAAAATGAGGTTTGGTATCCTGGGCGCGGCCCGCATCGCAGCATCGGCACTTATCCCGGCGATTAAGAAGTCCTCCAATGCTACGGTGGCCGCGGTCGCCGCCAGGGACGCCGCTCGAGCCCAGACTTATGCTGCGGAGCACGGCATTCCCAAGTCCTACGGCAGCTATGAGGCGATGCTCGCCGACCCCGAGATCGAGGCGGTGTACAACCCCCTGCCCAACTCCGAGCACGCGCCCTGGGCGATCAAAGCGCTCGAGGCCGGTAAGCACGTGCTGGTCGAGAAGTCCTTCACCCTGAACGCCGCCCAGGCTGAACAAGTCGCAGCCGCCGCTGCAAAGGCCGGTCGGATGGTGATGGAAGCCTTTATGTACCGCTTTCACCCGCAGATTGGGCAGGCTCAGGAGATTATCAAACGCGGGGATATCGGTGAGTTGCGGCTGATCCGCCCCAGCTTCAGCTTTTTTTTGAGCCGTCCAGCGGACATCCGCTGGGTCACCAAACTGGGTGGGGGTGCGCTCTATGACATCGGCACCTACTGCGTGAACGTCTCGCGCACCTTTGCCGGGCGGGAGCCGCTACAAGTGCTGGGGGTCGCCGAGCTAACCGGCGAGAGCGACCCCGGCGGGGGCGGCGCGGACCACACCTTTGTGGGGCTTTTGGAGTTTGGGGAGGGATTGCGCTCGAGCTTTGACTGCTCGTTTCGCCAGACCTTCCGCCAGCGGGTCGAACTGGTGGGCAGCGAGGGCAGCCTCACCATCCTGGAGCCCTTCGTCCCCAACCGCAACTCCAAGGGCCAAGACCAAGGGCATGGCAGCAGTGTGCCCAACCTGATCGTCAACGGCGAGACCGTCCCCACCGTCGCCGCCGACCAGTACCAACTCATGGTCGAGCACTTTGTGCGGGCGGCGCGAGGTGAGGAAGCGCTGCGCTACCCAGTCGAGGAGGCGGTGCGGCAGATGCACGTGCTCGATGCACTGTTTTTGTCGGCCCGAGAGGATCGCTCGGTGCGGCTCTAAAAGGGGTCTCACCGATTGGGGCGGGCCAGTTTACCGCTCTGCGCCTAAGGTGGTAAGGGGTGACAGGCTCTCTCGAGCTCTCGCCTGAGGCATAGGGGATGCCTGGGTCTGGGGTTTTACGGGGGGCTCAAACTCCTTCCAGGAGACCCCAAACTCGACCACCTGTTTAGGGCGGTTGCGCGACTTGACCCAGGCTAAGACACCGCCGAGGGCTAAGGGGGTCACAATTAATAGAACCGACACAATGAGGGGGGACATCGCTACGTTTCTCCTTGTGAAAACTCTGCCTACCCGAAAACGGGTCACTCTTTTACTTCTGAGGTTTAAGGTTGGGTTCGAGGTTTGGCTAACCTCTAACAGCAAAGTATAACAGAAATGTCAGGAGAATTGCATGGAACATGGATAAATTCCTTCTCACCTTTGCCAACCAGGCTACCCTGGAGTTGACCAAATCCCGCAACCTGCCCACCCCGAATCTAGCGAAACTCCCAGCCGTGGGCGCGTTCGGCTTCGCGCTGGGCCGCTTCGGGTGGGGATACCTAGAGGGTCTTAATCAATTTTTGAGCTTGCCCAAACGGTTTTGCGGGTTGGGTATGGTGCTCCTATTCGCTCTCTTTCTCCGCCAACCCCTCGCGCAGTGCGTAGAGTGCGGCCTGGGTGCGGTTGTTGAGGTGGAGCTTTTGGAAGATGTCGCTGAGCCGGTTGCGCACGGTTTTCTCCGAGAGTGAAAGCTCGGAGGCGATCTCCAAGTTGGTATCGCCTTGCGCCACCAGCTTCAAAATCTGCACCTCGCGCTCGGAGAGCTCGGCGTGAGTTTTGGGGGCCACCTCCCCCTTGGATTTGAAGTCCTGGATGATTTGCTCGGCCATCTCCGGGTCAAGCAAGACCTCGCCCATCTGTACCCGGCGTATGGCGTCTAAAAGCTCTTTGGCATCGGCGTCTTTGAGCAAATAGCCCCGTGCTCCGGCCTTGACCGCCTCGAACACATAGTCGTCCTGGCGGTACATGGTCAGCATGATGACCTTGGCCTGGGGCCACTCCTTGAGAATTTCCTGGGTGGCCTGCACCCCGTCCAGACCGGGCATCTGGATGTCCATCAGGGTGATGTCGGGGTGAGCCTCTAAGGCGTGGCGCAGGGCCTCACGCCCGTCTTTGGCCTCGCCCATCACCTTGAAATCGGGTTCGGCCTCGAGCAAGCTTTTGAGGCCTTGGCGGAATAGGGCGTGGTCGTCGGCGAGTAGGATGCGAATCATGATTCCAGTGTAACGCTCGGGGTCGGGTGAACCGTGAAGTGGGCCCAACCGGGATGTCGAATGCTAAACGACTGTTGTCCAACGCCAAAAGTCCAAGGCCAAAATCATCTTACGTTCGGAACGCCCATTCCTCCGCCTCGATTTTACCGTCTCAGCCAAAAACTTCATTTTTGGCGTTCATCATTCGGCGCTGGTCGTTCCGCAGCTCGTTGACACCAAACCGTCCAGACGGTATAGCCATCTTAATATCTGAAAACAAGGTAATCCCCACCGATGCCCGGACGCGAATTTTGCAGGCGGCCTCGGAGGTTACTCGGCGTGAAGGGGCTATCGCCCTGACTTTGGATGCCACCGCCAGGGAAGCCGGGGTGAGCAAGGGTGGGCTGCTGTATCACTTCCCGAGCAAAGAAGCACTCGTGCAGGGGATGCTGGAGTACCACCTGGAGGCCTTCGAGCAGGCCATCGGGAAGAGCGAAAAACCCTTCGTCCAGGCTTACGTGGAGATGGGCTCCTATGACGGCAGCGGCGGGCTGTTCCAGAGCCTGTCAGCGGTGCTGGCCTTGTACCCGGAACTGCTGGGGATCGTACGTGAGCGCTCCCGGCGCTGGTACGCCCAGGCCAAGAGCGTGGACGCGCTCGTCGCCATGCTCGCCACCGACGGACTGTTTATGGCTGACTTGATGGGCGTCGAGGTGGTCCCCGGAAACCTCGAGCGGGCGGTGCTGGGGCGGCTGCTTGAGCTGGCAAAGGAGCCCTGATGCAGGCCCTGAGCATTTGCCTTGGTCTGAGAGCCAAACAGAGGTGAAACCATGAACGGCTGGATTTTTCTGCTCTTCGCCATCGTATCCGAGGTGGTTGGCAGCACCGGGCTCAAGGCTTCGCAAGGGTTTACCAAGCCGCTTCCTTCAGCAGTTGTGGTGGTCGGATATGCGGCGGCATTTTATTTCCTGAGCTTAGCCCTCAAAACCATCCCGCTCAACACTGCCTATGCGGTGTGGTCCGGCCTAGGAACCGCGCTGATTGCAGTGTTGGGGGTGGTATTCCTGCGCGAAGCTATTGCGCTACCGGGGGTTCTGGGTATGGCCTTAATCATCGCGGGCGTGGTGCTTTTAAACCTCTACGGGGCGCGGCATTAGGAGCGTCTGTGTGTTGCTCCGTGCTCACCCCCTGAACCATCTTTCTGACTCACCGACCTGGGATTTATCCTGTATGGGCTATTCACCGCTTTGCACTGGATTCCGCCGGAGTGGGCCTTTCAGGATTACCATAACCCCGTGCTAGTGGCTTGGAACTGGTCGTTTTCCCCGCTCGACATGCTGATTTCGGCAACCGGATTGTACGCGCTGTGGTGGTCTGGGCGCGGGCGGGATTGGCGTAGTCTAACCTTGGTGGCTGGACTCCAAGCCCTCAGCTTCTGAGCCATTCGGAGGATTTTGAACTCGCCTGCTCGCCTGGTGGTTGGCCAATCTCTATTTATTTTTTGCCTTTAGCCCCTCCCCCCTTGCGGGGGAGGAATTACTGATGCGGCAAGGTTATTGGCTGGGGTGATGCTCGGTTGCTGCCTTCAGCCGCTCCAGCATCACCCTCGCCCGCTCTAAAAGCGGTTTTGTCCTTCCCGCAAGCTGTGCCTGAAACTCTAAAGCTACCAACTTCGCAGGCTGGAAACCTCGCCCGTCGGGGTTCTCGAATAGCCCGTTCAGCAGCTCGAAATCGGGGTCGCTGCGCCATCCCGCTTCCTTCTTCAACAAGTCGAGATACCCCCACTGGAAGCGCTCCTCAGCCAAACTCCCCGCGACAAAGCGCTCGAGCAGGCCGATATACCCGTTTAGCCCAACCACCGCAGGATTCTTCACCGGTTTCCCCAGATGTATGGGCAGCCATTCCGCCAGGAGGGGCTCGAGGTTGTCGGGGTTGATCTTGCGGTTGTCCAGGTCGAAGGCGGGCTTTCCGTCACGGAACAGGATAAACTGCGGGCTCTGGTGCTTGATTCCCGAGCGCTCCTCGACCCGGTTGCTGGCGGCGCGGTCTTCGGGGATGCGAATCAACCCCACCGCTAAGTCTGAACGGGGCTTGAGGGCTTTTTGCACGTACCCCCAGGTCTCGAAGGTTTTATCTGTGGTACTGGCCTTGAATATCGCAGTAAGCGGATAGGATTCCAGAAAAGCATCCACCGCTTCGGCGGTGTGCAGGTCGAAAACGCGTTCGCGCAGGCTCATCGCTTTCATGATACCGGGGTAAAAAAGCCTCAAAAGTACGATAGTGAAAAGACTTTGGTTTGCCATTTCTCTCCCTCATGTAAAATGGGCGGAAATGAGAACGACTTCTATACCTACACGGGAGGTAAGAATGCCGACCTCTCCAGTTTTTACCCTGTCCGGCCAAGCCCCTGGTTTAGAGCTGCTGGTCCACGACCTCAAGGCGGTCTTTGAGAGCCGGGGCTATAGCTACCAACTCGAATCCGAGAACCCTCGGATGGTGCTCAACCTGATCACCGCCGATAAGCCCCAGCCTTACCGGCGCAGGGCCCAGGCCACCATGGTGATCTCGCTGTTGGAGCTGCCCAAGGTTCCCGATAACTTGATCGCCGAGCTGTATCCCTATCTGGTGCGGGCCCTCTCCAACATGCTGGTGGTCTACATTCCCGGTGTGGGCGCGTATTTCTTGACCTTAGAGCTGGGCCAATATTTCGAGCCCGAAGGGTCCAACTTTGCCGAACGCCTCTTCGAGCGGATCGAGCCGATTGCCTCCTCGGTGCTCGTCGTCGCTAATCAGTTTGACACCGACCTTGAGCCCGAGCTCTGGGGCGGCGACGCCATCAGCGAGAGCATCTCCGCCGCCGGACGTAAACTTGCCGAGTGGGACCTGCTTCCCACCGCTTTCCCCATCGAAGACATCTTGCCCCCCGAGGATTTCCGCCACGTCAAGCGCCTCTACGGCATCGGCGGGCTTTCCTATGGCAACCTTTCGGCCAGAAAGGACGAGGCTCGCTTCTGGATGTCGGCCAGCGGGGTGAACAAGGCCAACCTGCGCGATATTGGGCGCGATATCCTCATGGTCAAGGATTACGATATCGCTAAAAACGCCATGGTGCTCTCGGTCCCGCCGGGGGTCGAGCCGCGCCGGGTCTCGGTAGACGCCATCGAGCACTGGATGATCTACCGTGAGCATCCCGAGGTGGGGGCGATCATCCATGTCCACGCCTGGATGGAGGGCGCACCCTCGACCCAGTTCAACTACCCCTGCGGCACCTATGAACTGGCTGATGCCGTAGCGCAAAAGGTGCGCGAGGCCGCCGACCCCAGCCAGGCGGTGGTGGGGCTCAAGAATCACGGCCTGACGATTACCGGGCGGAGCCTCGAGGATATCCTCCGCCGCATCGAGGGCCGCTTGCTGCGCCAAGTGCCCATGAGCTAATAAAACGTCAAAGGTCTAACGACGAACGCAAAACGCTTGGGGCCAAAAACCATGCTCCGTCCAGGATAATAAGAATAGGACTTCGGAAATCCCCTCCGGCACGCGAGGGGATTTTTTCTGTCCGCTCAGCCCACCAGGGCTTGCATACCTTCGACCGCGCCGGTGCGTAGGCTCAGGTCGGCAAGCCTCGAGAGCGGGGTCGCTTCGGGGTTGATCTCGATCAGGTAAGCCCCCGACAGCGCAGCAACCCGCCCCAAACTGGCCGCAGGCTCGACCTCACCGCTGGTGCCGACCACCAAGGCTATTTCACACTCAGCAAAAGCCTGTTCGGCACGTTCAAAAGCGCCTGAGGGCAATAGTTCGCCAAACCAGACCACGTTGGGGCGGCCCCTCGAGCCGCACCGGGGGCAACTCGGCGGCGGGGTAAAGCCCGCGGGCGCAGGCAAAGGGAAATGTGCTCCGCAGCGCTCGCAGCGTCCTTGGGTGATGTTCCCGTGCAACTCCACGAGGTTCTCAGAACCCGCTCTGGCGTGCAGTCCGTCCACGTTCTGGGTCACCAACAGAAAGCCGTCGCCGACACGCCTTTCAAGTTTGGCTAACAAGTCATGAGCAGGGTTAGGCTGGGCTTCCATCACGTTTTTGTAGCGCCAGGCGTACCATTCCCACACCTTCTGCGGATTGCGGGCGTAGGCCTGGGGTGTGGCGTACTCTTCGACATCGAAATCCTTCCAAAGCCCGCTCGCATCCCGAAAAGTGGGGATGCCCGAGGGCTTGGAGATGCCTGCGCCGGTCAACACGGCTACCCGTTTGGCCTTCGAGAGCCGGACCCTAGCAGTTCCCAAGTCGCTCACAGGAGGCAGTTTACCGTTTCAAACCGCCCTCACAAAGGGAAGAAGGGCCAAGTAAGATATCCCCGTGCCGACCAGAGCTTCCCTGCGCGAGCGACTATATCTGCCGCTGGGAATCGTGCTGGGGACGTTATTGGTAGGTACGGTGGGGTTCTGGCTGGTCTGGCGGGAGTGGCACGCGAGCTGGATTGATGCCTTTTTCATGACCGCGACCACCATCACCACCATCGGGTACGGTGAGGTATACAAGCTCAACACCGCCGGGCGTATCTGGGCGGTGTTGGTGGCTTTCGTGGGTATCGGGAGCCTGTTTTACAGCTTTTCGGTGGTGATGGAGTACATTGTGAGCTCGAGGATCGCCGACCCACGGGGGAGACGCAGAATGGTGCGACAGATCGAAGGGCTGCGCGGGCACGTGATCGTGGCCGGGCTGGGCCGGGTGGGGAAACAGGCCGCGCTCGAGCTCAAAGAGGCCGGGGTGCCCTTCGTGGTGGTGGACCCCAAGGAGGGTGCCAAAGCCTACGCCGAGGAGATGGGGCTCTTGCACCTGGAGGGCGATGCCGCCAAGGACGAGGTGCTGGAGAAAGCCGGGGTGCGCTGGGCCAGCGGTCTGATCGTCACCACCTCCAATGACGCCTCTAATCTCTACATCGTACCCTCGGCCAGGGTGCTGAACCCGCAGCTCCACATCGTCTCCTGTGCGGTGGACGAGGACAGCGTCGCCAAGCTGGTGCGGGCCGGGGCCAACCAGGCCATCTCGCCCTACGCCATCGGCGGGCGGCGGCTGGCCCACCTGATCCTCTCGCCCACCGTGGTGGAGTTCTTCGAGACCGTGTTAAAGCGCGGGCCGGAAAGCTTAAACCTCGAGGACATCACGGTCTCACCGGGCAGCCCCGCCGCCGGGAAGGGCCTGGGCCAACTGCTGGACCAGTGCCCGCCGGGGATCAGCGTGCTGGTGGTGTTCCGCGAGGCCCAGGCGATCCCCAACCCCGAGCCCGAGCTTGCGCTGCGCGAGGGCGACCGCCTGTTGGCGCTGGGCACCACCCCCCAACTCGACCACCTCGAGGCGCTGGTCAAAGTGCCCGTTTGAGGAGTGTTGTGATGCGTTTATATACCGGTGAGGCCATGCGGGCGGTGGACGAGAAGGCTGTCCAGCTCGGCTATCCTAGCTTGTTGCTGATGGAAGCGGCAGGCCGCGCCGTCGCCAAGTCCACGGTGTGGGCTTATCCCAACCGAAGACTTGTGGTGCTGTGTGGTAAAGGGAACAACGGCGGGGACGGGCTAGTTGCCGCGCGGTGGCTCGAGGTTTGGGGAGCTGAGGTCGAGGTTTACGCGGCGGAGGGTCAGCAGGGCGATGCGGGGTTGGCTCGAGCCGCCTTACAAGCGCACGGGGTCGGGATAAAGCCACTTGAAGCCTGGAATCCACAACCCGGAAGTGTGGTGATAGACGCGCTGTTTGGGACGGGGTTGAAGGGGAGGCTCGAGGGTGTTTGGGCCGATTTGGTCGAGAAAATCAACGGTTCACGGCTCTCCGTTGTCGCTGTGGACGTGCCCTCGGGCGTGCCGCACTCTCCCCGCGTGCAGGCCAGCCTCACCGTGACCTTCGCCGGGCTCAAAAACGAGCACCTGTTCTATCCGAGCCGGGCGGCTTGTGGGCAAATCCTGCTGGATTCGATTGGAATGCCGCCCGAAGCGCTCCAGGACCCTGCTTTGCCCGAACTGCTCACGCCCGGAGCGATGCGGGATTTGTTGCCGACCCGGTTGGGCAACGCCAATAAGGGCTCAGTAGGACGGGTTTTGGTCGTTGGCGGCTACGCGACCTATACCGGGGCCCCGACCCTCTCGGCACTCGCAGCAGCCCGGGCTGGAGCCGGTTTGGTGACGGTGGCCTACCCAGAAAATAGCGCCGTCCACCCCCCTTTAGAAGCCATCCGAATGCCCGTCCCGGAGTGGAGTTTTGCGCGTCTGAAATCGGCCAGGGCGGAGGCCGTCGCGGTGGGGATGGGCGCCGGTCCTGAAGGGGCAAAGGCAGCGCTGGCAGCCCTCGAGCTGCGACTCCCTACCGTCTTGGATGCGGATGCCCTGCACCCCGAAGCCATTGACGCGTATGTTCAGGCTAAAATCCCCACCGTCATCACCCCGCATCCCGGCGAGGCCGGGCGCTTGCTGGATAAAAAAGCTGCGGAGGTCGCGGAGAGGCCGCTCGAGTTTGCCTCGGTTCTCGCCAAACGCTTCCCCGGCGTAGCCGTCGTGCTCAAAGGCGGCCCGACCGTAGTTGCAGAGGGCGGAGGGCAGAGGGCAGAGGGCACTCAAGGCTCTCAGCCCTCTGCCCTCTGCCTTCGGCTTGGTGTCAACACCACCGGCAACCCGGCGATGGCGACGGGCGGCGCTGGGGACGTGCTTTCGGGAATCGTCGCGGCATATTTGGCCGCGGGGTTGAGCCCTTGGGATGCGGCCCGGCTGGGGGTCTACCTGCACGGCCTGAGCGGTGATTTGGTCGGTAAGGTCGGGCTTTTGGCCCACGAAATTGCCGAGCACCTCCCCGAAGCGGTCCAGCGTCTACACCAAGGCACGGTTAGGGGTTTTTGGGAAGAGGGCTCGAGCTGACCTTCTGTAATGCCGAGCAAAACCTTAACTACGAGCGGCGGCCGGCGCTCCAAACGAGGACGCTCATCGCGGAAATCCACAGCAGGTCGTAGACCACCACCGACCAGTGGAGCGTGGGCGGGGTGGCTACCACCAGCACGGTCACGATCCGCGCCAGGCTGCCCAGCACCAGCGCCCACACCACCCCTTGCAAGGTGCGCCCGATGCGCCCCCCCGCCAGTGCTTGGGACTGCTGAAGAAAGATCAAGGTCAGGTAGAAAGCCGCTCCAGCGTAGAGCATTTCCACCGGGGACAGCGGGCGGATCATGCGGCTGAGAGCGGTTAGGAGGACACCTCCCAGCACTGACAGCAGCAGAACTCGCCCGGTGAAGCCTTCACGGTAAAGCCCCTGGCGCTCCATGCTGATGGGTAGAAGGGTTCCCATAACCAGAAATAGCAGCACTCCGGCGATGTAGACGGCCTCGCGCAGGGCGCTGGTATCGTGCCCGGCCAATCCCCAAGTGTAGAGCAGGTCCCCCACCCCCAGCAGCACCAGCCCCAGGGCTAACCCGCTGAGCACCCGCTGCATGGGCCGGGGGGAGTGGGTGGCGATGTTCCACACTGCCCAAGCCCCCAAGAAGTTGAACAGCCCTTCGGCCAGGCTGCGCAGGGTGTTGTCCAAAACCAGCCCGGCGAGCCAGGCCAGCGCGAGCAGAACGGTTACCACGAGGCCAGCCACAGGCATCATCCTTTCACCAGGCGGTCGAACATTAAGGCGGCGTTGGGCTCGAGGCTGGTCTCGAGCCAGCGCCGGAGCGAGGGCCCTAGGGTTCCTGGGTCTTGGGCGGTGTGGGTCCGGCGCAAGCGCTCCAAAGCGGGGACCGCCCCCCGGCCCATGTACTCCCGCAACACCGCTTGTGCTGCGCCCCACAGGGCTTCCAGCCGCTCCTGCTGACGCTGCTGCTCTTGCTGCTCGAGGACGGTAAACAGGTCGGGCGGGGCTTCCGCCGAGGTATGCGCCATGTGCAGGCGACCGGCCCCAAACCCTCCGGGTATCTCGGCCCCAAACAGCACCTGCCCCCGCGAAAAATACCAACCCTGGCCTGAACTCCCGTCCTCCAAGACCAAAGCCCCGGTGAACCCCTCCTGCCCCAACGAGGCGAACAGGTCGGCGGCCACCACGCTCCCGGCGGGCAGGGCGGCGGCCCGCAGAATCCCGCCGGTGAGGGCCAGGATCGGCGGGATCGCCTCGGGGCTCAGGCGGTAGAGCGAGAGCGTACCACCCGCGAGTTCCCCTTGAGTCGCTTGGTAGGCTGCAACCCCGTGTGAGCTGCCTTGGTCGGTCTGCCGCCAAGCCTCCAGCAGCCTCCCCTTGTAAAACGCCAGCCAGGCCAGGTTGGCTTTGAGCTGGGCCAGGGCGTACCCCGAGAACCCTTCCCCCCGCAGGCGCTGGACGAACTCCGGCGTGAGCAGCCCTCCCTGTACGTTTTCTGCCAGGGTTTCACCCCTAGGCAGTTCGCGCAGGAGCTGCCCCAGCAGCGTGGGAGAGAGCAGCCCGAGCAGACCGCGACCGGTGTCACCCATAGCGCCAGCCTATGGGCCTATTGTTGGCTTTATAAAAGCGGAGTGCAAGCATCGCCAAGAACCTGCGCTGGGTGCGGTGTAAGTGCCCTTGCAGTTTATCACGGGGGCAGTGCCGCTCGAGAGACTGGGTGCAGACGCCTTTAGGAGGGGAGTACCTGGGGATCAAATCCTCGAGTTTTGTGGGCGGGGGCGGGAGAATCCTCCCGTCAAGCCATGGGGACCTGCTCAGCAAGCTATGTTTGGCGGTCTCAGGTGGCCCCCTTAGTAAAAGGGTTGGGACAGGTCATCAACAACACGCCTTATTCCGGCTTGGGGACGGCATTATCTGCATCTATCTAGGACCCTATTTACGGCGAGCATGGTGAAAGTGGAACGATTGCGCCGGAAGGATTTAGCTTCGTCGCCTTCAGCTTTGGGCCTTCTGCACTTGGCCTTTCGCACCCGCTCCGATTTACGCAACCGGTATGATAAACCCCATGAACGGCGGGGAACGCACGACCTTTTCTCCCTTGCAGGTGCGAGTCCCTGCGACCCTGGCTAACCTGGGGTCGGGGTTTGATGCCCTGGGCGTGGCCCTAGATTTGTATCTGGAAGTTACCGCCCGGCCTTCCGGCTCGGACGAGTTTCGTTATACCGGCCGGGGGTCGGTGGAGCCCACCCCGGATAACCTGATCCACCAGGGCTACCGCGCGGCCTGGCAGGCTTTGGGGGAAACCCCACCTCCGGTCGCCCTCGAGGCCCGCAACCCCATCCCCTTGGCGCGCGGCATGGGCAGCAGCTCCGCCGCTTTGGTGGCGGGGGCCGCACTGGCCGACCTCATCTCCGGCGGCAGGCTGGGCAGGGACGGGGTGTTTCGGGTCACCGCGGCCTTAGAGGGCCACCCCGATAACGTGGCCCCGGCGGTGTACGGCGGCTT
>PSMF01000014.1:44109-44346 GCA_040290005.1 Meiothermus sp.
CCCGCCCTTGGCCCTGCCGCTGCCCTGGCCCGAGGCGCTGGTGTTTGTGTTGGGCATCCCGCCCTACGAGGTGCCCACGCCGCAGGCCAGAGCCGCTTTGCCCGAGCGTGTGCCGCTCTCCGACGCAGTGTTCAACCTCGCCCGCAGTGCCCTGTGGCCCGCCGCGCTCTACTCCGGGCGGCTCGAGGCGCTGCGCGAGGCCACGCGGGACCGGCTGCACCAGCGCCAGCGGGCCCA
>PSMF01000166.1:0-5768 GCA_040290005.1 Meiothermus sp.
TGGCCTATGGGGAAAATCCACGAGCTACAAGCCACAAGCCCGCTTTTAGCTCATCGCTCATGGCTCATCGCTAAACGCCTACCTTCTCCCGCAGCGCGTTCTTGATGTCTGCCTGGATGTCCTCCAGGGCTTCCAGCCCTACCGAAATCCGCACCAGCTCGGGGTTCACGCCCGCGCGGGCCTGCTCCTCGGCACTGAGCTGGGAGTGGGTGGTGGAGGCGGGGTGGATGGCCAGGGTACGGGTGTCGCCCACGTTGGCGAGGTGGGAGACGAGCTCGAGGCCGTTGATAAAGCGCTTGGCGGCCTCGTACCCGGCTTTGAGGCCGAAGGTCAGGACGCTGCCGGGCTTACCCCTGAAATACTTCTGGGCCTTGTCGTAGCTGGGGTGGTCGTCCAGACCGGGATAATTGACCCAGGCCACCTCGTCCTGCTCACGCAGCCAGTGGGCCAACGCCAGGGTGTTCTGCACGTGCCGCTCCGAGCGCAGGGAGAGGGTCTCGAGGCCCAAGAGCAGCACCCAAGCCTCGAAGGGGCCAAGAGCCTGGCCCTGGTCGCGCAGGCCGTCTACACGGGCTTTGAGGATGAAGGCTAAGTTGCCAAAGGCCTTGGTCAGCTCAAGACCGTGGTAGCCGGGCTGCGGCTCAGCGACGAGCGGGTAGCGCCCGTTGTCCCAATTGAAGTTTCCGCCGTCCACGATGAGCCCGGCGATGGCCGCGCCGTGCCCGCCGATCCACTTGGTGCCCGAGTTGACGACAACGTTCGCACCCCACTGTATCGGGCGGAAGAGGTAGCCGCCGTGGCCGAAGGTGTTGTCCACGAACAGGGCGATGCCGCGCTCCTGAGCAGCGCTGGCGATGCTCTCGAAGTCGGGGATGTTGAGGGCCGGGTTCCCCACCGATTCCAAGAACCAGAGCCTGGTCTTTTCGTCGCTCAGGGCGATGAAATCCTCGGCGGTCTCGGCTCGCCCGGTGAAGCGGGCCTCGATGCCCAAACGCGGCAGCGTGACCTTGAACTGGTTGATCGTCCCGCCGTAAAGATTGGGCGTGCTGACCAGGTTATCTCCGGCCTGGGCGATGTTGGTGATGCTCAGGAACTGCGCGGCGTGCCCCGAACTTGTCGCCAGCCCGGCCACCCCACCCTCCAGTGCTGCGATGCGCTTCTCGAGGGCGTCGGTGGTGGGGTTCATGATACGGGTGTAGATGTTGCCGAACTCCTGCAATCCAAAGAGCCGCGCAGCGTGGTCGGCGTCCTGGAACTGATAGCTGGTGGTCGCGTAAATGGGTACCTGACGCGCCCCAGTGGTAGGGTCAGGCGAGTAACCGGCGTGGAGTTGCAGGGTCTCGAAGCTTAGTTTCTTGTCGGACATGGTAAAACCTCCAACCGCGGTTAGATTTAGGGCGTTGGTCGGAGATTTTGTTTTGATGAAAACAAAACCCCCTTCCGCCTTGTTCTCTCGGAAGGGGGTTCACTGTGCCTAGTGTCTTCCCTTCTCCTATCTCTCCCAGTGCGTTTCCCCCGCCTGGGTCGGACTTGAGCACCTTTGCGACAGCTTCCGGTGATGAAACGGTGCGTCGCGGGTTGCTGCGGCATCTTCGGGCCGAATCCCTCCGCCGCTCGTGATAAGAGAACTAGTGTTAGTTGTGGTCGCGCCCCGGCGCGGTTAGGGGTGAGTGTAGAAGGAAGGGGTGGGGGTTGTCAAGCGGGGAGGGCCAGCAATCAGCAGATAGCAATGTGTAAGGTCAAGGACAACCCCACCCCGCTGCGCGGCGAAACCGGCATCCCCGCCCTGCGGGCACCTTCCCTTATATTCGCAGAGAATAGCGTTCTGAACAGGTGCTACTTATTACGTACCCAAGGGGAGGCAAGGCCCTTGCCTCCCCTTCTTACTAAGGGAGCCTTCTAACGTCAGCAGAGGTATTGTGCTCGACGATCTACCGTGACGGATGGGGGATTTTACAGTTCTATCCGCCGGAAACCCGATAAACCCCTCGAGCCTACTCCACCAAGTTTGCGTCAATCATCCGCATGTACGAGAAAAACAGCGTCACCTGGTCGCTGAAGTCGCGCAGAAACGCCTGGATGGCTTCTGGGGTTACGCCTTCGAGCCTAAGATCGGACTCGAGCACCGGGTCGTCGTCGCTGTCGAGATAGGACTTAGAAAAGCGGTAGCGGCGGTTCCAGGACAGCAGGTGGCGCGGCTCCACCCGGTCAAATCCGGTGAAGCCCGAGCGGAGTTGCAGGCTGGTCAGGTGCGGTTCGCCATAGGTGATCAGGTGGCCTTTGAGTCCCCCGGCGAACTCGAGGCTAAACAGGTCTTCCTTGACCCGCTCGGCATTGATGCCCAGTTGGTGCAGCAGAATCCCCAACTCGTCACAAGTGATTTCGCGCAATACGGTGTCCATTCCCTAGAGAATAACCCTTCGCCACCCCGCCCAAAGTGAATTAGCCCGCTTCAAGAAACGTTGACGGTTGATGGTTTGCCGTTTACGCAAGGCCAAAGGCGACCCCCCACGTATTTCGAGGTCGTCAGCGATTTTGTGGTGGCCTTGCTGTCTTTAGCACCCCCCTGCGCCCGCGCCCGCGTTGCACTAGGCCCACGGGGCCGGGCTTTGCCCGTGCTGGCACTAGGCCCGCTAGGGCCGGGCTTTGCCCGTGCTGGCACTAGGCCCACGGGGCTGGGCTTTGCCCGTGCTGGCGGGGGCCTGTGGCCCTGGGCACAGGAGGGCACCGCGAAAGGGTCACTGTCTATAAAAGCACAGGGCAGTCGCCAGTGTCGGGGGTCGCCCTTGCGGTAGACGGTAAACGAAAAAGAGCCGATCTTCTCGGCTCTTTTTCCCTTGGCGGAGGAGGAGGGATTCGAACCCTCGATAGGAGTTACCCCCTATACCGGTTTTCGAGACCGGCCCGATCAACCGCTCTGGCACCCCTCCGCGCTCTCAACCCCGCAAGATTAGCCTGCATATATCTGGGGCCGAATAGAGACTTTAGCACAAGTTTTGGGATGAGGCTAGCTGGGGGATTCTTCCACGGTGATGGGCGTCTCGGGGCTGGGAGCATAGGCTTGCCGTTTGCTGGCGAAGAACTCGCGCAGGAGCCGCCCTGCCTCACGCTCGAGCCGCCCCCCCTCCCAGCCGAAGGGCGGGACCATCCCATGCACCGTGACGGCACCGGCCTTGAGGTTTTCCACCCCGTACACCACCCGGCCCACCTGGGCCTCCATCAAGGCCCCAAAGCACATCGCGCAGGGCTCCAAGGTCACGTACACCGTGGCCTCGGGCAGCACTTTCTCGCCTGTGGTCTGGAAAGCCCGTTGCAGCGCTAAAAACTCGGCGTGGGCGGTGGCGTATTTGTTCTCCTCGACCCGGTTGCGGGCCCTCGCCAAAACCTTTCCTTCCCGCACGATCACCGCGCCCACCGGAACTTCCCCTTGATGGGCAGCTTGCTCGGCTTCTTCCAGCGCCAGGGCCATAAAGCGAGCGTCGTCGGGCTCGGGCCACAGCCCCCAGACCTCGCGCACTAGGCTGCCCTCGGCCAGCACCGGCCAGACCGTCTTGAGTTCGGTGGGAACCCCACGCTCACCCAAAAACTCCACCAGCCGCTTTTTGCCCCCCGGCATCTGGAGGTAGTCGCCGGGCTGGGCCATCCGGCTCCCCGGCCATCTCGCCACGGTGCTCAGGGCGGGCGGGATCAGGAACAGCGTGCCATCGCGCCGCCGGACAATCCAGCCCTCGGGGAGGGTAAAGGGCGGCTCCTCCAAGGCCCGCTCGAGCGCCAGAATCAGCCGACTCTCGGGGCGCTGGCCGCAACGCTCGAGCATCTGACGCAGGGCGCGGCGGCGCAGGGCGGGCGGTGCTTGCAGCAGTGGGGCCACCCGGTAGGCCGGGCAGGGCCAGCGCGGGTCTAAGTGCAGCAGCCGGGCTGCTAAGGGGTCGAGGGTGTCGTCTTCGCCCTGCGAGATGCCCGCAAACCGGGCCAGCGCCACCTTAGCCTGGGGAAACCGCTCGACCAGGTTGGGAAACACCTCGTGGCGCAGGTAGTTGCGGTCGAAGGTGATGTCGGCGTTGGTCACATCGTCCAGCCAGTCCTGGCCTTTGGAACTCAGGTAAGCCCGCAGCATGGCGTGGCTCAGCTCGAGCAGCGGGCGCACCACCCGGCCCCGCTTGGGGCGCATCCCCAGACCCCGCCCGGTGCCCTGCAGAAGCTGCATCAGCACGGTCTCGGCCTGGTCGTCCTGGGTGTGGGCGGTGAGCACCGCTTGCGCAGAGTGCTCCTTGGCGACCCGCGCCAGGAACGAATAGCGCAGCTCCCGCGCAGTGGCCTCTAGGTTGGCCTTGCGCTGCTCGGCGACCCGCGCCACCTCGATGCGCTCGGTCACACACGCGTAGCCCAGCCGCTCGGCCAGCTCTCGCACGTACTGCGCGTCGCGCCCGGAGTCTTCGCGCAGGGCGTGGTCCAGGTGGGCCACGATCACCCGCCGGGGGGTGCTGGTGAGCAGGTACAAGAGGGCCACCGAGTCGCCGCCGCCCGACACCGCCGCCACCACACTGCCCTCCGGGACGGTGCGGGCGAGATGGTTGGCAAAACGCGCCTCGAGTTCTTTGAAGTGCTCCAAAGCAGCCTCTCGTTGCGATAGTCTAAACCGTGCGAGAGGGTTTAGTCTTCGACTTTGAACGTTATCCCTACCTTACACCGGAAATTCCCGGCCTCTCCGGCGTTATACGCCAGGCTTCAGACGAGTTCCAAGTGACCGAGGTCCCGGCCTACCTCCCCAGGGGCGAGGGCGAGCATCTTTATGTGTGGCTCGAGAAACGCGACCTAACCACCCGCGCCGTCTTCGAGCTGCTGCGCGACGAACTGGGGGTGGCTGAGAAAAACATCGGGGTGGCCGGACTCAAGGACAAACACGCCCTCACCCGGCAGTGGTTCAGCATCCCGGCCAAGTACGAAAACCGACTAAGTCTGCTGGAAAGGCATTCGGGGGTGAGGGTACTCGAGACCGCGTTACACACAAACAAGCTCCGGGTGGGGCATTTGCGGGGGAATCAGTTTAGGATTTTGATTCGGGTCTTGGAAGAAGCAGCGAGCAAAGGGCAGAAAGCAGAGGGTAAAAAGCTCTCCACTCTCCGCTATCAGCCCTCTGCGTCAATTCGCACTGTTTTCGCCACCTTACAGGCCAAAGGCGTGCCCAACTACTTCGGCCCGCAGCGCTTCGGGCTGGGCGGGCTCAATCCGGGTAAAGGCTACGAGCTGGTGACTAAAGGCGGAAGACGCGGCGACCCCTGGCTGGGGCGGTTCTTGATCGGCAGCTTGCAGAGCCTGATGTTCAACGATTGGCTGGCTTTGCGGCTGGAACGGGGTTTGTTTAACCGGGTAGTGCAAGGCGATGTCGCCAAGAAGCATGACACCGGCGGGGAGTTCGTGGTGGAGGACGCGGAGGTGGAGAGCCCTCGAGCCCAACGTTTAGAAATCAGCGCCACCGGGGCCCTGTTCGGCAAGAAGTACCGGGAGGCCCAGGGGGAGGCGAGAGCACTCGAGGACGAGATTCTGGCGCGCTACGAGCTGAGCCGGGAGCAGTTCGCATCGCGCCGGGGCGACCGCCGACTGATTCGTTTTCCGCTTCAGGAGTGGTCGGTAGAAGAAGTCGAGGAGGGCATTTGGGTCAGCTTTTTTCTGCCTAAAGGGGCGTACGCCACGACGGTGCTGCGCGAGGTGATGAAGCGCAACCCCGAAGAGCCAGAAGAAGTTGATGGCGACAAGGATGAGAACTA
>PSMF01000167.1:0-5766 GCA_040290005.1 Meiothermus sp.
CCAGATAAATACCGGTGAGCCCTCACCCCAGGCTCCGCCGGTAGGTCAGGGCCTCGGCCAGGTGGGCTTCCTGGATGTGTTCTGCTCCTGCTAAGTCGGCGATGCTGCGGGCCACCCTGAGGATGCGGTCGTAGCTCCTTGCGGTGAGGGCTAAGCGTCGGCTTGCAGCCTGGAGCAGCGCCTCCGAGCCGGGGGAAAGGCCAGCGTGCTGGCGCAGGGCCCGGCCCAAGAGCTCGCTGTTGAGCCGGCCCTGGCGGGCTCGCATGCGTTCGCGGGCCGCCAGCACCCGCTCCCGTACCGCAGCGGTGGGCTCTCCTTCCGGCGCCCGGGCCAGTTCCTCGGGGGTCAGGCACGGCACCTCTTCGCTTCCCAAGGGCAGCCAGGTGTGGAAATTACCCCCAGGATGGGGGTTCACGTTGGCGAAGCACCACAGCTGTGGCCCGGCTCCTGGGGGTGGAGCGGTATTACCTCCTGGCCTTAAGGGGGCGCGGAAGTTGACAATATTCTTATTTTTTTACGATATTATTCAACCAGGCCACACATTGGTTGCGGCCAGGATTGGGGGCTTCATGTTGAGCCAGCGCGGTTGGTTGTTGCTGGCGAGTGTAGGGCTGGTTCTGACCCTAGCTTCATGCTCATCGGAGGTTGTGCCAACGAAAAGAAAGGCTCCTAAGGACTACCCCCGCCTACAACGTGCAGGCCCCCGGTCTCAGCCAGACCGTGAATCTCCCCGGTGTTAGCCAGACTTTCCTCGACACTACTGGTGGGGTAGGAGTGTTCTGGATCGGCCCTATCCCAGTGGTTGTCACCCCTAAAGTGATCCTACAGGGTGGGCTCAGTGGCACTTTGAGCATCCAAGGGAACGTGGGCGTGGCGGTGAGCAGCAGCATACCCAACGTCTCTTTCAACCTTGGAACCGAGCAGAGCCCGGTGCAGTACGGCTTCTACTGTGGGAATACCGTTGCCAACGGTTACTGGGGGTGCAAGCCGGTAAACAACGTCGCCGAGAAGGTAGAGGCGCTGCGACAGCAGTTCACTGCCTGGAACCCCTACTCCAACCCTTTGGCCTTGTCGGGAACGGCCAGCATTACCACCACCCTCAGGTACAGGGCTAACCTGAGCGTACAGGCCGGGGTTTATCTCTACGGTACGGTGGGGCTAGCGGCGGCCCTCGAGCCCTATGCCGGACCAAAGATCACTGCTGGAGTCGAATATAACATTCAAGACCCCAACCAGCCCGTGACCCGCTTACAGGCGGGAATCTACGGCGGGCTGGATGGCAGAGTGATGGCAGGAGTCAACATCCTGGGGATTAGCCTGAGCGGAGACGTCATTCCCCAGGGCGCAATTGTCCCCGAAACCCCCCTGCTGCCCGAGTTTTCCAGGTGCTGGCGCGGAGTTGGGCTCACCCCTTGTCCCTAGGAGGTGTTGTGAGAGCTGTGACCTTAATATTGCTAACCCTTAGCCTGAGCGCGTGCAGCTTATTGTACCCGGCTTACCCCATCGAGGCCGAGGTGGTGGACGGCACTTACTCCCGCTCTATTTTGGAGAGTGATGGCTACTGGGTGATCACCAAACCCTTCGACAGCTACAGCTTCTATTTCACCCTGCGCAAGACCGACACTGCTGACCCTACTCTGGACAACCAGTGGTTCTGGCTCACCGCTGAGTCCTCGGGGTATGACGTCAGCCTCAACCAGCGGCAGGCGCGGTTCGGCGAAATGCTGGTGCTCAACGTTAAGAACAAGCCGGGCCAGCCACCCCCTCCCACAGGTCAGCGGAGCGTGGTGGTCTTGGTGAGTTTCACGGAAAAGGGGAAAGGTAAAACACGGTCCATACGCTTCGTGGTGAACGACCTCAGCGCGAGAAGGTAAGGTCGGCATGTTTAGGAGGAGAACGATGAAAGCAGGAGGTTTAGCGATGTTGGCGGGTTTGGCCTTGTTGGTGGCCGGTTGTGGCACGCAAAGGGCCACGGACTCGGTGGGCAAACGGGTGATGACGGCCTCGGATTCCCTCGACTATTTCAACGTCAAAGACATTGGAGAGGTAAAACCACTCCCTAAGGGCAAGCTTTACCTGACGGCACAGGACATCCGCGCCAGGGGCGATCTCAGCACCCAGTCGCTCCACGTCCTCTCGACCAACCCGAACGAGGGATATACCGAGGTCGGAGACTGGTACATACCAAGCGGTGTGTACCAAGGTTTGCAGGAGACCACCCCGTATAACGTGAGCGTGGAGGCGATGAACGTGCTCGAGGGGTCGGAGCTCCAGTTCCTCTTCAACGCCACCCCCGACGCGATGCGCTCGGAGCTGGAAAAGGTCGGGTTGAGCGTGCGCGACGTGCGTGAGCTATCGGTGGACGGCGAGTTGAGCATTGACGACTTGAGGACGCTCGCGAGCAAGGCCGACCAGGGGACTGCGACCGCAAGGCTGGCAGCGATGAGCGGCCGTGGCTTCCGCGCCACCCTCGAGAGCCGGATCGCCGCACGGCAGGGAGATATACGATGAACCGCAAAATCCTTTACCCGCTGTTGTGCGGTTTGGTCTTGGTCTCGAGCCTGAGCCTGGTCTTTGCAAAACCTTCCCCCGGCCGCTCGACAAGCGACCCCTTTACCGTGCAGGGAGCTTCTCGCGCGTCGGATGGCAAAGCGGACTGCTTGGCCCAGATGGGCAGGGGATCAGCCACTGCTCGCAATACCACCACCACCTCCAGCAACCGCCCCGTTGCCTACCTGTACTACCCCAGGTGTCTCGCGGCCAAGGCAGTGCTGGTTTTCACAACTTTCGCAGGCAGTAGGCAACTCGTGGCCCAGTCGGACTATAAAGAGAGCTACAGCGGGAACATGGGCGCGCTCACTGCCGACACGACGTACACCTACAACTGCTTGGACTTTGCCAACCTTTACTCCGCAGTTCTCGGATACGGCTTCCACAAAGCCCTTCCAGCGAACGACGACCCGACCCCCAACGGAGGCCGCACCGTCGTCTACTCGGATAACAACGGTGGTCAATACTCCTGGCAACCCTGGTAAGCAGGCATAGGCCGAGGCAGGGAATTTCCGCCTTGGCCCGTCGCTTTGACTGGGCTAAAGCACGCCGGGAGAACTATGAGAAAAGCTTTACTGCCGCTAATAGCTGTCGCCGTCTTAGCCTCTTTGGGCCTTGGATTTTTCGCCGTTGCTCCCCTTTTCGCTCAGCGGGCTGGGTGTTTTTCGGCGAACGAAACCGGTTTCACTAACGGCGTGGCACTCAGTCCCGCAGGGGACCGATCCAGCCTCGACCTACGCCTCGCACTGGTCAAAGCTCCTGTACCGACGATGAATTTTGACGCTTTTGTGTTTGTGAATGGGCGCTTGCAGCACATCGAGTCCAACATCGCTGTGGCCTGCGACCGGCCCGCGACGCGCTCGGTGCCCTTACGCATCAGCCCCCGGGATTCGGTGTCGGTGGTGTTCACCCGGCACATCGCGGACAAAATCGGTTCGGCCATTGAGCTGGTGCGTAAAGGGGATTTGTCCCGGCTTGAGCCAAGGCTTCTTTCCGACGTGGTCACGGTCGCTAACGGGGAGGGACTCGGCGAGTGGGCCAGCCCCGCCGACAGCACACCCGCACACCCCGACAGGCCCATCCTCAGCCGCATCTCGGAGGTAGGAGCAGCGATCAACACCTTCGGGGGGATCATCCGCACCAGCACCGAGGGGCAACCGGTCGAGGTGCTGATCTACAACGACACCGCCAGGGCCACGACGTACCATCTCGTCTGCTTACATAACGACACACAGCTCGCCTTCGTGGGCGGTCAATCTCTTGTCACACTGCGGTTGCCAGCAAACCAATATTCAACCGTCAGGGCAATGCTCGAGGTGCCCACCGAGGGTGAACTGGGCCTAGTCCACTGCTACTCGCTCTACTCCTACGGAGCTTCCGCCAAGCAGCCGGTAGAAGTGACCCCGATCTGGCCCGCCTTCACCCTTCGTGGGGCGATACGGTGAATAGCACCAGCCTGCTTAGGCCGTTTATGGAGGTTAAGCTCACCACAGCGGCTCCGCTGCCCCTGGCCTTGTCCGCTGGTCTTGGTGGCCTGGGCTACCTCAGCATCACCGGGCCGCTGCCTGCTTGGATTTCGCCGTTGGCCCTCCTGGCCGTCTTCGCCTTGGCCCACCGACAAGCCTCATGGCAGAACCGGGGCCTGGTTATGGCGAGCTACCTTTTCAGCATCAATCTGCTCGTTACCCGCTCCCTATTCGGCCTGTACAGCATAGAACCAGCGGCCATCGCCACGTTATACGCGCTGGTCATTCTATATATAACAGCGCTTTCCGCCGTTGCCACCGCCACCTTCCCCAGTACGCTCACCCCGTCGCGTATCCTGCTGTTTGCATCCTCGATGAGCTTGTTCGACCGAGTGTGCTCAAACCCCGACTTGCTGCACAACCGCGCGGTTCCGTTCTCACATGGTTACTACCTCTTCTCTCCCGCGTTGTCTGGACTTTACGCGCAACTAGGGATGTATGGGGCGAGCTTTGTAATCTATGCCGCCCTGCTGCTGGGCCTGTGGGCCTTTTACCACCACCGGGCTACCGGCGTGGCGGTGTTCGCCATCGGGGTAGCCCTCGCCATCGTGCTGAGCAACGCGTTACCGCAGCCACGGCTTGAGGGCTACCTCGAGGTCAACTTGGTGCAGCCAGGCATCGTCGGGGACGGCGAGCATTTTGTCACACGCAGGGAGGACTACTTGCGCCACGAACTCTCCCCGCAACTCAGGGGTGGGGTGCTAAATGTGTTGCCTGAGAGCAGCCTGTTCAACTATGACTTCGAAACCGACCACCTGGGGCTGCTCGCCCACGAAAACTTGCTTATTGGGGGCACCATCCGCAGCCAGTCCTTGGTTTACAACTCCGCCGTTCTGTTACAAAAAGGGCGGGTTGCCGCACGCTATAACAAGATCTTCCTGGTGCCGATAGAGGAGGACGCCCGGCTTCAGGCGGGCAATGAGCGGCAAACCAACACCCTCCGCTTCGGTGATGTGATTCTGGGCTTAGGTATTTGCTACGAGTCTTCCTTTGAGCGGATCGGCCTAAAAGCCGTCCATAATGGAGCGCAAGCCCTGCTATTTCTTTCCAACACCCAAAGCCCTTCAGCCACCGCTCTACAGCTCAGGAGTGTGCAGGTACGTTCGGCGGAGACCGGGAGGGTCGCGCTGTTTGTCGGGATGGCGGGGAACACCTCGATGACAGATGCCAAAGGCAAAGTAGTGCGGCGAATGCCCTGGGCTAGCTCCGAACGCCGGGCTATATCCGTCCCGCTCTACTCCGATCTCACCAACGCAGCGCGCTTTTCAGCCCAATTGAGCTACATTTTGGTAGCGGTCGCGTGCGCTGCTTTAGTGAGCCTTATGTGGAAGGGGCTTCGCAGAAAGGCCAAGAGGGATCATCAAGGCAGGTGCGACTTTCTCTAAACGCAAAACTTGCATTGCCCGAATATCCCGCATAAACACACGCTACCTGCTCCTCCTAAGGCACGGAGTTCCTGCAAGAGCCTGCGCAAAGAAGTTCGGGGAAGAGGAGCCGAACCGCAGATCGCGCCGCGATAGCACGCCATGCTGCTCCCATTCCAGTGAGACAGGGATGCTCGTTTCATACGACCCTCACCCCAGGCTCCGCCGGTAGGTCAGGGCCTCCGCCAGGTGGGCCTCCTGGATGTGTTCTGCTCCCGCTAAGTCGGCGATGCTGCGGGCCACCCTGAGGATGCGGTCGTAGCTCC
>PSMF01000168.1:0-5598 GCA_040290005.1 Meiothermus sp.
TCTCGCCTGGTGACCCGGGTACTTTGAGGGAGGGAATATGAATCAAAGCTTAGGAAAGCTGCTTCTTGTGATGGGCTTCTTGGCTGCGTTTCCCTTTTTCCCGACTCTTTCCACTGCCCAAGCTAAGCCCTGGGTGGTAGCCCTCTCCAACTCCTACTATGGCAACACCTGGCGCCGACAGATGGTAGAAGCCTTCAAGCAGGCTGCAGAAGATGCCAAGAGGCAGGGTTTCATCGCTGACTATCTCATCGAGAACGGAGATGGTTCGGTCAACCAGCAGGTTGCCCAGCTCAACGGCCTCATCCTCAAAAAGGTGGACCTAATCCTCATCAATGCGGCCTCGCCGACGGCTCTCAATGGGGCCATCGCCAAGGCCTGCCGGGCGGGGATCAAGGTTGTGGTCTTCGATTCCATCGCCTCGGCTCCCTGTGCTTACAAGCTAGACTTCGACTTCAAGGCCATGCACCGTGAGTCCACCGAGTACATCGTGGGTACCTTGCTGGGGGGAAAGGGCAACGTGCTCGTCGTGCGCGGAGTCAAAGGTTCAGCCCCGGACCAGCTCATGTACGAAGGGCAGAAAGAGGTGTTGGTCAAGTACCCCAAGGTCAAGGTGGTGGGGGAGGTTTACGGGCAGGCCACCACCGCAGTGGCCCAAGCTGCGGTGAGCAACCTCCTGCCCAGCCTGCCCAAGGTGGATGCGGTGCTGGCCCAGGGTGGTGGAGACGACTACGGCATCGTGCAGGCTTTCGCCCAGCACGGCGGGGAATTCCCCATCATCGAGGGTGGTGGAAGCTCCAACTTCCTGCGCTGGTGGGCTGAGCAGCACAAGAAAAACGGGTATAAGACCATCTCCATCAACTCTGCACCGGGAATCGGTGGGGCGGCCTTGTGGCTGGGCTTGGAGATCCTGGGTGGAGCTAAGGTGGGCAACCACCTCACCATGCCTGCGGCCAAGGTCACAGTAGACAACCTTTCCCAGTTCGCCAACCTGCCCCCTGGCTACATCGTGAGCCCCACCTACACCCGGAAGTGGGTGCAGGAGAACCTGCTCAAGCTGCGTTAGCATGTCTTCCGAGCCAGCCCCTCGGCCCTCTACCCCTCTCACGTTGCTCCGGGCCGAGGGGTTGGTCAAGAGCTATGGACCTACCCGGGCAGTGAGGGATCTGAGCCTGGAACTCGTCGCCGGGCGCATCACCGCCTTGGTGGGGGGCAACGGCGCGGGCAAGAGCACCCTGACCCGCATCCTGGCGGGGATCACCCGGCCTGACCGAGGCCGCCTCGAGGTGGGCGGCGCGGTGGTAGATCTCAGCAGTTACACTCCGGTGCGGGCCAAGCAGTTCGGGGTGCGGGTAGTTTTCCAGGAACTGTCGCTGTGCAGCAATCTGAGGGTCTACGAGAATTTCTTTCTCGAGCATCCCCAACTCCTGCGGGACCTGTCCTGGCGGTGGCAGGCCCGCAGGCTGGCCCAGGAGGTTTTGGAGGAGATCTTTCCTGGCTGCGCCATTGCCCCCGAGATCCCGGTGGAAGGACTGAGCCTGGCCGAGCGGCAGATGCTGGAAATCGCCCGCGCCGCCTTAGACCCCCGGCTGCGCCTGTGGATCCTCGACGAGCCCACTTCGGCCCTGGATGCTGAGCGCAGTGCCCAACTCGCTCGCTACTTGCGCGCCCGCGCCCGCGAGGGGGTAGGGGTGGTATACATAAGTCATCGCCTAGAGGAGGTCTTGAGCCTGGCGGAAGAGGTGTTGGTGTTGCGGGATGGAACCCTGGTGTGGCAGGGTCCGGCACAGCAGACCAGCCGGGCGCACCTGGTGGAGTTGATGGCAGGCCGCGCTGCCCAGGGGACGCTGGCTTCGCCCTCACCTGTGCCCTCGGGTCCGCCGCTGCTCCAGTTGGAAGGGGGCATCGAGCTCTACAGCGGTGAGGTAGTAGGTCTGGCTGGTCTTGAGGGGAGCGGCCAGCGGGCCCTGCTACGGGCGGTGTATGAATCGGTGCGGGGAGGAACTGCCCGCGGCGTGCGCTGCCTAGCCCCGGCGGCTTTCGTAGCGGGGGACCGGCGCAAGGAGGGTTTGTTTCCTCTATGGCACTCGCGAGAGAACCTCACCCTCACCCGCCTGTGTGAGGGCTCCGCCTTGCGGCCCATTCCGCGGGAGGAGCCTCGTTGGCAGGAGGAGTGGCTACAGCGATTGGGCATTCCCTCGGAGGTCGGAAGTCGAGGCGTGCTGAAACTCAGCGGGGGTACCCAGCAGAAGCTCCTCATGGCCCGGGCCCTACTTGCACGGGCCCCGGTGGTGTTGCTAGACGACCCTACCCGCGGGGTAGACGCTGCGGTCAAGGAGGAGTTCTACCGCTTGATAGGAGAAGAGGCTGCGCGCGGGAGGCTTTTCCTGTGGTATAGCTCCGACGATGAGGAGTTCCGCCACTGTACCCGGGTGCTCCTGTTCCACCGAGGGCGGGTGATAGGGCAGCTTGAAGGCCACCAGGCCACCCGCCAACACATCGTCCAGAGTGCCTTCCAAGAGCGCGCGCGGGAAAGGCAAAACGAGCAGGCCAGAAGAGGGGGGGATAGCTGGGCCAGGGCAGTTCCCCTGCTGGCTTTCCTGGCGGTAATGGGGGGGGTAGCCCTGCTCAACCCCTCAGTCCTTTCCAGTTTTGGCCTGGCTCTGCTCTTTAGCGGGGCCTTGCCGCTGGTGCTGGTGGCGCTGGGCCAGATGTTCTCGGTAGCCCGTAGCGAAATCGACCTAGGAATCGGGGCCTTTGCAGGGCTGGCCAATGTTATCAGCGCCACCTTACTGGTGGAGCGGCCGGGCTGGGGGGCTTTGGCTCTTGCCGCGGGCTTATTGGCCTACGGCTTGATGGGGGCCTTGATCCATAGCCGCCGCATCCCTGCCATCGTGGCCACCCTGGGGGCTTCGTTTGTCTGGCTGGGCCTGGGTTATACCCTTCAGCCCGCCCCCGGGGGCAGTGCCCCCGACTGGCTGGTGCGCTTTTTCAACCTCTCCCCACCGCTGGTTTGGGTGCTGTTGTTTGGCACGTTGGCTTATACCCTCCACCACTCCCGCTGGGGTCTAGTACTACGGGGCTTCGGCAACAACCCCCAGGCCCTCGAGCAGGGGGGCTGGTCGGCTTTAGGGGTCCACGCCCTGACCTATATCCTTACCGGGTTCTTCGGCACCTGCGCGGGCCTGGCCCTCACCGCCATTAACACCGCCTCCGACGTCAATGCCGCCACCTCCCTCACCCTCCTCAGCGTGGCTGCGGTGGTGATGGGAGGTAGCGAGCTGGTGGGCGGTCGAGTTGTCCCCTGGGGGGTGGTGGCGGCGGCCCTCACCCTCTCTTTGCTGGGCTTGTTGCTGGGCTTTCTCAACCTCAGTACCGATCACGTGGCCGCGGTGCAGGGAGGGTTACTCCTGCTCATCGTACTGCTACGGGGAAAGAGGCCGAGGTGAGCGCTCCTCCCTGGATCTGGGCCTTGCTGGGCTCAATAGGACTGTGGGTGCTGCTGGGCCTGTACACTCCCGGAGGGCTGGGGAGTCTGGCGGGGGTGGTGGTCTCAGCAGCTTTTCTGGCGGTGGTGGCGCTGGGCCAGACCTTTGTGGTAGCTACGGGCAATGGCGCGGTAGACCTCTCCGTCCCCAGCATAATTACGCTAAGCGCTTTCATAGCCACCCAGACCATTGCAGGGATGGACGAGCGGCTGCCGCTGGGGCTGGGGCTGGCGCTGGGGATTGGGGCGGGGGTAGGCCTAGTCAACGCCCTTGCGGTGACGTGGTTGGGCATCCCGCCCATCATCGCCACTCTGGCGGTAGGCTACATCCTTACCAGCGCTACCTTGGTCTACAACCGTTCCTTCACCACCTTCACTATCAGCCCCCTGCTCACCTTCGTGGCTAGCGGGCGGGTCCTGGGGGTGCCGGTGATCCTGGTTCTGCTGTTGATACTGGCTTTGATGGCAGCCTACGCCCTCAACCGCACGGTGTGGGGGCGCCAGTTGCTGGCGGCGGGGCAGAATCCCCAAGCCGCTCACTTGGCCGGGGTACGCCTGGGTCCTACTCTGAGTGGGGCCTACGTGGTCAGCGGACTGTTGGCTGCGCTAGCGGGGGTGCTGCTCTCCGCCCGCGTGGGCGGGGCCTTCCTGGATCTGGGCGCTCCTTACCTACTGCAGTCGGTAGGGGCAGTGGTGGTGGGTGGAACCTCTATCCTGGGCGGGCGGGCTACGATGCTGGGTAGCCTGCTGGGCTCGCTGTTTTTGGTGATGGCCGTGACCACCATGCAGGCCCTGCGACTGCCCTCAGGGTTGCAGGATGTGGTACAGGGCGGGCTGATCGTGCTGGTATTGGCGCTGGCGGTGGGTCTTCCGCACCGGGGGAGAGGGCAGTTTGGGAGTTAAGATGACCAACTGGGAGTGATGGAAGGGAGCGTTGTCTAAGGTCGTCGGACACGGCCAGCTCGACCAGGTACCGCAGGTCGAGGAACAGAACGGGCTGCTGGCCTACAGCAGCGAGACCCAACCCTCCTGGGAGGACGACGAGCTCGGCGGCGGGGTCTTCACCGCCTTCTTGCTCGAGGCCATGAGCGGCAAGGGCGACGCCAACAACAACGGCTACGTGACGCTGCAGAGGGCCTTCGTTTACCTCGCAGGGCGGGTGGAGGGCTACTCGAAGCAGAAGGGCATGAGCCAGACCCCCCACCTCTACGGCCCCGGCCACGCCTTCCGGCTGGTGCAGAACCCGGCAGTCGTCACCCGCAACCGCCTGGGCAACCTGCTGCGCCTGGGCCAGATCCACGGCGACGCCTTCGACGCCCTGATGGGCTGGCTCGAGGCCCCCAAGCTCCCCGAGGACTTCTGTCTCTACCTCGAGGATGTCGTGGGCGAGCCCGGCTTCGTGCTGCTGGCGTGCTCCGGGGCCATCCCCAAGGTGCCCGCCACCCCCAGCAGGACAAGATGCCGGGTCCGGGGTGCTCCCACACCGCCGGGCCGTTTCTGTGTACAACATCGCACATCCGCCGCCCGCTATGCTATGTCCACCTCCGGCGGACGTGGGGGGTCCATGTATCCCACGGACTGAAATTCCGGGGGATTATAGCCCCCCACACCCCCCTTTTCTTCTAAGTGTCCGCCCGCCCATCATCCTGGGCCCCACGCCAGGCGTCGAGGCCGAGGCTGTACCGAGCAGCGCGAGGGTGTAGGGCTGCCGGAAAGCACGCTCACTGCGTTACCGGGGTCGCGGGTAAGAGCTTAGTATTCCTCGAGCAGGCGCTCGAACTCGGGTTGGCCGCTGCGTATAAAGAGCAGCCCTTCGCGGTAAAGCATACACAACAAGCTCGCCGTTTCCTCAGCAGAGGCCTTGATCTCCCGACCGATCTGCTCGGCGGTGCGTTCCCCGTCACAGGTTTTCAAAAGCAGATTGGCCTTAATAGAAGCAGGTGGATGGTAGTTGTTGCCCAGATGGGCGCGCTCGGGCACGATCAGCCGCAGGCCCTGCACCGCAGCGGGCTCGAGCAATCCCTTGCTCAGCAGGCTTCTCACTGCGGCGTGTCCTTCCTCTTCGCCCAGTCCAGAAAGCTGCAAGATGCTTCCTAAAGAACGCCGTCCGTTAA
>PSMF01000169.1:0-5530 GCA_040290005.1 Meiothermus sp.
TTTCTCCACCTGGGCCAGTTGGCTGTTGCCGGAGGAAAGCCCTTGATGCTGCTGGCGGAGGCCGGGCAGGTCGAAGACCTGGTGCGCAAGCTGGTGCGGGTAGGACTCGACCGCACGGTCGGCTATGTCACCGCTCCACTCAAGGGCGACCTCGAGCCCGTCCCCCAGATCACCGCCGAAGCCGCCAAGGGGCGCTGGGAACCCGGCGAAGCCTTGCTGCTCGACGTGCCCTCCGGCGAGGAATATGACGGCGGGCACATCCCCGGAGCACTGAACCTCTACGCGGGGCGGGTGATGCGGCGCCTGGACCGGGTTCCCCAGGACCAGCCGGTGATCCTGCGCCGCACGGCAGGAGACCGCTCAAGCATTGCCATCAGCGCGCTGATGGCCGCGGGCCGCCGCAACCTGCTAAACCTCGCGGGCGGGCTGCGCGAGTGGCAGCAGCAAGGCTTCCCCATCGAGAAAAGCACCGAAAACGTGGGGGTCTGAGCCGCTAAACCCTAACCCTTGAATTACCAGGTGTGGGAGTGGGTAAGCTATCCATCATGCGTCTGCACCCCGAGGTTTCCCAGGCCCTCTCCGCGAAAAAGCCGCTGGTAGCGCTCGAATCCACCGTCATCACCCACGGGCTGCCCCGCCCCACCAACCTAGAGCTGGCGCGAAAACTGGAAGAAACCGTGCGTCAGGCGGGCGCGGTTCCCGCGACGATTGCTATCCTCAATGGTGAAGTGACGATTGGGCTCACCGACACGGAGCTGGAGACCCTCGCCCACGACGAAACCGCCGACAAGGCCAGCCTGTGGAACCTGGGGGCCATCGTGGCGCAGGGCCGCAGTGCCGGAACCACCGTCGCCGCCACCACGTTTCTGGCGCACCGGGCGGGGCTTCAGGTCTTCGCCACCGGCGGGATCGGTGGGGTACATCCCCATCCCTACGACGAGTCGGCGGACCTGCTCGAGCTCTCCCGCACCCCCATCCTGGTGGTCTCGGCAGGACCTAAAAGCATCCTCGACCTTGCCGCCACCACCGAGCGGCTGGAGTCGCTGGGGGTGGCCCTGTTGGGTTATAAAACTGATTATCTCCCGGCTTTTCACAGTCCCGGCAGCCCTCACAAGCTGCCCGCGCGGGTAGAGTCGCCCGAAGAGGCCGCGAAAGCCTTCCAGGCGGCTCGAGATTTGGGCTTACCCGGAGCCTCGCTCGTGCTGAACCCGGTTTCACAGGGCTTGGATTTCGCCCAGGTCGAGGGATGGGTGGCCCTCGCCACGCAGGAGGCCGCGCGTGCGGGCGTGCAGGGCAAGGCGCTTACCCCGTTTCTGCTCACGAGGCTGGCCGAACTCTCGGGGGGCCAGACGGTGACGGTTAACCTGCGGCTGCTGGAGGAAAACGCCCGCCTGGCCGCCCAAATCGCGGTGGCGCTAGCGCGGGTCTAGGGCTAACACAAGCTTGTGGTTTGTGGTCTTTTCCACAGGCCACGGGCCTCCTTCCCACTCGACCCTTGACCCTCAACTCTTTTCAGCATCCCGCCGCATTTTTGGCTTACAATGCGGCAAATGTGCGAACTAGGGCAACGCTTGAAGGAGGCGCGGGAGGCCAAGGGCCTCGAGTTAGCGGCGGCGGCGGCGGCGCTCAAGGTGCGCCGGGTAACGCTACAAGCCCTCGAGGACTGCCGCTTCGAGGAGCTGCCCGAACCCGCGCTCGCCAGGGGCTATCTGCGCCACTACGCCCAACTGCTGGGCCTGGACCCGGCCCCTTTGCTGATGATGTACCCGACCAAAGTGGCAAGCTCCCCCACCGTGACCTATCTTTCCCCCCAACCTGCTGCCGCTGTTCCCCAACCCCGCCGGAGCAACCCCTGGGTGTGGATCCTCCCGCTGCTCCTGCTGCTCGGAGTGGGCGGCTGGTTCGGTTGGCGCACCCTCTCCCCCACACCCACTCCGGTCGTGGTGCAGCCTGCTCCCGTCCCTACCGCCCCCAAACAGGTGACCCTCAAAATTAGCACCAAGCCCGGTGCGGCCAGGGTTTATCTGGACGGATTCTTGCTGGGCCAGGCCCCAGTGGAAACCCGCGTGGAAGCGGGCGAACGTACCCTGCGCGTCGAAGCCCAGGGGTATCAGGCCTATCAACAGGTGGTGACGCTCCAGGAAAACCGTAACCTTTTGGTCTCGCTACAACCCGCCAAGCCCAATCCCACCCCTTCCCAACCGGGGGCCAACAACCCCTCTGCTACACCCGCTAACCCGACCACTCCGGCCAACCCCTCCACAACCCCAACCCAGGCCCAGACCCCTTCCACCGGCCTGGTCTTGCGGTTTGAGGGCAACAGTTGGGTGCGGGTAACTACCCCCGGCGGCACCCAGCTCTTCCAGGGGGTGCCTGCTAAGGGAAGCCAGCAGACCTACCCGCTGCCGGTCGTGGTGCGGGTGGGCAACGCCCAAGCCGTGCGGGTGATCCTGAACGGTCAGGACCAGGGGCTGCTGGGCGGGGATGGCGAGGTGGTCTCGAGGCGATTCGGGCAGTAAGTGATGAGCAACTAGCCATGAGCGATGAGCCAAAGTCAACTCCAACCCCACGGCCCTACGGGCATCTCCCCTAATGAACGCGAAAAATAACATCCAGGATAGGTGCAGATAATTGCGTGCTCGAGGGGAGGCGGTGTTGTCTTTCCCCCCTTCATTCAAGGGGGGCCTTTGAGGTCGCCATAGGTCAGATGCCTCACCGACAGACCTTGACCGGCGGGGGGATTCTGCCCCGTCAATCTCCAGGATTAGACGAGCGGTGCGCGTAGGTACGCGGGGCCCTGAGTACCGGCACAGGCTCCGCGCTAGGGCGCTTCTCCTGAGGCTTCGCGCTAGGGCGCTTCTCCTGGCCGGGGGTCGGGCGGCCCTTCACTCTCGTACCTACAAAACCCGTGGACTAAGGCGCCGAGGATGAACAGGGTCTCTTCGGAGCAATTTGGGTGTGAAGCGCGTCGGACGCAAGGCCTTACGTAGCAATTGTTGGGTTTGAGGGCGCTCGCCCTTGGCTTTAGCATAGATACCGATGGACTTTTTGCTCCTAGCCCTCGCCTACCTTATCGGCTCGCTCAGCTTTGGCCGGATCGCCGGGTTGGTGAAGGGGTTCAACCTCGCCGAGCGCGACACACCGGGAGCCTCGGGCACGTTTCGCCAACTCGGCCCCGCTTGGGGCGTGGCGGTGGCGCTGCTGGACATCGTCAAAGGAGCTTTGGTGGCGGCCTTGAGCGGGTACGGGCACTCGAGCTGGGCGATACCCGCGATGGGCATGGCGGTGGTGGCGGGCCACAACTGGCCCATCTATTTTGGCTTTCGGGGCGGGGGCGGAATCGCGCCTACCATCGGATTCTTTGCCTATTTGTTCCCCGGGGTGATCGCTGTGGGGTTCGCCCTCGGTTTGGCGGTGACCGGGCTCTACTGGCAGCTGTATTGGCGCAATCACCGTAACCGTTGGTATCCCATCCCGGTGGGTGCGGTGGCCGGGTATCTCTACGTCCTCCTCGCCCTGTGGCCCAACCCCAGAGGCTTTTGGGCCTTCCTGCTGGTGAGCCTGGTGGTGGCCCTGCGCGGGCTGCGGATGGCTGGAGGGCGATAAATTCACGTACAATCAAAAGGTTGAGGGGTCGCGGTGCGGATTGTTTTGGCCGAAAACGTCGAATACACCCTGGGGGCCAGGGACTTGCTGGACGGGGTGAACCTGGAGCTGCGCCACGGCGACCGGCTGGCGCTGGTGGGGGCCAACGGCTCGGGTAAAACCACTTTGCTGCGCCTCCTCACCGGCGAACTCGAGCCCGCACGCGGACGCATCGTCAAGCCCGAAGGGGTCTACTTGGAACTGCTCGACCAGGACCCGCAGTACGGAGCCGAGGAGACCGTCGAGGGGGTGCTCAAGTCGGGGTTTGGGCGCATCGAGGCGATGGAAAGGGATTTGGCCGCGCTCGAGGCCCACCTCGCCGACCCCCACACCTATGAGCGCTGGGAGGCGCTGCACGAGCGTTTTGAGGCGGTGGGCGGCTATCAACGCCGCTCACGCTATGAGGCTGTTTTGAAGGGGCTGCGTTTCGAGGGCCGGGAGGCGGAAAAAACCTCAGTGCTCTCGGGCGGGGAGCTGCGCCGCCTGGCGCTCGGAGCCCTGCTGCTCTCGGGGGCGGATGGGCTCCTGCTAGACGAACCGACCAACCACTTAGACATCGAGATGGTGGGCTGGCTCGAGGGCTTCCTGGGGGCCTACGGCGGGGCTATCCTTACCGTCTCGCACGACCGGGCCTTCCTCGACCGGGTGACCGAGCGCGTGGCTTGGTTGCGCAAGGGGAAGCTAAAGCTTTACGACGGCAATTATTCGGCCTTCCGCAGGGAACGCGCCCTACAAGAAGAGCAGGAGGCCAAGGAGTACGCCAACTGGCTCAAGGAAAAAGAACGCCGTGAGGAGATTTTGGAGCAGGCCCGGCGCTGGGCCCCCAGCTCGGAAAAGCACGCCCGGCGGATGCACAGCCTCGAGGCCCGGATGGAGCAGTTTATAGCCGAAGCGCCCTTTGCCCCCGAGACCGACGAGGCTACGGTGCGGATTCGCTTCCCCATCGAAAAAGCGGTCACGGCGGAGCGGGTCTTGGAGGGTTGGGACCTGGAAAAAACCATCGCCGGACGTAAGCTTTTCAGCCTGCCCAACCTGTTGGTGCGCAACGGCGAGCGGGTCGCCATCATCGGCCCCAACGGCGCGGGGAAGACCACGCTGGTGCGCACTTTACTGGGGTTATTGCCCTCGGATAACCCCGCAGGTCGCATCCGCACCGGTCCTGGCGTGCGTATCGGCTACTACGACCAGAAGCTCTCGGGCTTCGACCCGGAGCTAACTTTGTTCGAGACGCTCTACCGAATGCTCGGCGAGAAGGCCCACGCCGCACTCGGAGCTTGGATGTTCCCCTACGACGCCCAGTTCAAGCAGGTCAAGAACCTTTCCGGTGGGGAGCGGGCGCGGTTGTCGTTGTTGTCACTCTCCTTGCAGCAGGCCAATCTACTTGTGCTGGACGAGCCCACCAACCACCTCGATCTAGAGACGGTGGAGTCGCTGGAAAAAGCCCTATTGTCTTACACCGGCACGCTATTGCTGGTCTCGCACGATTTGTTCTTCCTCAATCAGCTTGCCACCCGCACCTGGCACATCCGGGACGGGCAATTCGACGATTACCCCGGCCCGCCCGAGGAATACCTCGAGCGCCGCGACACTAAGGTCGTCCCCGAGCGCGAGTCGGTGGAGACGAGTTCTTTCTCTGCACGATCTCCATCTAACAAACGAGTCAAGGGCAGGTGGCATTTGGAGCGCGAGAAAGAACGGTTGGAACAACTTGTTTCCGACCTCGAGGCCCAAATCGCCGCTGTCCACGCCAAAGCTGAAACACCGGGCTTGCATCACACCGAGTACGCCCGCATCGCCGCCGAACAGGAGCGGCTCGAGGCCGAGCTGAGCGCAGCTTTGGACGGCTGGGCTGAGGTTTCGGGAATGCTCGAGGGGGCTTAACTTC
>PSMF01000015.1:0-43081 GCA_040290005.1 Meiothermus sp.
TGTCACAGTTGTTCCCGCAGCCGCCCCCGCCCGCCGTGAGCACCCGCCCGTCCGGGAGCAGCACGGCAATCGAGTGGTAAATACGGGGTTTTTGCGCGATAGCACCGGCGGTCCACTGGCCGGTGCTGGGCGACCAGATTTCGCTCTCGTACACCGCATTGGTGATGACGAAGTTTTGCCCGTCGGTGTTGCCGCCGTTGACAAAAATCTGTCCGTCCGGCAGTGAGGTCGCGTTGAGGTGGGTACGGGGGTGAATCGCGTTGCCGGTGGCCTGGACGTTGGCCCCGCCGCTGTTTAGGTCTACCGTCACCACCGAGTTGCTGGGGGGATAGCCTCCGCCCAAGACCAGCAGCTTGCCGGTGTCGTACTCCACCGAGGTGCCGTTGGCGCGGTAGAGGTAATCGCGGTTGTAAGCCCCGCTCCAGCTTCCCGTCCCCGAGGGGTCGAGATAGCTCATGATCGGGGTGGAGCCCGCGTAGAAGACCTTTCCGTTGGGGGCTACGTGCAGCCAGGGATAGAGGTGGTTGAAATCGCTGAGCAGGCTGGTACTGGCGGTGCTGAGGCGGCGCAGGGTGCCGGAGATGGGGTTATACACGTCGGCGATCCGGTTGACCACGGTGTTGGTATCGGCAGGGTCTTTGTTGGAGTTGCCCCCGATGACCAGCATCTCGCCGCTGGCGAGGGTGATCACGGTGGGATACCAGCGTCCTTCGGTCATGTCAGGGCCTGCGCTCCAGGTGTTAGTAGCTGGGTCAAAGAGGTTGGTGTGTTTGGAACCGGGGTAGTAGCCGCTGCTCGAGCCCAGGTTACCCCCGGCCACATAAAAGCGGCCATCCGGGGTGAGGGCGTGGCCCCCGCAGAACAAGTCGGTGCGGGTGTTGTCAATCTCGGTGTGGGTTCCGCTCACCGGGTCCCACAAGTCGCCGATGGTGAAGTTGTGGGCGGCCTGGTTGCTATAGTCGGCGTCGCGGCTATTCCCGTTGCGGTCGCGGCTGTACCAGGTGAGGACTTTGCCACCCGGCATCACCCCGCTGAAAGCAGCCAGCAGCGGCCAGTCTATGGGTGGGGCGAAATAGCCTTTAGTAGATGCCCCCGACCCGCCGTTGGGGCCGCTGGGCGGGGTGGTGGTGCTGGCTTCCACCCCGCTGCTGTCCCCCGCGCTATTGGTGGCCTTGACCCGGTACAAGTAGAAGGTGTCCGCTGCCGCGCTGGTATCGCTATAGCTGGTGCCCGTCAGGTTGCTCGCTAAAGGGCTATAGGTTCCGGTGTAGGTGCGGCGCTCGAGGCTGTACCCGGTGGCATTCCCCACCGCCGCCCAGCTCAGGCTGACCGACGTGGCCGAGGAGGCCGTAGCGCTGAAGTTGCCGGGGTTGCCGGGCGGTGTGGGGGCGGGTGCGGTGGTGCTGGCGCTCAGCTCGACCCCGCTGCTCGCCGAGCCGCCCACCACCGCCTTGAGGCGGTAGGTGTAGCCCGTGCTGGCGGTGAGCCCGCCGTCGGTGTAGCTGGTGTTGGTCGGGGCGGCGATTTGGGCGTAGGCGGTAGCCCCGGTTTTACGCTCTAAGGTATAGGTAGCTCCGGCCACCGCGCTCCAGGACAGGCTAATACTGCTCGCGGTAGCTCCGGTGGGCTGGAAATTGGCGGGGTTGGCCGGAGGGGTGGGACCGCTCGAGCCGGTGGTGAGAGAGATGTCGTCGAACTCGCAGGTGCTATAGGACTCGGTGTAGACCACGGTCCAGGTGGTGCCTACGGGGATGGTTTGGGTGGCGGAGAGCTGCGACCAGTCGCCGACAAAACTAAAGTTGCGGTCGAACAGGATGCTCGAGCTGTTTCCGCCCAAAAGGCCCAGGGTGCAGGTTCCACCCAGGCTGCGGCCCCACCCGCTCAGGGTGTAGGTGGCGCCCACCTGGATGAGGCTGCGGGGGATCGGCTGCTCCACCCAGGCCGAGACGCTATGCAGGGCTTTGAGGCCGCTGTGCCCAGGGGAGACGGTGCTTGAGTTGCCATAGGGGTTCCAGCCGGTCATCCCCGCTTCAAAATCGCCGTTGGTGAGCAGGTTGGAGGCGCTGCCCCCGGCCACCGTCACGGTAAAGGTTTTACTCACGCTGCCCCCGCCGTTGCTGGCGGTGAGGGTGAAGGTGGTGCTCGCCGTGACGTTGACGGTCTTGGAGGTTCCCGTGACCGCGCCCACCCCTTGGTCAATGCTCAACGAGGTGGCGTTGCTCACCGACCAGCTCAAGGTGGTCGAACCTCCGCCCGCGGGCAAGCTGCTGGGGGTAGCGACAAAGCTGTTGATGACCGGGGCCGACGGCGGGGTCGCTACCGTCACGGTGACGCTCTTGGTGACGCTGCCGCTGCTGTTGCTGGCGGTGAGGACGAAGGTTTTGCTGGCGATCAGGCTTACCGAAGTGCTGCCGGTAGCCCCGCTCACCGTGCCGACCCCGCTGTCTATGGAAAGGCTGGTGGCCCCGGTGACGTTCCAGGCCAGGCTCGAGGAGCCCCCACCCACCGGCAGGCTGGCTGGGGTGGCAGTAAAGCTGTTAATCACCGGCACAGAAGGCGTGGTGGAGCCCCCAATCATTAGCGAAAGGTCGTCGAACTGGCAGTCGCCGCCGTTGGACTGCATGTACACGATAACCCAGACGGTGTCGCTGGCTAAGGTTTGGTTGAGGGTTTTGCGGCTCCAGGAACTGGAGTTGAAGTTGAAGCTGACATCGAAGGTCAGGACTCCTCCAGATTTCCCACCAAGAACCCCTACCGTACAGGTTCTGCCGTTGGGCGAGCGTCCCCAAGCCTCGAGGGTGTAAGTGGCTCCTCCCTGGATGGAGGAGTAGGGGAGGGCTTGTTGTACCCAGGCTCCGTTCAATACCTGCGCGGCCTTGCCGTTGCCGGACTGCCCAGGGGTGATGGTGGCAAAGGTTCCGCCGAACTGGTTCCAGCCACCGGTGCCGCCCTCGAAACCGGGGTTGCTGAGCAGGTTTTTCCCGATGGCGACCGCCAGCAGCTTGGCCCCCGAGGACTTAAGATTGGCCGGGTACAGACGCCACTGCGGCACTACCTCGCGCTTCTGCTGGGTGCTGGACCATTCCAGGGTCAGCGAGGCTGCATCGGGAGCAGTTTTGCTGAACTCCACCCGAATGGGTACTTTAGCCCCGGCTTGCAGGCGCACCTTGCCGCTGGGTGTTCCTGGGCCAATAATTTGGGCGTCACCGATCCACAAGCTGGCGCTGCCTTGGGCGATCAGGTAAAAGGTGTATTCCTCGCTGAACTCCGGCTTGACAAAACCCGTCCAGCGAACGCTGAAGTTGCCGGGGCGAACCCCCTGGCGGGGAGCTACCTCTCCCCAGTTAAAGACCAACTCGGTATCAATCTGGTTGGCGCTGGGGCCGCTCAGGTCGGGGCTGCTGAAGTATTGGGCGCTCAAACCCAGGCCATCCAGCGGCCCGGTATCGCGCCCGCCTCCCCCACCTGACGGCGTACACGCCGCCAAGAGCAATAACCCTAAAATCCAAAAACCCCGATGCCGACCCGAACCAATCATCCCTACCTCCATCCAACTTGTAGCAATGTGTTTGTGCGTCCTGCTGCCGGTTAACCCTGCTGTCTAAAATTAGCTTTAGTCGGTGCTAAGAGTTTTCAAGTTTCTATAATGTTTCCCTGAGTATACGTGTTCCCAGCGCAAATAAAGCGCGCCCCTCACGCACTTAGTTACGTGGGGCGTTATCTCATCTGGTAGGCTTTAGTGGTAATTAACGGCCCTGGCGTTAATACAGATATGCCAGCATTTGCGAGGTCATAACATTCTAAATAACGCAAAAACCCGCCAGGCATTATGCTGGCGGGCTCGAGGGCTCGGAGAAAACTGTGTGGCCGACGTAACAGTTAGGCTTTATATGAAATTGCGCCCTAATCTTGGGCGTTACGGCTCACTCTCAGCTCAGCCAATTTTGACCATTTTGGCCGCCGAGGGCACGCCATTGGCGTTGATTACGAAGAGCATGTAGTAGCCGGGCGGGGCCACGGTCCCGCTGGCGGGGGCTGTGACTGTTAGTTGGTTACCGGAACCTGCCGTAAAGGTCAATTGGTTGAACACCTGGCCCATGTTGAAGGCGTGGGTCGCCGACCCCAGCTTGATAAACGTGACCTTGGCGATGTTCCCGGAGGGTTGATCGGTCTGGACGGTGAAGGTCTGGCCGTAGCTCACCGTTCCTGGCGCGGAAGTGATGATCGGGCGGGTTGCTAAAGAGCCGTCAGAGTTGAAGAGATAGGGCGGGTAGTAGATTTCGGCGTTGTACTGGTTCACCGGCAGTCGGTGGTTGGGGTCTCGAGCGGTAGCAGGAACATAAACGTCGCAGCCGTTGCCGCAGCCGCCACCCCCACCGGTGAAGACCGTCCCATCGGGCATCAACACCGAGGCTGAGTGATAGGTGCGGGGCATTTGGGATACTGCTGCCCGCCGGAATGTCGCATTGGGGAGGTTCGGATTGATCAACTCGCTTTCATAGACCACATTAGTAATGTCGTAGTTCACCCCATCGGTGCTGCCCCCGTTGACGAATATCTGCCCGTCAGCAAGCAGGGTTGCCATAAGGTGGGTACGCTTATAAGCCATAGACGGGCCTGCGGCGAACGTGTATTGGTTTCCAGTAGAGAGGTTGATAAAGACACTGGTCTCCCCACCTGGATTACCGTAACCCCCACCCATCGCTATAATTTTCCCTGGCTGATACATTACTGCTGAGCCGTAGTTACGCCATAAATCTACGTCGGGCTGACCGCTAAAGTTGCCACCAGGATACTGGCGCTTCTGGACATTGTTCCATTCCCCCGTTCCACCCCTCGCCGCTGTATCCAAAAAGCCCACTGGAAAAGCCGAACCGGCCATGAAGACTTGACGATCTTTGTTGGGGTCTTGGAAAACCCAGGGGTAATAATGCCAGTAATCAGAGCTAGCAGATGCTCCGCCTGCATACTTGAAGGTCGCGGAACCTGGGTCGGTGGTAGCACTGGTGAGGTCGCGCATAGTTCCAGCAGCAGTGTCCCAGACTTCAGGTAGTACGTTGGGGGTGTCAGGAACGGCGCCGTTCCCGCTAGCGTCGCCCTTATCGTTGAGGGAGTTACCACCGATAATCAGAAGCTCCCCGCTGCTCAGCGTGATCATGCTGGGATACCAGCGCCCGTCGGTCATGTCGGGACCGTTGTTCCAAGTATTGGTGGTTGGATCAAAGATGTCGGTGTTTTTGGGGCCAGGGTTGGAGCCATTGGTGCTCTGGCCCAAGTTTCCGCCAGCGGTGTAATACTTTCCGTCTGGGCCTAGCACGTGTCCTGAGCAGAACAAGTCGGTGTGGGTGTTGTTAATTTGTTTGAATGCGACGCCATCGTATTGGTCGGGGCCGATCCCGGTACCTGGCCCTTTGGTGGGGTCCCATAGCGCGGTTATCGAGCGACTGTGGAAAGAAAAGTTTTTATAATTACCTCGCGCCGTCTCACCACTCCGGTCAATCCCGAAATATCCCATTAGTGTCCCGTTAGGCATTACCCCGATGTGGGTCGGCACCAGCGGCCAGTTCAAGACTTTCCCGAAGCAGCCCTTGGTATTCGGGGAGTTTAGGTTTCCGGGGAAACAAGGCGCATCGGGTGTAACGGCGCTCGACTCCTTGCCGGGGCTGGTGGCCGAGGCGTTTTTGGCCTTGACGCGGTAGGTATAGCTGTTGGGGTTGCCCACGCTCAAGTCGGCGAAGCTGAGGCCGGTTTGTTCCGCAATCTGAGTATAAGTTCCGGCTCCGGTTTTGCGCTCCACGACATAGCTTGTCGCCCCACTGACGGCGCTCCAGGTGACGGTGATGATGGTGGGCATCTCCTTTGACGCGGTGACGGTAGCAGGGTCGGCTAAAGAAGCGGGTGCGCCGGGTACACCGGGGGTGGAGTTTTGGTTACAGGCCGCTATGAACAACAACAGCAAGGCGCTAATTGCTCTCGTCCAATCCTTCATCCGCTTCTCCTAAAGTATCCGAAGTCTAGGCTATGACCCCAAAAAGCTGCCCCTGCGAGGCAGCTCACATCCATATGTAGGTTAGTGGAACCCCGGATGAGATTCAGCGGAAGCAGTTAATGTCCTATGGAGTTGGAAATATCGCCTCAGCAATGGAGAAACTGCACTTGTTCGAGGCTCATTTTTTCTCATAGTTTCGTCGCCAAATGTAAAGTGTTACTTAAGGTTGCGCAGTTGTACGACTTTAGGTTACGCCGGGGACAAATGTCCCGCCGCGGCGAGTTGGGCAGGGCATTCCTTAGAACACGCAGTATGGTTCAGGGGAGGCGGTTTTGTGAAGGGCGCTTTTACGCCGCAAAACTTTCGGCGGGGCTTGCCCAACTCGCCGCGGCGGTGGAAAGGGTGGCTCCGCTCCCGCTGCAGGAAGGGGAATTTGTGCAGGCCGCTCTGCGGCCCCAAGGCCTGATCGTGGTGCTCAGCGAGAACGGGTCCGTCGCTGGTCGTTTGGCAACAGGGTCGGGCAGTACATCCAGGGGTAAACTATCCCGCGTATGAGCAAAATCGCCTTCCTCGGCCTCGGGGCGATGGGCTATCCCATCGCAGGTCACATCGCCAAGGGGTTTGAAACCCTGGTCTGGAACCGCAGTTTTGACAAAGCCGAGGCCCACGCAGCGGAGTTCGGCTCTGCGGCGGTTCCTTTTGAATCGGTGGCCGAGGCTGACCTGATCTTCACCTGTGTGCCGGTTTCCAAGGATGTAGACGACTTAGCCCGCCACCTTTTGCCGCTGCTACGCTCGGGGACGCTGTGGGTAGACCACACCTCCGGCGAGCCAGCCCTCGCCAAAGAAACCGCTTCGTTTCTCGCCGAAAAAGGCGTGACCTATATTGATGCACCGTTATCGGGTGGGGTCATCGGGGCTAAGAACGCCAAATCTACGGTGATGGTTGGCGGGGATAAAGCCGCGTTCGAGAAAGCCAAGCCGGTGATGGAAAGCTATGCCGCGAAAATCGTCCACGTGGGGCCGCTGGGCTCGGGACACGCGGTCAAGGCGGTCAACAACGCGCTGTTGGCGGTGAACCTATGGACCTTGAGCGAGGGCATGGTGGCCCTGGTAAAGCAGGGGGTGGACGCGGGATTGGCCCTCGAGGTGATCAACGCCAGCTCGGGCCGCAGCAACGTCAGCGAGAACCTATTCCCTAGCCGGGTGGTGAACCGGGCTTTCCCCAATACCTTCGCGCTGGGCCTATTGGCAAAGGATTTGGGCATCGCCAATCAGGTCTTTCAAGGAGCCGGTACACCCGCGCCGCTGCTGCGCCAACTGCGCGAGTTTTTCGAGGTCGCCAAGCGGGAAATCGGCAGTGCCGAGGTGGACCACACCGCGGTGGCGCAACTGCTGGAAAAGTGGGCTGGGGTCGAGATCAAGTGATTGAAATCAAGCGTCTGGGGGTGGGCGACGGAGCTGAGGTGCGCCGGGCTGAGCATTTGTTTGATGACCTCAGGGCCGCCGCCATTCGCGGTTTTCTGGTATCGTCCACAGACCATCTTCTTATCGCCTATCTAGACGGTGAGCCTGCGGGTGCGCTCATCGCCCACGAGCTATCCCGGCTGGACGGGCCACCCAATATGATGCTGTACTCGATAGACACTGGCGAAGCGTTCCGGCGCAGGGGAGTGGCTCGAGCCCTGATCGAAGCGGTCAAGCCCTAGCGAAACAGCGCGGATGCTGGGAGATATTCGTCCTCACCAACGCCTCAAACCTTCCGGCAATGGCCCTTTACGCGGCTACGGGTGGCAGACGTGAGGCTCACGACGACGTGATGTTCGTCTACGACTTGTAACCTGGTCCGCGCACGATCTGTCCGGGGAGCGCGCCGGTGTGCTGGCCGTTTTCGAGCACCCGTTTACCGTTGACCCAGACGCTATGAATCCCCACCGAGAGCTGGTGCGGGTCTGCAAAGGTGGCCTGGTCGGATATGGTGTCGGGGTCGAATAAAACCAAATCGGCTTTCGCGCCCACCTGGATGCGGCCCCGGTCGAACAGGCTCAGGCGGTTAGCGGGCAGCGAGGTCATCTTGCGCACAGCGTCCTCTAAGTTCAAAAGTCCTTTTTCCCGCACGTATCTGCCCAGCACGCGGGGATAACTGCCGTAGCCACGGGGGTGAATCGGTCCGTGACCCCTCGCCCACTCCGGGTCGAAGCCGCCCGCATCGGTTGATACAAGAGTCCAGGGCTGCGAATACTCGATCTTCAGGTTCTCCTCGCTCATGGTGAAGTAGATCGTGCCGATGCGCTGCCCCTCGGAGACGAGCAAATCGAAGACCGTCTCGAGCCAGTCCTGGCCGCGCATTTCTGCAATCTCGGAGAGCCGCTTGCCGACATAGATTTTGTTCTCGGGTTTTTGGAATCCTACCGGCATCACCTGTTCGGCCTTCGATCTTGTGTCCACCTCGGGGTTGGGCCCCTCGAGTTCAGCGCGAACCTTGGCCCGGACTTCGGGGTTTTTCAGGTTCTCGTAGAGCCTTCCGCCTTCCGAGGCCCAGTTGGGCAGCATGGCGTTCAGGCCGGTCCCGCTGGCGGTGTAGGGGTACACATCGGCAGTCACGTCCTGCCCGGCCTTTCGCGCCGCGTTGATGCGTTCGACCACCTGGGCCATCTTGGGCCAGTTCTCCTCGCGCGAAGCTTTGAGGTGGTAGATCTCCACCGGCAGGTTGGCCTTTTTGCCGATGGTGAGGGCTTCCTCTAGAGCCTCGAGCAACCGCTTGCTCTCCGAGCGCAGGTGGGTGACGTAGATTCCCCCGTACTGAGCGACAATTTTGCACACCTCGACGATCTCGTCGGTGTCGGCGTAATCGTCGGGCGGGTAAATCAGCGCGTAGGAGACCCCAAAAGCCCCGTCCTGCATGGCCTCGCCCATCACCCGGCGCATGGTCTCGAGCTCGCCCTCACTGGCCCGGCCCATCCGCATCCCACAGGCGTACTCGCGCAGGGTTCCCCCACCTAGAAAACTGCCGATGTTGGGCGAAACCCCGTGAGCGTGAAGGGCCTCGAGCCAGTCTCCGAAGCGTTTCCAGCCCTTCATTCGTTTGTTCCACTCCTCAGGAACATAAGGGGCGAAGTTCCGCGCCCTGATTTCCCCACCGAAAGGGGCCGGGGTCCAGGCCTCGCCCATGATCTCGCACGTCACGCCCTGGGTAATCTTGGATAAACAGCGTCCGTCGCGCAGCAGCGGGGCAATCGAGTGCGAGAGTATATCTATGAAGCCGGGAGCCAGCACCAGGCTGTCCGCGTTTACGGTTTGGGCGGCGCTCGAGCTCTTAATCCCTCCAGCAGGGGCAATTCGGGCGATGGTGTCGCCAGAAACCGCGACATCGCCGTAAAACCAGGGATTGCCGAGGCCGTCCACTACCCTCGAGCCACGAATTAGCAGGTCGTATTCAGGCATGTTTCAAGGCTAACCGAAATCGGCTCGTCCGCCTGAGGGTTTGCAGGGGCGATTCATTAATCGATCCTACGCGCGTCGATCGTCAAATGTATGGGTAGCGGTGCGCGTTTGATCCCCTGTCTATCGGTGAATCACTTGATCTGGACAACCTCGGATGGCCCCCCCTTCGCTCAAAGGGGGAACTACAACATCCTTGCTTCCCCTTGGGCACTTGATAATTGGCACCTGTCTAGGACGCTATTCTCTGCGGGCATCAGGGGAGGTGGTGCGAAGGGTGGGGGGTTTGCCCCCCACGTATCCACCCTTCGGTGGACGGGCGTAGTCTGGAAAGTTCTCAGCTTAGACCCAGCTTTCAGGCTTAGAGTAGGGCATGGTAGCCACCCAACTTGGACTCTATGCCTTAGCGGGCTCATTGCTGATTGCGACGGGCTTTTTCACGGGTCGTTTGAGTGCCGCTCCGACAGCAATCTCACAAACCGCGTCGGTTTCACCCTCCCCTGCTTTCTCCTCCGCCCAAACCCTGAAAATCCAGTTTGACCAGGGCCCGACCCCTGACTTTGGCCTGCCCCAGCAGATTCCCCAGGCCGCACCCGATCCCCGCGAGATGATTCCGCTCCAGCCCGGCCCCGGTCAGCAGCCGCCGGGCGACCAGCAGGGGCAGCAACAAGGAGGCGACCAGTGCCCGGTTTTCATCTACCAGGACGGCAAGCTCTACATGATGCCGCGCCCCGGACAGGGCCAGGGAAATGGGTCAGGCATCCCCGGCGACGGCTCGCCCGAACTGATCCCGCTCCAGCCGGGTCCGGGGTTACCACTTCCAGGCCCCACCAACCCCGACCCCTTCGCCCCCAAACGGCCCAAGGCCGACAGCCGCAGCTAACGGAGGAAAGCAGCATGAACGAGCCCCGGAGCACACCCACCCTCGAGCCCCAAGCTGTGATGGACGCCAGCGCCAAGCTGCGCTCGCTATTGCTCGAAGTCAAGAAGGTGATTGTCGGACAGGATTTGATGCTCGAGCGGATGGTCGTTGCTCTGCTCGCCCGCGGGCACATCCTCATCGAAGGGGTGCCGGGTCTGGCAAAAACCTTGGCGATTAAGACCATGGCCGAGGCGATTGGCGCGAGCTTCAAGCGTATTCAGTTCACCCCCGACCTGGTTCCCGCCGACCTGATCGGCACCCGCATCTACAACCCCAAGGAGGCCGGCTTCGAGGTCGAGCTGGGCCCCATCTTCGCCAACTTGATCCTGGCCGACGAGATCAACCGCGCCCCGGCCAAGATTCAATCGGCCTTGCTCGAGGCCATGCAGGAGCGGCAGGCCACCATCGGCCACCAGACCTACAAGCTGCCCGACCCCTTCCTGGTGCTCGCCACCCAGAACCCCATCGAGTCGGAGGGCACCTATTTCCTGCCCGAGGCCCAGGTGGACCGGTTCATGTTTAAGGTGCTGATTGACTACCCCGCCTTCTACGAGGAGATGACCGTGGTGGACCGGGTTTCCACCCGCTTCGAGCCGCTCAAAGAAGCCTTGAGCGAGGACGAGCTGAAGGCCCTCCAGCGCATGGCCGACCAAGTTCACGTCCACCCCGCCGTCACCGAGTACGCCGTGCGCCTGACCCGCGCCACCCGCGACCCCGGCGAGGCCAAGCTGCCCGAGCTGAAGAAGTACATCAGCTTCGGCGGTTCGCCCCGTTCGTCGGTCAACCTGATTTTGGGTGCGAAGGCTCTCGCCATCGTCCGGGGCCGCGAATATGCCTTGCCCGAGGACGTACGCGACCTGGCCCCCGAGGTGCTGCGCCACCGCATCATCCTCTCCTACGAAGCCCTGGCCGACGAGATCAAGCTCGAGGACATCGTGAGCAAAATCATCGCGGCGGTTCCGCTGCCCAAGGTGCACCTGGGCGACCCCTACCGCGATACCCGTCCCACGGAGAATCCTGCGGCGTAGAGAGGTCCTTAGATGCTTTTTCGCCGCCCCAAACAGACCAACTTAGAGGTGGTGCTCCAGCCGCCCCGGCCGCGCGGGCGCGACCTGCCCACCGAGCTGCTGCGGAAGCTCGAGTTCAAAATATTAAAGCGCCTCGACGGCTTTCTTTTCGGCGACTACGCCGGCTTTTTCTACGGCCCTAGCCTGGACTTGGCCGAGGTACGCGAGTACCAGCCGGGCGACGAAGTACGCCGGATTGACTGGAACGTGACCGCCCGTAGCGGCGGCAAAATCCATGTGCGGCAGTACCGCGAGGAGCGTGAGGTTACGGCCTGGATCGTGGTGGACCTCACCGGCTCGATGAACTTCGGCACCCGGCGGGTGCTCAAGCGCGAGGAGGCTCTGGAATTCGCCGCCGTCGCCGCCGCGATCGTTACCCGGCACGGCGACAAGGTGGGGGTGGTCGGCTTTTCCGAGAGGGGTATGCGCATCGTCCCGCCGGGCTCAGGTCGCAAGCAGACCTTGCGGATTTTGCACGAGCTGTACGCGCTGGTAGAACAGGGAAATGTCGAGAGTCGAGCGTCGAGAGTTGAGAGAGAAGGCAGAACTCCGGCAACCTCTGTCCAGCCCCCGAGTGCCGGCGACCTTGCCACCGCCTTAGAAAACGTCTCTAAAAGCCTTAAACGTCGCGCCTTGGTCTTCGTGGTCTCCGATTTCTTGAGCCCGGAAACCTCTGAAGTCCCGGCCTGGTCCCTCTCGATGCGCCGTTTGGCCTACAAACACGACGTGGTGGCGGTGCGGGTCAGCGACCCCGCCGAGCGCGAGCTGCCCAAGGCTGGCGAGCTGCGCCTGCGCGACCCCGAAAGCGGGGAAGAAGTCTGGGTGGATACCAGCGACCCTAGAGTCCGCGCGGCCTACGCTAAGTTGATCGAAGGCCGAGAAACCGCTTTGGAACGCACTTTTCGGGCGGCTCGAGTGGACCTGTTGCCACTGTCCACAGCGCAAGATATCGTAGAACCAATCCTCAAGTTCACCCTGCGAAGGAGGAGTCGCAGATGAAGTGGGCTAAAAGCCGAAAGCCAAAAGCCAAAAGCCAAAGGCTCGAGGCGGTTTCTAGTCGTTTGCCGTTGGCCTTCAGCCAACCCGGAGGGTTGCCATGACCTTCACCTGGCCTGCCTTCCTCTGGGTGCTGTTGCTGGTGCCGGTGTTTGTCTGGATGTTGTGGGCACTCTCGCGCCGCCGCGAGCGCACCGCCCAGGTTTTCGCCGACGGACACTTGCTTTCGTCGGTGGTGCGGACCCCGCCCAAGGCCCACGTGCGCTGGCCGCTGGCCCTGCAACTGGTCGCGCTGACCCTGCTGCTCCTTGCTGCCAGTCGGCCCGTCACCGCTCCGCCGCTGCCCGCCAATAAAGCTGCTGTGATCATCGCAATAGATACCTCTAAATCCATGCAGGCGGGCGACCTCAACCCCAGTCGGCTCGAGGCCGCCAAGGCTGTCGCCCGAGAGTTTCTCAAGCTTGCCCCGGCCAGCACCCAGATCGGCTTAGTGAGCTTTTCCGACAACGCCTCGGCGCTGGTGCTCCCCACCACCGACCGGCAGAAGGTGCTCGACGGCATCGAGCGGCTCAAAATTTCGCAGAACACCTCGATCGCCTCGGCCATCGTCACCAGTGTGCGGGTGCTGCCAGGACGCAGAGACCTCAAGCCGCCCAAGGAGCTATTGCCGCCCGACCTCGCGCAAAACGACCCGCTGCAAGCCCAGCCGGATCAGCCGAAAGTGGTGGACGCCGCGAATCTGCCGCCGGGCAGCATCATGATCCTCTCCGACGGGGCTTCCAACGTGAGTACCAACCCCGGCCTGCCCACCCAGGGTGTGCTGGACATCGCGGCAAAGTTCGCCAAGGACAACGGGGTCAAAGTCTACGCCTTCCCGCTCGGCAAAGAGGGTGGCACCGTAGCCAACATCGGGGGGCAAAACTTCTACATCCCCTTCGAGCCGAAAAACTTGGAACTCCTGGCCCAGAGCACCGGGGGTAAGAATGTTTTCCCGCCCACCGAGGAGGCCCTGCGGGCGGTGTTCAAGGAGCTGGGTACGGTGATCCGCTGGGAGGCGACCAAGCTCGAGATATCCTCCCTTTTATCCGCCCTAGCCATCGTTTTGATGCTCCTGGGAGCGGGTCTCAACCTGCGCTGGCAGCGGAGGGTGGTTTGAGAAGTCAAGTAGTAATGAACGATGAGCAACTAGCAATGAGCAAACAAGGTTTAGCTCATCGCTCATGGTTCATCGCTTATCGCCATACTCCGGGTGGAGGCCGCAAATGAGCTTTCTGTGGCCCTGGTTCTTGTTCCTGCTGCTGTTGGTGCCGCCTCTGGTGTGGATTTATCGGCGCAGCCTGCGGCCTAAAGCCGAGGCGGTGGTGCTCCATCCTGAGCTGGCCTTGCTCAAACAAGCCGCCGGGCGGAATGGGCGTTACCGGCGGCACGTCCCGGCACTGCTGTTCTTAGCCTCGCTGATTTTGGCTTTCCTGGCCTTGGCCCGGCCCTCCTGGACGGTGCTCGAGGCCGATCCCAGGGCGGGCATCATCTTGGCGGTGGACATCAGCCGCTCGATGCAGGCCACCGATGTGCTCCCAAGCCGCTTCGAGGCGGCCCGCAGTGCCCTACGCACCTTTGTGAAGGAGTTGCCGCAGGGGACCAGGGTCGGCCTGGTCTCGTTTTCGCGCAACGCGACCTTGGTTGTGCCGCTCACAACCGATCGGGGACGGCTGCAAGAGGCCATAGACCTGCTCCAGCTCGACTTAGGCACCGCCATCGGTGAGGCCATAGTGGAGAGCGTAGCGGCACTCCCGCCCCTCAAGGAGCGCAGCGATGTCCCCGACCCCAAAAGCCTTGCCACCATCATCCTGCTCACCGACGGGCGCAGCATGGGTGGGATAGACCCTATAGAGGCCGCTGACCAGGCCAACCAACAGAAGATTCGCATTGACACCATTGGTATCGGGCGCGTCACCGAGGGCCCGGTTCCAGGGCTGCCGGAGGGCTATCAGATGGCCGCCGCCTTTGACCCCGAGACCCTGCGGGGTATTGCCCAGGCCACTGGGGGCGAATATGAGTCGGTGGATTCGCTGTCCAAACTCAAACAAACCTACCGCGCCCTAAGCCAGAAGATGGTATGGAGAACCCACCGCGACGAGGTAAGCGGGATGTTCGCGCTGGGGGCGGGCGGCCTGCTGATGCTCAGCATGGGCCTGGCCCAGTTCCGCCGCAGGGTGATTTAGCCCTTTCCTATGCGCTTCGCGGTGGAACTTTATCTCGACTCCGCTTCGGAAGCACGATTGACTCAGGTTTGGCGCGAACTTGCCGCGCGGAAGCTGAGTTCTTTTATGCTCGAGGTCAAAGCTAGACCGCATGTCAGCCTGGCCGCGTTCGAGACTTTAGATGTCGAAGCGACGGAAGCTTGTCTCGAGCACTTTGCCCGTTCCCACGCGCCGCTCGAGCTAAATTTGGCCTCGGTAGCCTCGTTTCCCACCGAGTTGAACGTGGTTTTTCTGGCTCCGGTGGTGACGAGAGCCCTGCTGGATTTACACGATGACTTTTACGCGGGCTGGTATTCGGGTTGGGGTTCTCCAAATCCTCTCTATCTTCCCGGAAACTGGGTTCCACACTGCACAACTGCGAGAGCATCGGCTTAATCGAGTTCCGCCCTGTGCGCGAAATCGCCGAGTTCCGGTTAGGCCGGGGTGCATAAGTGCATTAGCGTATACAAACTCCTGACGGGCCTGCTACACTATGAAAGTTGTGCCCACGGGGTTTTGCCCGTTGGCGAGACTCCCTGGAGACAAAATGGAACTCAGAAACATCGCAATCATTGCGCACGTAGACCACGGTAAAACCACCCTGGTAGACGCGATGCTCAAACAGGCCCACGCGCTCTCCCGCCACGACGAGGGCGGCGAGCGCATCATGGACTCGAATGACTTGGAGCGCGAGCGCGGCATCACTATTCTCGCCAAGAACACCGCCGTCGAGTGGGCGGGGGTCAAAATCAACATCGTGGACACCCCCGGCCACGCCGATTTCGGCGGCGAGGTCGAGCGGGCCTTGAGCATGGTGGACGGCGTTTTGCTCCTCGTGGACGCTGCCGAAGGCCCGATGCCGCAGACCCGATTCGTGCTGAAGAAAGCTGTTGAGGCCGGGCTCAAGCCCATCGTGGTCATTAACAAGGTAGATAAGAAAGATGCTCGCCCCGACGAGGTTTTGAACGAGACCTTCGACCTGATGGCCGAGCTGGGCGCTTCGGAAGAGCAGCTCGATTTTCCCTTCCTGTACGCGATTGGTCGTGAAGGCGCGGCGTGGCTCGGGGACGCGAAAAAGGACAACCTCGAGGACCTCTTTAAAGTGATTCTCGAGAGCATCCCTGCACCCCACATCGAGGAAGGCCCCTTCCAACTGCGGGTTGCCAATCTCGACTACTCCAACTTCCTCGGCAAGATCGCCCTCGGCAAGGTCCACCGGGGCACGGTCAGGAAAAACGAGACCGTCGCCATCGTCGGTGAATACGAGATCCGCACCCAGAAGGTGCTGGCTGTATTCACGCATAAAGGTTTGGAGCGCCTCGAGGTCGAGGAGGTCACGCCTGGCGACATCGTGGCGATCGCCGGGATGGAGGGTGTGGAGATCGGCGACACCATCGCCAGCCGCGAGGCCCCCGAGGCCCTGCCGCGCCTCGCCGTGGACGAGCCCACCGTCTCGATCACCATCACCCCCAACACCTCGCCCTTCGTGGGCCGCGAGGGGAAGCTCGTCACCAGCCGCCAAATCCGCGAGCGGCTGATGCACGAGCTCGAGACCAACGTGGCCCTGCGGGTCATCGAGGTCACGCCCGATACTTTCGAGCTGCATGGGCGTGGCGAGCTGCACCTGAGCGTGCTGCTCGAGACCATGCGCCGCGAGGGCTACGAGCTGAGCGTGGGCCAGCCCAGCGTGCTCTACAAAGAGATTGACGGGCAGATTCAAGAACCTTACGAATACCTCGTGGTGGATGTGCCCGAGGCCAAGTTTGGCCCAGTGATGGAGAGGCTAGGCACCCGCAAGGCCCAAATGGTCCACATGGAGCAGGAGGCGGGCCGCATCCGCGCCGAGTTCACCGTGCCCGCCCGTGCGCTGTTCGGCTTCCGCACCAACTTCCTCACCCTCACGGCAGGCGAGGGCGTGATGAGCCACAGCTTCAGCCACTACGGGCCGCACGTAGGGAGCTTAGAAACCCGCACCACCGGCTCGGCGGTGGCGATGGAGGCCGGCGTGGCCTACGGCTACAGCCTGTTCCGGCTGCAAGAGCGCATCAGCTTCTTCATTGACCCTGGAACCGAGGTCTACGTGGGCATGATTGTGGGCGAGAACTCCCGCGACAACGACCTGAACGTCAACGTGAACATCAACAAGAAGCTCACCAACGTCCGGGCTTCGGGCAGCGACGAGGCGATTCGGCTGATTCCGCCGCGCAAGTTCACGCTCGAGGAGGCCCTGGAATTCCTCGCCCCGGACGAGCTACTGGAGGTCACACCCAAGAGCCTGCGGCTCAGGAAGCGGGTACTCGACCCTGCCCAACGCAAGCGGGCGGAAGTCGTTTAGTTCAAGAGTTTTGCACGGCTCGCGTCATCAAAGCCCGAGTTCATCCGTCTCGGGTAAATCTAGCGCGGTGACTAAGGCGCGGTCTAGCTCGCTACTTTATGGCTCTGTTTGATACTCGAGTGAGTCTAAAACTTCTCGATTAAGCTCGTCGGCGTATTTCGCGTAAATGGCTACGTCATGAGCATCTCGTTCACGCTTGTGTTGCTCACGTAGGTTTTTGCGAATAAGCGTTTCGATGTATGCCGAGCGATTTTTGTAGCGTTAGTCTACAGCCTCGAGCAGCTTTTTAGAGAGTGGTTGATATTCTGACTTTCATATTTCGTCGTGGAGCGCTCAATAACCCGCTTTGGGAGCCGCGCCGTGCTTGTAGTAGCGTCCATAGTCGGTCACCAGCAGGCGGTACGGGGGCTCGTCCTCTTCGATCTGCGGGAAGCGCCCCACCGGCTCGAGGAAAAAGTTGTCGTTGGCGTCGTCGTTGACGGTCGAGACCTCACCCACCAGGACGGGCTTTTCTAAGGCCCGGAATTGGTGGTACACGAGGGGCTCGAGGGTAATGCTCTCGCCCGGCCCTAGGATCACTTTTCCGCCCGCCGGGACGGTGCGCTCTACGCCGTCACAGGAGACCGTCACGTCCCTATCTGAGAACTTGCCGTTCTCGTCGGCCCAGTGCAGGACGATTTCCAAATCGCCGCCCCCCCGGTTGATGATGTCCTCGGTTTTGCTCTTGTGGTAGTGGTGCAGCACGAGTTGGTCCACGCCGCAGATCAGAATTTTCTCGCAGTAGGTTTTGCCCTTCATGGTACGGAGGTTTTCCAAGGCTCCGTTGCGAATCGTAAAGAGCAGCACGCCCTTTTTGTCGTACTGGCCGAGGCCAAAGTCGGTGACATCCCAGCCCAACGCGTGCTCGGCGATTTCCCTGGCCTCCGGGCCTTTGTTTTCCCAGTCCTGGGGGGTCCAGCGGGCGAAGGGCGGCAGGATAAAACCGTGCTGCTGGACGAAAGCCTCACCGTCGCGGATGATTTGGTTGACCTCACAGCGTTTCATATTCACCTCTATTTTTCATTCTGAGCGAAACACAGTGTAGCGAAGCAACTCACACGTGCTCCAACACACGATTTCTCGGGCATCAAAAACGTTGTTCTGTACCCGAGGTGTTGACAAGTGACCCGCGTATGGGATGCTTCGCTCGGCGGGGCATGACAGCAGTTAATGGACTTGATCTGCGAGCTTCTCGAGTTCGTCCCAGTCGGTGATTCCAGTCATTGCGCCCATCGCCCGCACCCCCATCGCGCCGCCCGCGTTGCCGTAGCGAGCGCAATCCTTCAAACCCATCCCGCGCAGCCAGGCTGCTAGGAACCCCGCGATGAAGGCATCCCCAGAGCCGGTGCCGTCCACGCTGGGGACCTTCACCACGCCCAAACGATGGTGTTCGCCCGCGCGGTTCATCACGAAAGAGCCCTCGGTACCCATCTTCAGCGCCACGATCTTGCGCACGCCCAGCTCGAGCAGCTTCCGGGCGACCGCCTCCGGTTCGCTTTCCCCGGCGATGTGCCGCGCGTCGTGGATGCTGGGGCAGAAGATGTCGGTGTGGGGCAGCACCGGATGAATCAGCTCCCAGTTCCCTTTAGCGCTCCAGACGTTATCCAGTGAGGTGATGAAGCCCAGTTCGGAGGCGCGTTTGAATAGGTCTCGAGTCGGACTCCCGTCGCTTCCTTCCATCCCCGGTAGGGCGAAAAACCCGGCCAAGTGGAGGAGCTTCGCTCCTTGGGCGCGTAAAGCCTCGAGCGGCACGTCCCCTGGAACCAGCCGGGCGTTGGCCCCGATGGCGTGGATGAAGGTGCGCTCGCCCTCCTCGTCCACCAAAACTTGCGTCGCCGACGTGGATGCCTCCGGGTCGCGGATCAGCAGGCTCTGGGCCCCGTGCCGCCCCGCCTCGTTCACCAGGAAATCGCCGAAACCGTCGTTCCCCACCCGCCCGATGACCGCGCTGGGGATGCCAAAACGGGCCAGGGCGTAGCCGGTGCTGGCCGCCGAGCCCCCCGAGCAGAGCAGGATTTCCTCGACCAGCTCTAATTTGCCCTTCTCGGCAGTGCCACGCACCGGTCGCGCCACCACGTCGGCGACGACGATTCCTACGCTTACGACGTCCATTGGCATCCTCACATCAGGGCGCGAATGGCGCGAATGGCCTCCAGCATGTCCGGCCTCTGCCAGACGTTGCGCCCGATCACCACACCTCTGGCCCCACCTTTGAGGCCCTCGGAAATGCGGTTGTACAGCGCTCCGGGGTCGTCCTGTTTGGCCCCGCCGAGGAATACCGTGGGCACGTCCCAGGTCAGGATTTGCTCGAGGGCTCTGGGCCCCACCGCCGGAACCTTGAGGATGTCGGCACCCAGCTCCAACGAAATCCGTGCCCCGTGGACGATGATTTGGTCCTGTTCGTCGGGGAGCAGGGCAGGGCCCATCCAGAGCGGTTCGAGCATCAGCGGAAACCCGTGCTGGTCGGCCTCCTCGGCGATATCCGCGATGACCCGGATGTTCTGCTCGATCACCGACTCGTCTAGCCCCCAGGGGAAAAGGATTTTCACCACATCGGCGCCCAAAACTTGGGCGCGGCGCACGGTGGTGACGGGGATTTCAGCCTTGATGGTCTCGAGGGTGCCCGGACGGTTGCCCCAGAGCTGGGTGTCCATGGTCAGGCTCAGGCTCATGTCACCCCGCTCGTGGCCGAGGTGTTTGGCTAGCCCGGCAGACATCAGGGTGCCGTCCACCCCCGCCTCGCGCAAAGCCCGCAGGGTGGCCCTGGGGTTCTCCAAGCCCTGCACGTTGCCCAGGCTCAGGCCGTGGTCTACCGGGATGATCAGGGCTTTGCGTTCGGGGGGGAGAACACGGTGCAGGCGCTGTTTCAGGTCACTCATGGGGCTCCTCGAGCGGGTTGCGTCCTGGACGGAATGGGTTTATAGCGTCGGGGATGGGGCTATGGAGTTTCATAAAAAGGCTTTCCGGGTCGGGATTTGGGCGAACGGGACCAGCGTGTATCGCCCTTCCCGAAGGCCAATCATACCGCTCTTGCCCTCGGCCAGCGCATCTACCGCCCGCTCGGCCATCCGCCGGGCCAGCAGCCGGTCGCGTCCGCTGGGCCGCCCGCCGCGCTGGGCGTGGCCGATGCGGGTGTGGCGCAGCCGCAGGCCGAGGGCCGTTCCAGCGTAGGCATCAGCTCGGGATAGCCTTCCGAGGCTACGACGATAGCGAAGCGCTGTACCTCGAGGGTTTCTCGCATCGTCCTCTCGATTTGCCCAAACTCCATCGGCGTTTCGGGGACTAAAAGCAGGTCTGCCCCACTTGCTTCGGCCACCGCCTGGGCCAGAAAACCGGTGTCCCCGCCGAGGGTCTCGAGGCTGAACCACCTTGGCAGTGCTTCGGCGGTGTCGCGCAGCCCGTCGAAGAGCGGCAGAGCCGTGTTCAGCGCGGTGTCAAAGCCGATGGATTCGTCGGAGCCGTTCACGTCGTTGTCAATCGTGCAGGGGATTCCGGCGACGGTGAATCCGGATTCTGCCAGTTTTGCGGCTCCGGCGAGCGAGCCATTTCCGCCCAGGACAAGTAGATGGGTGAGCGCGGCTTGTTGAAGTTGGGTCAGCGCCGCAGGGATTTTGTTGGCGAAATCCGGTTCCCTGGCCGTACCCAAAAAAGTCCCGCCCAGCCGGGCCTGGCGTAGGGCTTGAGCAGGGGAGAGCTCGAGGAAATCCCCCCGCAACAAACCGGTAAAGCCTTCTCTTACGCCCAGCACGCCCCAACCTCGTTCGCGGGCGGCGTTGGTCGCGGCCCAGACGGCCATGTTCATGCCTGGAGAGTCTCCGCCGGAGGTGAGGATGGCGAGCTTAGGCATCAGATTTCCTGGGCCTGAGGCAACATCACCAGGTCGCGGATGTTGACGTGCGGTGGCAGCGAGAGCATGGTCGCCACCAACTCCGCTACATCCTCCGAGCGGATGCTGGTATGCTCGGCCACGCCCTGCTCGATCTCGGCGGGAGTAGTAGCCCCCCAAATGTCGTTGAGCACCACGCCGTGGGCAATCGCTCCGACTCGCACGCCCTTACCGACCATCTGGCGGCGCAGACCGTGAACGAAGGCTTGCAGGGCATGTTTGGAGGCGCTGTAGACCGGCTCCCAGTGGATGGCCTGGTGGCCCGAGACGCTACTGTTCACCACGATATCCCCCGAGCCTTGGGCGATGAGATGGGGCAAAACCGCTCGTGCCGAGCGCAAAACCCCGTTCACGTTCACGTCCATCAGCTGTGCCCACTCCTCGGGGTCCCCTTCTGCGACCTCCCCGGAGACGTAGACTCCCGCGTTGGCGAAAAGCGCGTCAATGCGGCCAAACTGCTTTAGGGTGGCCTCGACCATGCGCCTGACCTCGGCACCTCGAGTTACGTCGGTGGGTACAGCAACTGCGTTCTCCGGCCCTAACTCTTGTACTAAGGCTTGAAGTTTATTGGCGGAGCGAGCGGCTAAAGTCAGCTTAGCCCCGCGCTTGCTTAGGGCTCGAGCCATCGCCGCCCCGATCCCCGAGCTGGCCCCGGTGATGATGACCACCTTACCGGCGAGGGGCACGAAGTATTCGGCATTCGACCTTAGACGTTCGTCGTTCGACATCCCTCAAGCCCCCACCATCAGCTTGACGATCTCGTCGCCGTGGGTCTCGCTGGTTCTGCGCTCCCCTGCCTTGTTGCCCCGCAGCAGCACCAGAATCCGGTCCGACACCGCGAAGATGTCGCCCAGGTTGTGCGAGATAAAGATGATCGCCACCCCCTGGGCCTTGAGTCGCCCGATCAGCTCCACCACCTTGCGCTGCTCGGGTACGCCCAGCGCGGCGGTGGGCTCGTCCATGATCAGCAGCCGGGCCTTCCAGTAAATCGCCCGCCCGATCGCTACTGCCTGTCGCTGCCCGCCCGAGAGCGCGTTCACCGGGCGGTCCAGGGCGGTTTGAATATCCAGGGTGTCCAGCACCGTGCTGGCTTCGGCACGCATCTTAGCCCGGTCTAGCATCGGCAGCCCGAAACTGCGTTTCATCGGTTCGCGGCCCAGGAACACGTTTGCGCCCACATCTAAGTTGTCGGCCAGGGCTAAATCCTGATAAATCGTCTCGATGCCCGCGGCTCGAGCTTCCCTGGGGTTGTTGAACTGCACCTCGCGGCCCTCGAAGATGATCTGGCCCTCTTCGGGCGGATGTACCCCGCTGATGCACTTAATCAGCGTAGACTTCCCCGCCCCGTTATCGCCTGCCAGTGCGAGTACCTCGCCGGGAAAGAGCTGAAACGAGACGTTGTTGAGCGCCGTCACCCCGCCGAAGCGCTTGGTGAGGCCACGGGCCTCGAGGATCGGCTCACTCATAACGCCTCCGGCACATTTACCGTTGACCGTTTGCGGTTTGCCGCGATAAACCGTCGCAAGTCTTTAGTCTCAGGTCTCAGGCCAAAGACAAGGTTTTGACGTGCGACTTGCGACCTGTGACCTGCGACAATGCTTTTGCGGTAAACGGTAAACGGTAAGCGGTGAACGTTCTTGCTCACGACTTCACCACCTGTGCCTTCGATTGGTCCACCAGCACGCTCAGGATAATCACCAGCCCCACCGCGATAAACTGCCAGAAGGGCTGCACGTTGATAAACACCAGCCCAAACTGGATCACCGCGATAATCAAGGCCCCGATCACCGTGCCCACAATCGTCCCGGCCCCGCCGAAGAGGCTGGCCCCGCCGATGACGACTGCCGCAATCGAGTCAAGCAGGGTGGCCTCACCCGCTTGTGCGGCCCCGGCGGTGAAGCGCCCGGTGTAGATAATCCCGGCGAAGCTCGCCAGCAGTGCGGTAATCAGGTATAGCTGCATGGTGTGGCGGGTGACGTTGATCCCCGCCCGCACTGCTGCCTGCCGGTTGCCGCCGATGGCGTAGGTGTACTGTCCAAACTTGGTCTGGCTCAATACGTAGTGCATCACCAGCACCACCACAATAGTAATCAGCACGGGGATGGGAATTAGGCCGAAGAGAAAGCCGTTGCCCATGCTAGAGTTCACCGGGTTATTAGTGGGGACGGTGTTTCCTGCTGCGGCCAGGAAACCCAGTCCCCTCGCCACCCCGTACATCCCCAGCGTCCCGATGAAGGGGGGAACGTTCAGCCGTGCGACCAGGAAGGCGTTCACTGCACCCACGCCTAGACCTGCTATCAGTGCGATAACGCAGGATAAGGCGAAAGAAAGCGCGGCGGGCATCGAAGGGTCGAAGTTTTGCATCATCCGCGCACTCACCACCGCCGCCAGACCCACTGTGAAGCCCACCGAGAGGTCTATCCCGCCCGCGATGATGACCAAAGTCTGTCCTAGAGCCAATAACAAAGGCTGTACGGCGGCGAGCAGGATGCTTTGCACATTGGTAGCGTTGAACAGAAACGTGGCCCCATACGCGGCCCTGGCCCAGACCTCGAAGAACAGCACCATGAAGATCAGGAAAATCCACGACCAAGCCCTTGCCAGCCAGCGCAGAAAGGGTCGGGGTTGGTTGGCGGTATTGACGGCTTCCACTAAAACTTCCTTTCCCTGAAAGGGGTGGGGGCTCAAATAACGATATTCCCTAAACCATTGTCATCCCCCACGCGCGTCGGTCCATGAGCTCTCGGGCACCAAGGGACGTCTTTTTTCTACCCGAGCAATCGTGTGGTGAGGCGCGTGTGAGATTTTTTGCTGCGCTACCGCTTCGCTCAGAATGACAAGGATTTTTTGCATCAAGAGAGTTCCCATGTTCTCGAGATTGATAGAAGTGGGTCTGGGGGCAGTCGCTCCCAGACCCGGAAGCCCGCTTACTTGGAGGAGTAGATGGCAGCTTTAGCCTCGGCGCTGTCGGCGTTGGCTTTTGTAATCACGGTATAGCCCGTGCCGAAGCGGGTGGGAACTTTCTTGCCGTTTAGCGCGTCCACCGCGTACTGCACGCCGATCATCCCCATGTCGTAGGGGTGCTGGCACACCGACATGTCAATGGTCCCGCCTTTGATGTCGTTGACGATGCTCTCGGGGCAGTCGAAGGCTGCGACCCGGATGGCTCCGCGCTTGCCTGCGTTCTTCACCCCGTTGGCGGCGCCTTGGGCGCTGAACAAGTTAGCGCCGAAAACCCCCTTCAGGTCGGGGTTGCGGGCTAGCACGGCGGCGAGCTGGGAGGCGGCTTTGTTGGCGTCGTCGTCGTTGTATTGGGTCTCGAGCACCGTAATCCCGGGATATTTCTTCATCTCCTCCTTGAAGCCCTGCTCGCGCTGGTCGGTGGTGGAGATGCCGGGTTTGACGTTGGAGACGTAGACTTTGCCCTTCCCGCCGATGGCCTTAGCCAAGGCATCGGCAGCGATTGCACCGCCCTTGACGTTGTCTGAGGCCACGTAGGAGAGCGGGAAATCGGCCTCGCCCTTGCCGGTCTGGTACTGGCCGTTCTCACCGATAAAGGTATCCACGGTGATGATTTTGATCCCGGCGTCGTGGGCCTTTTTGAGCGGCGCGATGAGCTGCTGCTTGTCGGTGGGGGCGATCAGGATGGCATCGGGTTTGCGGGCGATAATGGCGTTGAGAACGGGAATCTGCGTGGTCGGGCTGAACTCCGGCCCGCCCTGGAAGATCAGCGTCACGCCCAGTTTTTTGGCGGCGGCCTCGGCTCCTTTGTGCATGGTGATGTAAAAACCGTCGGTGGTGAGACCGGGGATTAAGGCGATGGTGTACTTTTTCTGGGCTTGGGTCAGCGTGGCGCCAAACGCTAGCGCGACCAGAGCGGCAATGGCGACAATCCATCGTGCTTTCTTCATACCCTTCTCCTTTTTTGACTGCTAAAGCCCTGAAAGAATCTCGCAGAAAAGGCAACTCAACGGCGCTACGGACAAACTCTAGCCTCGGCGGTGGTGCATCGGAAATCCAGCGAACCACGCTAGGCACACGGTTGAATCGTTTTTCTGCCCGCCAATCGTATGCCAAAAATAAACCGCTTGTCAATCTCGGCCTTGCTATGCTAAACGCGTCGAATCATGGCTCACGTTCTGGTTGGGGATATCGGTGGAACCAAGATCGGGCTGGGCCACCTGGAAGGGGTGGCGGGGCTTGGGTTCCGGGTTCCGGCGCGGCGTGGACCTAAGGACTCCCAAGCCAAGGACAGCGGTGCGCCCCGAACCCGGCTTTTGCAGCTCGTCTCCACCGACGTTTTACGGGTCTCGGACCCCGTGGAGGCGATGGCCGGGCTTTTAGTTGGATATGCCGAGGCTCACGGACTCGAGCCCCAAGCCGCGGTGCTGGGCGTGCCGGTGAGCCCCGACCGCGACCTCGATAAAGTGCTGTCCAGCCCTAACATCCCGCAGCTCGAGGGGATTTTCTTCGCCACTGAGCTAGGCAACCGGCTGGGATATCCCGTCTATTTGGAGCGGGATATCGCCCTTTTGCTGCTAGGCGAATACCGCGCCGGGGCCGCGCAAAAGGCCGACTCGGCGCTGGGCATCTTCTTTGGAACCGGGGTAGGGGCTGCGATGTTGATGAAAGGAAAGCCCTACCGGGGCCACTCGGTGGGGCTGGAAATCGGCCACATCCCGATTCGCGGCGAGGGCAAGGTCTGCGTCTGTGGCAACACCGATTGCCTCGAGGCGTATGCCAGCGGTCACACCCTGGTCGAGCTTTCTACGGTGTCGGGAATTCCTGTGGAGGGGCTGTTTCTACGGCGCAGGGAAAGCGCTTCGCTGGGGCGGGCGCTGAAGCAGTTCATCTACGACCACGCTTACGCCACCGCCACCGCCATCAACCTCTTTGACCCCGAGCTCTGCGTGATCGGCGGCGGGATTCCCCAGATGGCGGCCTATCCCAGGGAGCTATTCACGGCAACGGTGATGGAACACCTGCGCCGCCCCTACCCGCGCGAGACGGTGCGGCTGGCCTGGGCTGAGCTGGGCTCGGGGGCCAGCTTGTACGGGGCGCTCGAGGTGCTGCGGGGTAAAGGTTAGCTGTTTACCGTAACGGCGTTGTCAAAGGTCCCAGGTCTCAAGTCACAGGTTGAGAACCTTGTTTTGGCCTGAGACCAACCCCGAGCAGAGCTCCCTGACCTGCGACCCGCGACTTGTGACATCCCTCGCGGTGAACGGTCAACGCCCCGTGTTCCACCCCTTGAGCTCGGCATACAATCTGCAAAACCGCCGATAGCTCTCCTCGTAAACGGTGCTACTGGGCTCGGCGACCAGGCGGGGGGTTCCGCTAAAGGCCAGGGTGTCTTCAGCGTTGAGGTAGATTCCCGCGGCGATGCCTCCCAGAAAAGCGGCACCCCTAGCTGAGGCCGAGGCGGTCTCGGCGGCCAGGAGACGTTTGCCGAGCACGTCGGCCAGGAGCTGCCGCCAGCGCGGGTCGAGGGTTCCGCCCCCGGCCAGGCGCAGCTCGGGGATCATTGTTCCGGCGCTCTCGAGTGCCTCCATGCCCTCGCGGATGGCAAAAGCCACGCCCTCGAGGGCCGAGCGCATCAGATGGGCGCGGGTATGGCTCAACCCCAGCCCGGCCCAGCTTCCACGGGCCTGAGGGTCTAGGTGAGGGGTGCGCTCGCCGGTCAGATAGGGCAGAAAGCTCAAACCCTCCGATCCCGCAGCCACACTAAAGGCCTCGCGGTAGGCCTCGTCCCAACTCAAGCCCAGCACCCCTCGCACCCACTCCAGTACCAGCCCCGCGTTTTGCATCGCCGCCATCGCATACCAGCGTCCGGGAGTGGCCGCTCGGTAGAGGTGGGTGCGCAGGGTGGGGTCAATGTGGAGCTCGGCGGAGGGGGCCATGATCTGGGCTCCGCTCCCCACGGTGAGCTGCACCGTTCCGGGCCGGATCAGCCCCGAGCCCAGCATGGCAGCGGCGGTATCCCCGGCCCCTGTCGCGACGGGAATTCCCGCCTTCAGGCCCAGGTGCCGCGCGGCCTCCAAGGTTAGCCCCCCTGCAACCCCCGCCGAGGGTTGCAGGGGGGCCAGAATCTCCCGCCGCAGACCCAGGCTGCCGACCAACTCATCGAACCAGGTGTCCGCCCGCAGGTCGTAGAGGAGGGTGGCGGAGGCATCGGAGGGCTCGGCGGCGGCCTGACCGGTCAGGCGTAGCCGGAGCCAGTCTTTGGGCTGCAAGGCCCAGTCGGCCTGCCAGTAGACCATCTCTAAGTCGCGCAGCCACAGCAGGCTGGGCCCGGTCATCCCGGTGGTGAGCGGGTTTGCCAGGCGTTCCAGCATTTGTGGGTCCAGCATCCGGTAGAAGCTCAACTTGTCGCCGCTCCGCGAGTCCGCCCAAAGAATCGCGTTCCGGAGTGGGGTGCCGTCGGCTTTGGACAGCACCACCCCGTGCATCTGCCCGCTCAGGCCGATGCTATGCACTTCAGCGGCGTGCGTGCCCACCAGTTCCTGGGTTGCTGCGCCCACCGCCGTCCACCAATCCTGCGGGTCGGATTCGGCCCAGCCGGGGTGGGGGGAGTGGACGGGATAAGGACGGCTGGCCTCGCCCAGTATGCGGCCTTCTATCTCCATCAAGACAGCCTTGAATGAACCGGTACCTAAATCGAGTCCGAGCAACATATTGCCTATGACTTTATTACACCGTGGCGGCCTTCGCTCGAAGCCTTCCTTAGAAATTGGGTTTTTGGAGTCCGTTCCAAACTCACCCATTCATATCAGGAGGTTTGTAGGGACAGACCTGGGTGTCCGCCCTCAATCTCCGGCGGCAGAAGGGCGAACCCGTGTGTTCGCCCCTACAAAGCACCTCATGTCTGGGACAATGAAATTGCGACTCGCGAATTTCCGTTCTAGACGTGAGGTGCGTGAACGACCTTCAGCCTAAGGCTTTCCAAACCCAGAGGTTTGGGGAATATACACCGGATTTTATGCGCTTCTCCTTTACTATACCGGTTAACAAGCGTGAGTTTTGGGAGACTCTCCAGCCCGCGCTTGGAGGCGATTGTGAGCCCTCAACACGATTTAGACGGTATCCTGCAAACCCTCTGCCGGGCCCTGCCCGAGATTGACGGGGCGGTGGTGGCCTCCTCGGAGGGCTTGGTGGTGGCGAGTTACCCTTCCAGCCTCGAGCCCACCCGCGTGGCGGTGATGGCTGCGATGGCCCACGACTTAGGGCGGCGGGTGGCCGATACTTTAGCGCAAGGGGCCTTCCACGAGGCCACGGTCTGCGGCGAGCGGGGCTGTGTAGCGTTGTATGGCACGGTGGACAGGGTGATTCTGGCGGTGCAGGCCCCGGCGGGAACCAACCTGGGCCTGGTTAACCTCGAGGCCAGGGGAGCCGCGCACCGGATTCGTAAGGCTTTGTCACAAAAAAGTTAACCGTCAACCGTTCACCGCGAGAACCGTCGCAAGTCTCGGGTCTGAAGTCGCAAGTCAAGGACAGGGTTTTGACTTGCGACCTGCGACCTGTGACCAACAGCAAGCAGAGCCTGCCGACCAACAGCAAGCAGAGCCTGCCGACCAACAGCAAGCAGAGCTTCCTGACCTGCGACAATGTCTTTGCAGTCAACGGTCTACCATAAACGGTAAACCTCCCCCCCCCATGTGAGCCTTCTTGCGCCAAGCTCACCGGGTAGGAGTACACTATTCCCCTGTAGCTATGGCTAGCAGTGGAACGTATTCCCGTTGGGCACGCAGCAAGGTTCGCCGCTGGCTCTTAGAGGGCACAAGTAAGCCGACCGAGGGCTATTACCAACAGGAGAAGACCCAGCCGCACACCCACCCCTGGTGGCGGGTGATGTGCCTGACCGGGGTGGACTACTTCTCGAGCCTGGGCTACCAGCCCAGCATTGCGGCGGTGGCAGCGGGGGTGCTCTCGCCCATCGCTACCTTAATGCTCGTCCTCCTCACGCTCTTTGGGGCGCTGCCAATGTACCGCCGGGTAGCGGGGGAAAGCCCCCACGGCGACGGCTCGATCTCGATGCTCGAGCGGCTCTTGGAGGGCTGGACCGGCAAGTTTGTGGTGCTGGTGCTGCTCGGTTTCGTGGCAACGGGGTTTGTCATCACCATCACCCTCTCCGCCGCCGACGCCACTGCCCACATCATTGAAAATCCCTTCTGACCCAAATCCCTCGACCTGCCGGTGCCGCTCACCCTGTTCCTGATTGCCCTGCTGGGGGCGGCCTTTCTCAAAGGCTTCAAGGAAGCTATCGGTATCGCGGTGGTGCTGGTGGTGGTCTACATCGGGCTGAGCATAGTGGTGGTGGTCACCGGGTTTGTCCAGATCGCGCAGAACCCCGGCGTGATCGCCGAATGGTCGAATCTATTGCACGGGTCGTATGCCAGCATCTCGCAGATGCTGCTGGTCACCCTGCTGGTGTTCCCCAGCTTGGCGCTGGGCCTCTCCGGTTTTGAGACCGGGGTGGTGGTGATGCCCCTGGTCAAGGGCGACCCGAACGATAACCCCGAGCACCCCGAAGGGCGCATCCGCAACTCTCGCAAGCTCCTCACCGGGGCCGCACTCATCATGAGCGTGATGCTCTTATCCAGCGCCATCGTCACCACCCTGCTAATCCCTGCCGAAGCCTTCAAGGAGGGTGGAGAGGCCAACGGGCGGGCCTTGGCTTATATGGCTCATAAGTACCTGGGCAACGCCTTCGGCACGGCCTACGACCTGAGCACCATCACCATCTTGTGGTTCGCCGGGGCGAGCGCGATGGCGGGGCTGCTCAACATCGTGCCGCGCTACCTCCCGCGCTACGGGATGGCCCCCGACTGGGCGCGTGCGACCCGGCCCCTGGTCCTCATCTACACCGGGATTTGTTTCATCGTGACCGTGGTTTTCCGGGCCAGCGTGGACGCTCAGGCTGCGGCCTATGCCACCGGGGTGCTGGTCTTGATGATGTCGGCGGCGGTGGCGGTGACGCTCTCGGCGCTCTCCAAGCGGCAGACCCCGGCGGCCTTCTGGTTCGGGGTGGTGAGCTTGGTGTTCCTCTATACCCTGATCGTCAACGTCTCCGAGCACCCCAGCGGGCTGCAGATCGCCTCATTGTTCATCTTAGGGGTGGTGGTGATCAGCGTGGTCTCGAGGATTTTCCGCAGCACCGAGCTACGGGTAGACCGCATCGAAGTGGACGCCGATGCCGAGGAGATCATCCAAAACTTGGCCCAAGGCGAAATCCGCCTCATCGCCAACCACCGCCAAACCGGCAACGCCTTCGAGTACAACGCCAAGGCCGATGCGGTGCGGCTGCGCACCCACATGCCCTCCAAAGACCCGGTGGCCTTTTTGGAAGTCACCGTGCCTGATGCCTCCGACTTTTCGGGGGTGCTAAAGGTGCGGGGGGTAGAGGTAGGGGAACACCGCATCCTGCGGATGCAAAGCCCCTCGGTACCTAACGCTATCGCTGCGGTGCTGCTTTACATCCGTGACCGCACCGGCAAGCTGCCCCACATTTACTTCGGGTGGGGTGAGCGGAGCCCCATTCAGGCCGCGCTGCAGTTCGTGATCCTGGGTGAGGGAGATGTCCCCACCATGACCCACGAGGTGTTGCGCCAGGCCGAGCCCACGGAGTCGCGCAGGCCGATTGTCCATGTGGGGGGCGTGTAGCGAAACCCACATATACCCAGAAGAAATGTAGGGGCGGGTCTGAGACCCGCCCCACGCGGGTCAACCATTAATTTTCGGGTAGCAATGCGGCAGAATCCCCCGTTTATCACGGTGGATTGGTACAGCGCGACACCTTTGACGACCTCGGACGGTCCCCCTTCTTAAGGGGGCAAAGCGAAAAAGCCCCCTTGCACACTATTAAGAAAGATGGGGGATTGGTTTTGGGATTACGTACCCGGTTTTGGCCCCTCGAGCTTTGGTTTGGGCAGCCCTTCCTTGCCGATGAGCAGGGTGTAGTCGGCGTAAAGGCTGCCGGTGCCGCTTATCTGGATACAACTCAGCCCCAGTGAGGCCGCCAGGCTCTCCGCCCCTTCGGTGTCGCCGTTGGTTACCAGACAGGTTTTGGTACTGCTTTCCACCGCGTAGTCCTCGGCGAAGGCCCAATAGCCCTGTTTACGCAAGGACTTGAGCACCGGCCCGACATCCTGGGGCTTACCCCGCAGGGCGATGCTGGGCAGTCTGCCCTTGCTTTTGGCCGGGACCACCGCGGGGTTCTCGTCGGTGTTGGGCTGGATATAGCGGTCTACCAAGGCTTTGGCCTTGGCGGTGTTCATTCGCCAGTAGCTGAGGCCGCCGCTGTTCCAGAACTCGCCGGGGAGCAAGAGCCGCACCATCTCCGGCTTCTCGGCCATAAACCCGGCCAGTTCGGCCAAGTCGCTTTGCGAGAGGCTGGTGCGGATGTTGGCGTTGAGGGTGGCGAACAGTTGCGGGGCTTTGAGCCACACGCCGGGGTCTTTGGTCTTGGCCAGCAAGCTTTCCAAAAAAGCCTGCTGGCGCTGCACCCGCCCAATATCGCCGATGCGGTCGTGGCGGAAGCGCAGATAGGCCATGGCCTGTTCGCCGGTCATGGTCTGCTTGCCCACTTTGAAGTGGATGTGCAAATTGGCCGCGCGGTCGTCGTAATCCATCTCCTGCGGCACGTACACCTCGACCCCGCCCAGGGTGTTCACCAAGTCCTGTACGGCGACGACGTTCACCAGAGCGTAGTGATCTACGCTGATGTCCAGCAGTCCCGCGACCGCGTTTTGGGCCAGTTCAGGACCCCCCAGGGGGTTGGCGGCGTTGAGCTTGAGGCTGCCGTGCCCAGGAATGGTAGCGTAGGTATCTCTGGGCAGCGAGAGCACCGTCACCCGCTTGGCCGGGGGGTCGAAACGCACCAACATCATGGTGTCGGTATTGCCCTTCCAGCTAAACACCGGGGTCGCCGGGCCAGAGTAGGAGATGTCCTGGCCCATCAGCAGCAGGTTCATCGGTTGCTGCAAATGGGGCCCAAGCCCCGCCGCGCTCGCCCCGACCCCCAAAGCTGTAGGAAGAGCCGGAAGCGGCTGGGCTGTAGGTTGGCTTTGACCGGCCTCGACGCTGGGTGCTTGGGGTTTGAGGGCGGGCTCGAGCCAGAAATACCCCGCTTCAATGAATAAAACCAGCAATAAAACAACCAATAGGCGTACCCGCCACATTTCCTCAGCGTAGCATGTCGCGGTGAAGATGGTATGAACTGGGTAACAAAGGGAGAACGCGATAGGCACAAGCGACCTCCCACGGATTGCCAGGCCGCCTGCAATTTTGTGAATGCCCGTGTGCCTTTCGTGCCCCCTGCGGGCAGGAAGGCACTGCAAAATGCTCGTGACATACAAAGTTACGTGTTGCCCGGCGATGTTGGGGTCGTCTTTAGCTCATCGCCGGTTGCTCCTGGCCTTATGCTGGTGGGGTGAAGTTCGACCAGGCGTTCTTCCTGCGGGTCGCCTTATTTTTGTTCCTGCTGTGGGCGGTAACCCGGCTCGCCGACCTGTTTTTGTGGGTGTTTCTGGCCTTTACCCTGGCGGCGGCGGTGGAGCCCTTGACGGCCTTTTTTGCTCGGCGGGTGGGGCGGGGTCTGGGGGTCACGTTCACCTACTTGGGGCTGCTGGCGGTGGTGGCGCTGGGGGTCTGGGTGAGTGCCCCGGTGCTGGTCGCGCAGTTCGGGCGGCTCTATGCCGCCGTGCGCGACCTGCCCACCCAGGACCTGATCCCAGGGTTATCGGGTGCGGGGCAGAACGTGCTGAACTCGATCTTGGGCTCGCTGGCTTCGGGGGCCAGGAGTGCCTCGAGCTTCCTGCTGCGGGCCGTGGGGAACGTGGCGGATGCCGCGCTGGCGCTGGTGCTGGCGGTGATGGTGAGCTTAGAGCCCTTCCTGGTGGGCCGTCTGGCAAGCTACCTGCCGGGGGAGCGCTGGGCCGAAGTGCTCCAGACCACCTGGGCCCGGATGGGGCTATGGGCCAGGGCACAGATCGCGGTGGCGGTCTCCTTCGCGCTCCTCTTCGGGCTGTGGCTCACCATCATCGGAGCCCCCACCCCCTGGGCGTTGGCAGCGCTGGGCGGGGTGCTCGAGGTGATGCCCTTCGTGGGCGGGGCGACCATCGCGCTGCTCGCCACGCTAATCTCGCTGTCCAAGGGGCTCACCGTGGCCGGATTGGTGCTCCTTGGTTACGCGGGGATTGCCCTGCTGCAAGGCAAACTGCTGATTCCCCTGATCTATGGGCGCATCCTGGGCTACCATCCGGCGACGGTGCTCTTGGCAATCTTCGTAGGGGGAAAGCTGTTCGGTTTTCTAGGGATTTTTCTGGCGGTGCCGGGGTTTATTCTGATCGCCAACCTCTACCGCTTCTGGTTTCAGCGGCCCAAGGAAGAGGTGAAGGCCTAAAAACGCTGATAGCCGATAGCTCATAGCTAAAAACCTTACGTTTAGAACAGGGATTCTCGAGCCGCAATTTCACCCTCCTGGACAGGAGCTTGTTTTGGCTACTGGCTATCAGCGTGTTTCCGCTTGGACCAGCTCGAGCAGCACCCCGCCCGCCCACTTGGGATGAACAAAAGCCACCAGATGCCCGCCAAAGCCGGGGCGGGGCGCGGTGTCAATCAGCGGGGCGCCCTCGGCCTTCAGGCGCTCGAGTGCAGCCCGGATGTCCGGCGTAGCGACGGCGATATGGTGCATCCCCGGCCCCCGCTTCTCGATGAACTTGCCGATAGCCGAGCCTTCCCGCGCCGACTGCAACAGCTCAATCCTCGCCCCCGAAACCCTGTCTGCGAGCATCCATACCTTTACACCCTGGCTCTCTACGGTTTCCTCGGCCTCGAGCGCATACCCCAGCGAAAAATACGGCTGGGCGGCGGTCTCCAAGTTTTCTACAGCGATACCGACGTGGTGGATTTCCATGCCCCTATTGTGCTACTGCGTCAGCGGGACATACGCCAGCGCGACGGTAGGGGCGTTTGTGGTGGGGTCCAAGAAGAGCGAGGTCCGCCCGTTGGGGGCGAGGTTTTCGGTCGGCACAGAGAAGTCCAGCACCCACAGCGTCGAACCGCCCGCCACCGCGGCATACAGGTACTGGTCTAGGCCCAGCACCGCGCTGCTGTACTGCAAGTTGCGGTCGAGCACGTTGGGTGGGGGGAGCCTATAGGCCCCGTCGGCGAAGCGGGCCAGAGCCGTGGCCGGAGTACTGTTGCCGACGGTCGGCCCGCCGAGCAGCACCAGGGGCGGCCCCCCAACGGCAAAGAAGCGGGCCGAGAGCGAAGTGGTGGGGTCCGGGGTGGGGACAAAAGCGGGCGTGCCGCTCAAGTCCCAGGTGAGCAGATACGTGACCGCGGTGGTGACGGTGGGGTCGGTGTAGAGGCCGTAGGCCGTAGCGGTGTTGTTAGCAGTATTGGTCTGGACGATGAAATCGCTGGGAAACGCGGTGGGGTTAGGCTTGCCCGCCAGGCTGGTGAGGTCGCGGAACACATCGTTGGTGGTGCGGGTGGTCCCGATACCGATGGTTAAGCCGCCCAAGCCACCCAGATAGACCAGCCGGTCCTGGTTGTCCAGGGCGAACCGCAGGGGGGTCAGGGTGCTCAGTGCGCTGAGGTTTAGCGGTGGGTTAGCGGAGGGGTCCAACGTAGGGTTGTTGAGGTCTACCTTCCAGACCGTAGGCAGGGCCGTGGAGGTGGGGCTAGGCGGCGGGCAGACTACCAGCAGCGAACTCACGCCCTGCCGCAGATATCCCTGGCTGCAATCCACCCCGAGGGCGGGGGAGTTAACGGCGTTGGGCGGGACCGGCGGGAAAGGGTTAGCGTTGGTCGCCAGCCCTGCCACCGACAGGCGGATCAAGTTCCCCTTGGTTAGCACCCAGATTTGGTCAGGGCCGCCGCTCACCGTGCTGCGCTGGAACAGCGTTGCCACGATGGGATCGTTCGCCGTGAGTGGCCACTCCCCCACCTTTCGGGCGAGGGTTCCGGCGTTCGATCCGGGAGTTAGGCTGGCCGTGTCATAAAAGCGCAACAGGGGCGCCACTTCCGTCCCGGTGGGGATGTTCACCGCCACCGCCAGCAGCGCGGTGATCTCGTTGGTTTTGCTGCCTGTGCAGGACGGAAGAATTGCCAGCGCCACCATCAGCGCCCATAGGTGCCTTCTCACCGTGTACCTCCTGTGCCGGTCGGGTTGAACGAGGGGGGGTTGAAGCTGACGCCGTTCTGGTTGAAGAGGAAATCGGCGGCACTTCCCCCCACGATGAAGGAAATCTTGAACTCGTTGTTGAGGGCGTCTAAACTCCCCTGCAAGGCCCAGCAGCAGCGGTCTACCGTCACGATCACCTTGGGCTTGAGGATGGTGTTCTCGAGGTTGGGCAGGTAAAACACCTGCGAGGCGCTGGTACCCTGGGTGTTGTAGAGGATGCTTAGGAACAGCCGGGTGTTCTCCTCACCGATAAAGCTAAAGGTGGGGCCAAAGTTTTGTAGCCCGATCAAGAAGCGACCGCTGGTCTGCCGGTCGGCCTGTAGGCTGCCCTGGAAGGCTAAGCCGGGCGGGTCCCCCTGACGCAAGGGAGCCCGGAAAATCTCGGCCCCACCCTGAAAGCGCAGGGTTTGCAGATAGGCCACGTTCTCGTTGTTAGGGGTGTTGGGGTCGTCCGCTTCGGGCAGGTGGTATTGGGCGTAGATTTGGTTGATGAAGAGGTCGGGGTCGCGGATCGCGGTCTGGAAGGTGAGGGTGGGGTTCTTGACCAGCCGCTGCAGATAGAGCCAGTTGCCCTGCAAGGTCAGGCTGGTGTCGGTGCCGTACTGGTAGGTGAGGGCCAGGTTGGCGGTGCCCGCGCTTGTCAGACCGGGAATCTCGGGGTTACCAAAGACCACGTTGTTGGTAAAGCGCACGGTGTTGAGCCCGTTGGTGTATTGCAAGCTGCCGTTCAGGCCGAAGGGGGTGGGGGTGGGGGTGAACGAGGTGCCGGGCGGGGGCAGCGGGAAGTACAGGTGGTTGAGGGTCTGGTTGACGGTGAAGGTGGTGTCCCCACCGCGCCAGAGAAAGTTGGCGCTGGTGGTGATGGCTTGGCCGTTGTTGAGGTCGCGGCTGTGCTGGAGCCCGGCGTTGAGGTTTTCCGGGTTGTAGCTGGCCGAGAGGTTGAGCGGGTCGTAGCGGTTATATTGCAGCACGCAGTTGAAGGGGGTGGCCGGGTCGCAGACCAGGGGCCGGGTTTCCTTTTCCTGCACGTCGGTCCAGCGGTAGGCGGTGCTGGCGTTGAAGGCCCAGGGCAAGGGATTGTAGCCGATGCGGGTGGAGAGGGTTCCGCTCAGGCCCAGCTCGAGGTTGCGGGTATAGCTCAGGTTGAAGTTGAAGGGCTGCGGGGTGAGGTCTAGGTTGGTGGTGAGGAGCCCCCACTTGCCGAGTTGGATGTCGCGCGAGACCTTGTTGACCAGCGAAAACCAGGGCGCAGGCCGGGCGGTGACGGTGAAGGTCGCGGGCGGGTCGAAGATGCGGGCCTCCAAGTCGCGGGTGGCGGTGGCGCTGAAGGAGAAGGTGGGGTCGGGATTATAGTCAAAGGTTCCGCTCAGTTTGGTGTCGCGGACTGTGCGCCCCGGAAAGTCGAAGGCGAAGGGGGTGCCGCCCTCGATGTCGTTGCGCCGGAAGTTCAGCCTGAACTTGACCGGGCCCAGGGTTTGGCTCGCGGCGGCGGTGGTCTGCCAGCTGATGAGCCGCTCGAGTTCGCCCACGCTGTTGCGGGTGGTGTAGTAGATGCCTTTGAAGTTATTGGTCAGGCTGAAGCTGAAGCCCCCCCAGGGCGGGAGCGGGTTCCAGGTCTCGTTGTGGACGAGCTGGAGCCGCCCGGCGGCCAAATACGGCGTGTTGCGGGCGGTGCGGTTGAAGGGGTTGCTGGGGCCCTCGTAAAACCCGACCTGGACACTCCCGTTGATGCTGAACAGGTTGGTCTGATAGCCCCTGGGGAAGCTCACCTCGACCTCAGGAAGCCGTTGTGGGGTAGAGCGGGGGGTGCGGCCCAGACTGCTGTTGTGGTCAATGTAGCCGTCCAGGGTGACGCGGTAGTAGGGTTCGGGCAGGCCAGGGACATTGGTTTGGGTGGCAGCCTCGAGCTTGAACTCGGTGTAGTCGGCCTGCCCGCCAAAACTGCCAAAAGGGTCGCCCAAGGCGTTGCTGGTCCCGGCCAGGTCGTCGCGCCGGATGCTGCCCTCATAGCGCCAATTGCCGGTCTCGAGCTTGTACTGGAGGTTGTAAATCCACACCCCGTCGCTGGTGGCGGTGTTGGCGCCCGCGGTGCTGGGGATGGCCGGGAGGTACATCAGTTGGTAGCGCTCCTTGGCCGCCCCCACCCCGAAGTGGTCAAAGCCCAGGCCCCAGCCGCGGTTCTCGAAGTAGCGCAGGAAGGTGTACCCGAGGCCGAAATCCGAGACATAGGGGAGGTCGGCAAAGATGTAGGCCCCGTCGGTGGAGTTGCTGCCGATGTCCAGTCTGGGTCTGCGCTCCGACAGGTACAGCAGCAGCGCGGGCAGATAGAGCGTTCGCTCGCCACGCAGCAGCACCCACACCCCCCGCGCGATGATGCGGTCTCCGGGGTAGAGCACCACCTCCTCGGCCTGGAAAGCATAGTCCGGGGTGTTCTGGGCGCACTTCTGGCAGGGGGTGAGGTAGCCCTTCTGCAAGAGAATCTGCCCCGCCGCCCGCTCGCAGATCGGGCCGCTCAGGTAAAAGTCGCCCGATTCGATCTTCACGCTGATGGCCTCGAAGCTCTCGTTAGAAGTGTCTAAGTCGAGGTCGTCGGCCTGGATGACCTGCCCCTGCTTGTCCTTGTAGCGCACGCCCCCTGAGAGCATCAGCCGCTTCTGGCTGCGGTTATAGATGACGCGTGGGGCCTCGATCAGTTCGCCGTCGCGGTCAAGCTTTACCGGGGTTCCGGTGAGGATGATCAGTTCCTCGCCGTTCTCGTTGCGCAGTTCCAGGCGGTCGGCCTCGAGGATTTTGAGGGTGGCGGCGTGGGCGAAGGAGCAAAGTAGGGTGATTAAGAAAATCAATGGCAATGAGCGATGAGCGATGAGCGATGAGCCTAGGGCGGGAAGCGGGTGGCGGGAAGCTAAAAGCTTATCTCTCGTCCAGCGGAGCAAAATCAAGGTCTTAAGCATTCTCGTTCTGAACGAGGAAATCTCGAGTCCTTTGCTCGTTGCTAGTTGCTCATCGCTCATCGCTCACCTTCACCGTCTTCCTATCCTCAGCAATCCCAATCCCGCCAATGCATACAGCAGGTTCGGCCCCCACGCGGCTAAGAAGGGCGGCAGCACGCCCTGCTCGCCCATGATCCGGGCCACGCTCCAGGTGGCATAGTAGACGAAGGTCAGGACCACCACCCCCACCATCCCTAAGCTGCGGGCGCTGCCGAGCTGGAAAAAGGCCAGCCCCACGGCGAAGATGGCAAAGGAGAAGACCGCGGCGGGCTCGGCCCATTTGCGGTAGAGCGCGGTGGCCTCGGCGTAGTAGGGAAGGCCCTGTTTGCGGTACTGCTCAATCCGGCTGCGCAGCTCGGCCACCGTCAGGCTGAAGAGGCCTCCGGGGGGCTCGAGCGAGAGTTCCACCAGCGGCACGGTGGCCCGGTCAAACTGCGCCACGGTACGTGGCCTGGCTCCCCCGTAGGTTATCCGCAGACCCTTGGAGAGCACCAGCGAACCTTCCTCGAAGCGGCCTTGTTCCGCGACTAAGGTTTCCTCGGCGGTGATCACCCGCACCTGGCCGATCCCAGCGTTCTCCACCTGGCCGATGTAAACGATGCGCCCATAGGCGTCGGTGAGGCGGGTGCCGGGCTGGAGCAGCGCCCTAGGTTTGTCGAGCACCGCTTGGCGCAACATGCTCTGGCCCTGTTGCAGGCTGCGCGGGACCAAACTCTCGGCAGCCAGAAACCCGACCAGAAACAGCCCCGCCCCCAGAATCAGCAACGGGGCTAGGACGCGGCCCTTAGAAACCCCGCCCGCCAGTATGGCCTTCAGCTCCGATTCCTCCCCCAAGCGGGAAAGCACCAACAGCAAGGCGAACAGGAATGCGAGCGGGAGCCCGCGCACGATGGCCTCGGGGACACGGTAAGCCAGATATTGGCTCACCACCAGTGGGTCGGCCCCTTTGGCGAGCAGGGGGGCCAAAACCTCGTACAGCGCCCCCACCAGCAGCGCCAGCACCACCACCACCAGCGCTCCCACCACGTAGGTAGCGACCTCTCGAGTGAGGTAGCGGTCAAGGGTGTTCACCGTAGCCTCCGTGCGAAGCGTTGATCGTCAACCGTCAACCGTTGACCGCGAAAGCAACCGCGAATGGCCTTTGACTTTGCCGCAAACGGTAAACGGTAAACGGTAAACGTTTTCATCGCGCCAGCCTCCAGCTAAAAAAGAGCGCCAGCGCGAAATACACAATGTTGGGGAGCCAAGCCCCATATGAACCCAGCACGTCCAGCCGGGCGAACTGCGCCGAGAGGGTCCAGAAGGTCCAGTAGCCGAAGATCAGCACCACGACCGCGATAAAAGCCCACGCCGCCTCGCGCAAGCTCAAGCCCACGACCACCGCGACCCAGGCCAGGATCACCGCCCCCACCGCGTTAGAATAGCGCCGGGTCAGGGGGAAGCGCGCCTCGGGGTCGGCCTTGGCAGCGCTGTATAGCTCGGGCATTTTGAGGGCATCGTAGGAGACATTTTTGGGCTGAAAGCCGGTGGGGAAGGGCAGCGGGTGCTCGGCTTCGCTGAAGATTTTGCCGTCGGGGTTCACCCGGTAGGCGTTTTGCAGCACCCAGGCCCCGTTTTCCCAGCGCCCGGTATCCGCACTCCACACCGCCCCGCCGGGTTCGACCACGCGGATGCCCTCGAGGCCCGCTCCCTTCTGTCCCCCTTGCCCGGGAAAGATGCGCTGGGCGTAGTAAACGCCCAGTCCTTCGGGGTTATAGGTCTGGTCGGTGAGCACACCGGAGGGCTCGGAGCCGTAGTAAATCTTGTACTGCAGGTTCTCGAAGCGCTCCTGAGCGATGGGTTTGACCCAGCCTTCGTTGAGCAGCACCAAAGCGCCCACCACGAGCCCCACCCCAATCACCGGCAGGATGAAGCTGCGCGGCGGGATTCCAGCGGCGTAGGCGGCTTTCAGTTCAGACTGGCGAATCCAGCGGGCGAGGGCCACCAGCAGGGCGAAAACCAGGCCCAGTGGCAGCGCCTGGCTGAGCGTGTTGGGCATCCGGTAGACCACGAGTTGCAGGATTTCCCCGACCGGCGTGTGTTGCCGCAGGAGCACCCCGGAGAGCGAGGAAAGTAGGTCGGTGGTGATCAGCCCGACGAACAGCAGCACGCCCATCACGTACAGCGACAATGTTTCGCGCAAATAGTAGCGTTGCAACATTACTTTGGGCAGTATACGGAGCTTCTATGAGAGAAAATGCCTAAGATGACCATTAGGACTGGGTGATAAGCCGAGGGCTGTCTCGAGCCTCCCCGCGAAATCTTCGGGGTAATCGTGGCCGAGTTCGGGGACTGTCTCGAGCCTACAATCCAATCCTCGGGCGCGTTGCTCGCTGTAAACCTTTTCGATGCAAGGCCAAGCATTGTCCCCGTTGCCGGTTATGAACACACCTTTTACCGTCCCCGAATGCTCCATTATCCGTGACTGCCGCCTTGAAGGGACGACCGGCTTGTCGTCCGAATGCGCGTATCACTCATCCATTGCTCGGGTGCAGGACGACGTTTTCTCTACCCGAGATATTGAGTCCAGGAGCGCGTGGGGATTCTTCACTGCCTTCACAATGACAGCGTTTTTTAGCTGATGAATTACCGTCCAGCAAAAGTGTCGAACAGCAAGTACAAGTTCAGACCGATGATGAGTGTGGCAATCAGCCAGCCCGCCAGGATGGTGAGACGGCTGTTCACCAGCTCGCCCATCAAGCGCTTGGAGCCCGTAAAAATCAGCAGGGGCACGAGTGCGAAAGGAATTCCGAAGGAGAGTACGACTTGCGAGAGCACGAGGACTCGAGTCGGGTCCAGGCCCAGCCAAATCACCACGAACGCGGGGAGCATGGTAATCACCCGGCGCAGCCACAAGGGAATCTGGAAGCCCACGAAGCCCTGCATTACCACCTGCCCGGCCATCGTTCCGACCACCGAAGAGCTCAGCCCTGAAGCCAAAAGCGCTACTCCGAAAGCGGCGGCAGCCAGCGGCCCGAGCAGGGGAATCAAGGTCTGGTAAGCAGTCTCGATAGACGCGATTTCCGAGCGCCCGGTGGCGTGAAAAGTGGCTGCCAGCATCGCCATGTTGACCATCCCTGCGATGCTCATCGCCAGCACCACGTCAATCAGGTTGTACTTGAGCAAGCGGCGCTTGAGCCCCGTTTCCTGTGCCGGGATGCGGCCCTTGGTGAGGTCGGAGTGCAGGTAGATGACGTGGGGCATCACCGTGGCACCCAGGATGCCCACCGCCAGCAGCAGGCTCTCGTTGCCCTGGAACTGGGGGATTAAGCCGCCCAGGAAGCCCGCGCCGGGCCTCGAGAGAAACAGTTGCACCAAGTATGCCAGCGCGATTACGCCGACGAAGGCTGCAATCGTCACCTCCAGAGGGCGAAAACCGCGCCGTTGCAGCACGAGGATTCCGAAGCTGACCATCGCTGTGAGCACCGCGCCCCAGAGCAGGGGGATGCCGAACAAAAGGTGAAAGGCCAGCGCCGCACCCAGGAACTCGGCCAGGTCGGTCGCCATCGCTACCAGCTCAGCCTGTATCCAGTAAAGCCACACGAAAGGCTGCGGCCACTCCTGCCGGATGGTCTCGGGTAGGTTCATCCCGGTAACGATGCCCAGTTTCGACGACAGAAACTGAATCAGCATCGCCATCAGGTTGGCGGAGAGAATCACCCACAGCAGCAGATAACCGAACTGTGCCCCGCCCTGGATGTTGGTAGCGAAGTTGCCGGGGTCGAGATAGGCCACTGAGGCCACGAAAGCCGCACCCAGGAAAGGGGTGATGCGCCGGATACCCCGGCGGGGGCTCTTGCGCTGGAGAATCTCGAGCGCCCGCGCGTTCATGCGCTCGTCGAGATCGGGATAGGGGGTTGGAGAGGTTGCCATAGCTAAGCTCCTAGACGCTGTTTTGACTGACCCAAACGAGGTCGGCCAGGTTTGAGGGCAATAAATACCGTTCCTTGCCGATCCGTACTCGTGTGCCTTCGACACCGTGGCCTAGTATCAGCATCTCTACCCGCACACCAGGCCGAATGCCCAGCCGTGCCAGCAGATTAAGCGCATCCTGGTCTTGGGTGGCGACACGGGCCACCATCCCAGACTCGCCATCCTCGAGCGCCGACAACTGCCGCGAAGGGCCGTCAGGGGGAAGCTCGAGCGCTGCCGAGGGAATCGGGTCGCCGTGGGGGTCGTGCGAGGGGTTGCCCAGCCACTCGGCGATTCTGGCCTCGAAGGCTTCGGAAATGTGGTGCTCGAGCCGCTCGGCTTCGGCGTGGACTTCTTCCCAGCCGTAGCCGAGGGCTTGGTGCAGATAAGCTTCGATTAAACGGTGATGGCGGAGAACCTCCAAAGCCACCTTGTATCCCGTCTCGGTGAGCTTGACGCCCCGGTAGGCTTCGTACTCGACGAGCTCGAGTTCGGCCAGCTTCTTGAGCATCCCCGTAACCGAGGCCGGTTTTACCCGCATCTCGTCGGCTAAATCCTGCGTCGAGACCGCATGGGCGGTCTCTAAGCTCCCGATTCCCCCGCTGCTGAGCATCAAAATCTGCTTGAGGTAGTCTTCCTGGGCCTCGGAAAGCGGGGTTTTGGCGGCCAGTTCGTTCATCGGCTTCAACCCCTTAGGCGGTAGTAACGGTCTTTGGGCTCGGCGGTGAGCGGGTTAATCCCGTTGCCAACACACCACCAAACGTGAAACCCGGTCCCCACCGCGAATATCCCTACCCCCCATAGCAGCGCCCAGTTACCCAACCAAGCCGCGAGCAGGGCGGTTATGCCGAAAAACACCACCGCGAAATTGTAAATCACACCTGCTACTGCCAAGCTCGTCCACATAGAAATCTCCAAAGATTTAGGGCCGACTAAATCCCCATATCCAAAAGTTTAGGCTGGCCTAAAAATATTGTCAAGCTGATTTAGTCCTGAGTTGTTGGTTTAGGAAAGTGGCGCTCGGCGCTCGGCGTTGGACGT
>PSMF01000170.1:0-5473 GCA_040290005.1 Meiothermus sp.
CGAGGACGAGGAGAAGGCCGCCTCCTCGCTCAAGGAGCTCGTGCGCACGGTGCGCTCGAGCCTGGGCCCCGCGGCCGTCACCACCACCCCGGGGGGCTACGCCCTGGGCGAGGCGGTGGGGTCGGACCTGGAGGAGTTCCTGCACACCGGCGACACCCGGCTGTGGCGCGGGGCCTACCTCGAGGGCCTCGCCTCCTTCAACGAGACCGTGCGCGAGTCGGCGCACCTGGCCCTGCGCGCGCGGGGCGCGGCGGTGCTGGAGGCCGACCCCAAGGAGGCGGCCCGCCTGGGGCGCCTGCTGCTCGAGGCCGATCCCTACGACCTCGAGGCGCTGAGGCTGACGCTCGAGGCCCTGCGCCGCGCGGGGAACCACAGGAGCCTGAGCCGGCTGTACGAGGAGGCGAGGGCGAGGATGCTCGAGGTGGGCGAACGCCTGCCCGCCGACTGGCAGGATTTCTTGGCCTGAGGGTGGGGTAAACCGCTCAGCCCGGGTTCTCACCGGCAAAACCGGGCCCTGGGCTGACCGCCGCCTGACCGGGCACCCCCTACCTTGGCGCCAAAGGAGGTAATGGGATGTTCGATTCCAAGCTTCAGGTTCTGGTCTTGGGGCTGGCGGCCGGCACGGCGTTGGGCGCCGGCGTCAGCTACAGCCTGGTCGTGAACGGGCAGGCGGTGGGCGAGAAGGCCATCGTGGTGGGCGGCAAGACCTACGTGCCGCTCTCGGTGCTCAAGGGGCTGGGGGTGGCCTACAGCCTCAAGGGCAACACCCTGACCCTCGGCAAGGCTGCCGCACCCGCCGCCAACCAGACCCCCGGCGGGACCGAGCAGCGGGCGAGCCTCGAGGGCTGCCTGGGCGAGACCCTCTTCAACGGCGTCTGGCGCTTTAAGGTCACGAAGGTCGAGCCCATCGTACGGGACGCGGGAACCCCCGCCGAGACCCCCGGCTGGGGTGTGACGGTGGAGCTGCGCAGCGGGGCCAAAGAGATGGTACAGCCGGTTTTTACCGGCGTCCGCGACGAAGGTATCCAAGTGGCCTTCGACGATGCCCAAACCCTCACCGCCGACAGCCTGGACGTGCAGAAGCTCACCTACGCCAACCTCCCGCCGGGCGGGGTGGTGACCCACCAGCTCCAGTTCTGGTACCGCTACGACACCCCCAAAGACCAGATCAAAACCCCCGTCAAGCTCCTCTTCGAGATCAACACCAAAGGCTTCGAGAACGGCATCCGGGCCAGTGGGGCGGGCTACACCACCCCCACCCCCAGCTTCCGGGTGCGGCTGGACTGCCAGAAGTAGGCGGAAGGGGGCAAATTGCTGACCGCCGCCTGACCGGGGCGGGCGCAAGGTGGGGGGCAGGGGAGGGAAGAGCCGTGGAAGAGGCCTGGGGAGTGTACTACCGCATCTGCCCGCGCTGCGCGCGCGCGGTCCCGCTCGCCTCGAGCGAGCGCTACTGCACCAACGACGGGGTGCGCCTGCTCGAGGCCTGCCCCGGCTGCGGGGCCAAGATCACCTCGCCCTACGCGCGGTTCTGTGGGAAGTGCGGGCAGGAGCTGGCCCCGGCGCATAAGCCTTTGGAGATGAACGAAGGAGGTAAGAAGTGAAATATTGGTTCGCTGCTATAGTGCTGCTCGTCGGTCTGCTGGGCGCTTGCACCCCCAAACCGGGGGGCGGGACCAACTCAGGAACTATAAAAGCCGCGCAGGGCGGCGTGGTCGAGGCAGGCGGGGCCAAGCTCACCATCCCGCCAGGAGCCTTGAGCCAGGATGCCAATGTCACCCTTCAGGTGGGAGCAAAACCCACCGAACCCGCGGAAAACCCGCTCCAGCCCGCCGGACCCGCGGTAAGTCTAGACCTGGGCGGGGCCAGCTTAAAGCAGGCCGCCACGCTCGAGCTGCCCACCGACCCTACCAGCCCCGAGGGCAGCGTGGTGGTGCTGGAGACCGTCGCCAACCCCGAGCCGGACGGCCCCCGCCTGTGGGTGCACGCGGCCACGCCGGTAGGCGCCGGCGCGGCGGGGGTTTCGGGGCAGACGGTGCCCGCCAAGGTGGCCTACGCGGTGCGCCGGGTGGGGCTGTACACCGCCTACGTGGTGCCCAAGCCCAAGCCCCAGGAGGGGGTCGGGCGCTCGCTGCAGGTGCCCTTCTACTACCAGGCGGGCCTGCCGTGGTGCACCCCAACCTCGCTTTCGATGGTGATCAACTACCACCGGCCGCAGCCGGCTCTTGCCGCCAACGCCAAGTTTCCCGGGGGCTACGCCAGCAACTACGGGCTGGCGAGCCTGATCAAACAACCCGCCAACAGTGGTTCCAAGGTGGTCCCGATCCTCAAGGCCGCCGGGGTCCCCGAGGACGCGTACAGCTACCTGCGCTGGGACGCCGAGCTCGTCCCCAGCGACAAAACCTCCGGCGGCTCCGACGCCTTCACTGCCTACGTCGCCACCGTGACCATGGGCGGCCTCTTCGGCCTCTCCCCGGCCAAGCCGGTGTGGACCGGCTCCGACCGCCAGTGGCACGCCTTCGTCCTCACCGGGGTGACCGCCGACGGCGTCTACGTCGCCGACTCCAACGCCCGCCCCGCCACGGACTGGAACGGCACCCACCCCTCGATGACCTGGAAAGCCTTCCGCGACGCCAACTGCACGCTCAAAAACCCCAACGACCCCACCAAAGGCTGCGCCGACTCCGGCGACCCCAACAAGCCCGACCTCGAGACCATCGTCTTCTTCAACGAGCCCAAGCCCGAGGCCGAGCGGCGCGGCTCGATCGAGCTGAGCCACGGCGAGACCGTGTACTTTGGCGGGGTGGGTTTCCCCTTCCTGGCCTCGCTGATCTTCCGCAACCCCTCCAACAAGGTGATCTCGCGCTGGAAGTGGGACGGGGCCTACCCCAACGGCTACTACTTCAACGACGAGGCCACCACCCTCCCCACCTTCCCCTACGGCCGCAACCTGGTGCAGGACAACGAATTCCGCTACCTCATCTACCGCTCCAGCCGCATGGAGGCCCATTTCAATGTCATCAACGTGACCAACGTGGCGCTGGACTACGAGGTCGAGGCCCGGCTCTACGTGGGCAATAACATGAAAGCCCAGAAGTTCGTGAACCTCAACGTGGGCGCTTACAACAGCGGCCCCATTGACCTGGACTTTGGCAACCTCGCCGTCGCGGTGGGGACGGTGAGCGGGCCCACCCCGGCGCGGCTGGAGCTCAACCTGCGCCAGGGCGGCGCGCTGCAGGACGTCAAGCACATCGCCTTCAAGCTCGCCCCCGACCCCTCCGACCTGCCCAAGGTGCGCATCCTCGTGCCCAGCGCCCCCACCACCTTGCTCAAGGGCGAACCCTTCACCTTCCGCGGCGAGGGCTTCGACGCGCACACCCTCCCCGACGGCCGCGCCCGGCTGGCCTGGTTCGAGGGCGCCAGCCCCCTGGGCAACGGCGGGCAGTACACCCTCACCCCCAGCGCCGCCGGCTCGCGCACCCTGACCCTCGTCGCCACCGGCGAGTACGGCCTGCAGGCCGCCGCCTCGGTGAGCGTCAACGTCATCGACCCCACCCGCACCCCCGGCCAGATCGTGATCTTGGAGCCGAAGGACGGCGCCGAGTACTTGAGCCCCGACACCAACGAGCCCATGGTCAACGTGCCGCTGGTGGGCTACGCCACCTACTCCAACGGCGCGGCGGTGCCCGGCGAGCGGCTGGTGTGGACCGCGCAGGCCCAGGGCGGCACCGAGGAGGAGGTGGGGCGGGGCTCGAGCCTCGTCGTGCGCCTGAGGGGCGGCCGCAACTACATGCGGCCCTACACCATCCGCCTCACCGTGCTCAGCGACAGCGGACAGCCCATCGGCAGCAAGACCGTGACCATCACCGTCGGCTACACCTACATCGGCTAGGGAGGAGGGAGGCCATGACCCGCACCTGGATCGTTCTCCTGGGCCTGCTGCTGGCGGCCTGCAACACCAGCGCCCCGGCCGGCCCGCCCAAGATCAACGGCTTCACCGCCACGCCCGCCAGCCTGCCCAGCGGCGGAGGAAGCGTGACGCTGGAGTGGGACGTCACCGGCGCGAGCAGCCTCGACATCAGCGGGGTGGGCAGCGTGACCCCCGAAGGCAGGGGCAGCAAGACCGTCAACGTGACCGCCAGCCGGACCTTCACCCTCACCGCGACCAACAGCGCCGGGAGCGTGAGCAAGGACGCCTCGGTGACGGTGGCCCCCGCGCCTTCCATCAGCGTCACGCCCGCCTCGAGCGCCTTCGTGGCCGGCGACCCCGGCGGCAGCTTCGACGCGGTGGTGACGGGCTCGAGCGCCGCCGTGAAGTGGTCGCTGGAGGGCCCGGGGAGCCTGAGCTCGACCGCCGGCCCCAGCGTGATCTACACACCTCCTGCCACCCTCAGCGTCCTGACCACCGCCACCCTCACCGCCGCGCTCGAGGGCACCGGCCTCAGCGCCAGCGCCACCCTCAGCATCGCGCCGGCCGTGCTCACCGGCGGCGTGCTCTTCTACAAGGCCGACGGCTCGGGCGAGCTCGGCACCTTCAGCGGCAACACCTACACCAAGGTAAAGTCCTACGCCGCCGGGGAATTGCCGATGGGGACCACCCACTTCGGCAAGCCCTACGAGCTCTACGAGCTGTTCTACAGCGCCGCCGATGGCTCAGGGGCGCTGGGCACTTTCGACGGGACGGGCACCTTCCGCAAGCTGCGCACCTACGCCGCCGGGGAGCTGCCGGCCGCTCAGGACCAGGTGGTGAGCCTGAACAATCGGCTGGTGTTCTACAAGGCTTCCGCCGGAACCACCCTCTGCGGCAGCTACGGCCCCGACTACAGCTTCAGCAACCCCGTGACCCAGACCGGCTACTCCAAGGATTGGAACCTCGTCGTGCGGGTCAACGACGCCAACGGGGTGTTCTTCTACAAGCAGCCCACCGGCACCGGGGGCTACGGGACCTACGACGCGGCCTGCAAGTGGTCGTACGTCTACTCCAATTACAGCCTCAGCACCAACTGGAGCCACATCCTGCGCACCCCGGGTGGGGTCTTGTTCTACCGCCAGAGCGACGGGATCGGCGCGCTGGTCACCTTCGCCGCCAACGGGGCGCTGTCCCAGACCGGCACCTACGTCTCGGGGCAACTAGCCAAGGGCTGGAAGCAGGTGGTCAGCACCTCGGCCGGGGTGCTCTTCTACAAGGCCGACGGCTCGGGCGAGCTCGGCACCTTCAGCGGCAACACCTACACCAAGGTAAAGTCCTACGCCGCCGGGGAATTGCCCGCCGGGGCCGAGCGGCTGGCGCGGGTGGGGAATTGACCCTCACCCGCACACCGACATTGCAGGAGCTTTGAAAGGGGTGCAACATGTTCCGTTACCTGAGCTCTCATCACTTTCTCCCCCCTAGCTCCCAAAGCATTCTGCCAAGCTCCGCCCCCACCTGCTCGCGCCAGGGAGGGGGTCCCTGGGCCAGAGCGATTCGGGCTAAGCG
>PSMF01000171.1:0-5445 GCA_040290005.1 Meiothermus sp.
GGGGGGCCTTGAGGAAGGTGGCGGGGCCGGTGGAGGCGAGCTCGTCGCGGCGCATGGGGACAGTTTATGCCACCCTCACAGTTTGCCCGTGTCCAGGGCCTTATCAATCATCTGCCCGATTTCTCGGATGAGCTGAATCAGCGCACCGAAGCGGGTATCCTGGGTCAGACCTTTTTGATAACGGGCGTAAATCTGCTGCATGATGACCCCGACCTTGAACAGCCCAAAGACGTAGTAAAAGACGATATTGGAAACGTCCGCGCCGGTCTTTCCGGCGTAGGCTTGGACGAGTTCAGCCCTGGTCAAATTTCCCGGCAAATGCGTAAGTCCGAAGCTTTTCAAGCCGGGCGGGTCGTCTGATTCGGCCCAGTAGCCCAGCGTGGTTCCCAAGTCCATCAGCGGGTCGCCCAATGTTGCCATCTCCCAGTCCAGGACGGCGATTACTCGAGTCCAGTTATCTTCGTCCAGGACGAGATTGTCATATTTGAAGTCGTTGTGAATCAGCGCCGTGCCGGACTCGGCAGGCATGGTGGCGGCAAGCCATTCCATAGCCTGCTCCATGCCGGGAATATCGTCGGTGCGGGCGTTCTCATACCGCTTCGACCAGCCCGAGACTTGCCGCCCAACGTAGCCTTCGGGTTTTCCGAGGTCCGACAAACCGGTCTTGGCATAATCCAACGTGTGCAGCTCGACCAGCGCGTCCACGAGGGCGTTCGAGATGCCCCGCATGAGTTCGCGCGTGAGCCCTCGAGGCGGCTTGTTGCGGAGGATTACGCCGTGCAGGCGCCGCATCACGTAGAACGGTGCGCCGATGACCTCGAGATTATCGCAGTACAAAAGCGCCTCGGGAACCTTGTCGTAGACAGGCTTTAGCGCAGTGAGGATGCGGTACTCGCGGCCCATATCGTGTGCGGTTTTGATGTTGGCCCCGAACGGCGGGCGGCGCAAAACCAACTCCTGGTCGCCCAGTTTGAGCAAATAGGTAAGGTTGGAAAAGCCGCGCGGGAACTGGGAAACCTCGAGGCTTCCCGACGCGCCTGGCAAATGCTCGAGGAGGTAGGGCTCGAGCCTCCCAACATCCAGCTCTTCGCCGCTACGAATAGTCGTTGCTTGGTCAAGAAGGTCATCCATGTATTCACCAGCGGTTAAGTCCCTCCCCCCTTGCGGGGGATGGCGCAAAGCGTTCCCCTCTTTTGGTTAGGTGGGGGTACACGGCGATTGAGAGCGTAGTTTGCTGTACAGCTCGAGGTTTCAGCAACCAACAGGAACAGGCCGAGGATCATCACCCCCACCCTACCCTTCCCCATCCAGGGGGAGGAATTGCCGTTGCAGCAAGTCGAGTGGCGAGGCTTAGAGCGAAACATCCAGGCCATATTCCTTGAGGATCGCCCGCGCCACCACCGTTTTGTGCACCTCGTCGGCTCCGTCGTAGATGCGGGCAGCCCGCTCGTGGCGGTAAAAAAACGAGAGCGGCAGGTCGTCGGACATCCCCAGCCCGCCATGGACTTGAATTGCCCTGTCCACCACGCGCTGGAGCACGCCCGCAACGAAGTATTTGATGGTGGAAATCTCGGTCCTCGCGCCCTCGGCACCGAACTTCTCGACCTTCTCGGCAGCGTCCAGGACCATCAATCTCGCGGCCTCGATTTCCGCGTGGGAATCGGCGATCATATGCTGGATGGCCTGACGCGAGCCCAGCGGTTTCCCCGGCGAAAGCTCACGGGAGGCGGCGTACTGGCACATCAGCTCGAGGCTCCGCCGACAAATCCCGATCCAGCGCATACAGTGGTGAATCCGCCCCGGCCCGAGCCGCTCCTGCGCGATGGCAAAGCCTTTTCCCCGCTCGCCGAGCAGGTTTTCTTTGGGCACGCGAACGTTTTTCAAACGAATCTCCGAGTGGCTGGCCCAGCCTTCGCCTTCCTCGCCCATCACCGAGATGCAGCGGACGTGCTCGAGCCCATCCGCATCGCTGGGTACGATAATCTGCGAGGCTCTGGCGTGGGGCTTGGGGCTGTCGGGGTCGGTCACGCACATCACGATCACGAACCCTGAGCCGTCAAACCCCGTGGTGTACCACTTGTGCCCGCTGATGACCCACTCGTTCCCATCCAGCACGGCGCTGGTGCTCATCCACACCGGGTTGGAACCGGCGTGCTCGGGTTCGGTCATGGCGAAGGCGCTGCGGATTTCCCCGGCTGCGAGGGGCTTTAGGAAACGCTCTTTTTGCTGCGGGGAGCCGTGCTTGTGCAACACCTCCATGTTGCCAATGTCGGGGGCCTGGGTGTTGAAAACGAAGTTGCCCAGCGGCGTGCGGCCCATCTCCTCGGAGAGACGGGCGAACTCGGCCAGGCCGAGGCCCATCCCGCCCATTTCTCCTGGCAGCGGCGGCAACCACCAGCCCCTAACCTTCACCTCACCCCGCAGCCGCTCCAGCTCGGGGAGGGCGGCGTTGAAGCCATGCTTGAAGAAGAGGGGCTCGAGAGCCATCACCTCGTCCTGCAAGAAGTGACGAATTTGCTCGAGCAAATCTTCCTTTTGAGTTGTCACCATACCCCATTCTACCGTCCAGTGCGGCAGCGATGAGTTGTGGGCAATGAGCGAAGCTTCGCGCTCAGACGTCCTTTTGACTGCCGAAAACATACCCCAGAATCAGGGTCAGCACCGGCAACAAGGCCTGCACCGCGATGGCCTGAAACACCGCCAGGGCCTCCCCCCGGCCGATTTGAGCAGGCTCTGGTAATCGGACAGCAGCTTGGCATCCAGCCCCGCCCCTTGTAGCTGCGGCGCTGGCGGTTCGGCGTAATCGGCTTTACATCATCCGAGCCAAACCCCGCCCTGGTCGCGGTATCCTCATCGCCGATCTGCTGAGGGCCAGGGTTTGCCATCTAAAGCCCTGGGTTGATCACCAGTTGGCGGACACTCTCCTCTTTGGGGTTGGAAATCTCAACTTTAGCGCCCTTCTTCTCCTCTTCCATCAAGAAGCGATACACCCCCAGCGCCTTGCGGACGATCTCAGCCTTGGTGGTGTTCTGCTCGGTAGCCATCGCGTTTAGAAGCGAGTCAGCCCTTTCGCTCAAGTCAACGGTAAAACGGATTCGGTTCATGCTGCACCCCTACAGCAATATTACTGCAAATCCGCACAAACCTTAACTTGAAAAGGGCGGACATCCATCCGCCCCCTACAGGTCAAATCGAGTTTAGGCTTTGGGTTGCGGATAACCGTCAGCCCCCAGCACCTTCGCAGCAATTCGGCGGCGCACCTCCACCAAGTCTACGGGGTCGTGCTTGGTCAGGCGGCGGGCAGCAGAGGCCATAAGGCGCATCTCGTCGCCCTCGGCCAGGCGCGGCAGGATCGAAAGCGCACCGGCCTGGGCACGGTCAATGGCTTGGTAGGCGTAGAGCTGGGCCATGTCGGCGTACACGCTGTCGCTAAGACGGCGAGCCCGCAATAAAGCGCTCTCGGCGGCGTAGAGGTCAATCAGGATGTCGGCGGCTATGCCCAAAACTTCCTGCTCTTGCTCGACTTTGGTGGTGTACTTCTGCGCGGCCAAGCCGAGCACCGCCAGCGCGAGCTTTTTGAGGTTCTCCAGCTGCGTCATCTCCTTGTCCTCGGGCTCGTCGAAGCTGGGCTCGAGCAGCTCTTTTTGCAGCCGCATCGCGGCCTCAAACAGCGGCAGCTCGCCCTTCAGCGCGCGGCGCAGGAGCATTCCCGGGATCAGCAGGCGGTTGATCTCATTCGTCCCCTCGAAGATGCGGTTGATCCGGCTGTCGCGGTAGGCCCGCTCGATGGGATATTCGGCGCTATAGCCATAGCCGCCGTGAATCTGCACGCCTTCGTCCACGCTATAGTCGAGGATTTCCGATCCCAGCACCTTGATGATGCTGGCCTCGATGGCGTACTCCTCGATACCCGCCAGGACGGCTTCGGCGGCACGAGCACCGGCATGGCCGGGGGCCGATGGCCCTTCGCCGTTGGCTTTGTCGAGGTTTTCCAGCGCCTCGTCAATCATCCCCATCGTGCGGTAGACGGCGCTCTCGCCCGCGAAAATCCTGCTCGCCATCTCGGCCAGCTTCTGCTGGATCAGCCCGAAGTTGGCGATGGGCGTACCGAAGGCGACGCGCTCCTTGGCGTACTTGGCGGAAAGCTCGAGGGCTTGTTTGGCCCCACCAATGGCCCCTGCCCCGAGCTTGTAGCGGCCCACGTTCAGCACGTTGAAGGCGATTTTGTGCCCCTTGCCCAGCTCACCCAGCACGTTCTCCACCGGCACCTTCACGTCCTCGAAGAAGACCTGGCGGGTAGAAGAAGCCTTGATCCCCATCTTCTTCTCCTCGCCGCCGAAACGCACACCGGGCGTGTCGCGCTCGACTAGGAAGGCAGTCAGACCCTCTTTGGTCTTGGCGAAGACGGTGAAGAGGTGAGCGAAACCAGCGTTGGATATCCACATCTTGGTGCCGTTGATAACGTAATATTTGCCATCTTCGGTCAGCTCAGCCCTGGTCTTAGCCCCCATCGCGTCCGACCCAGACTGCGGCTCGGTGAGGCAATAGGCAGCGATTAGCTCGCCAGAGACGAGTTTGGCGAGGTATTTATCCTTTTGCTCTTTCGTGCCCCAGTACACCAATGGCAGCAAGCCGATACTGGTTTGAACACCGTAGGAGACACTGAAACCACCGGTCGGAGCCAGCCCTTCGGCGATCACGGTAGAGACGGTCTTGGGCAGGTCGAGGCCACCGTGCTCCTCGCTGACCTCCACGCCCAGTAGACCTAGCTCACCTGCCTTCTTGAGCAGGGGAATGTTGTGCTCGAGCTCCCCGTGCTCCATCGCCTCGGCCTTGGGCGCGTACTCCTTCTCCACAAAACTCCGCACCGTATCTTGGATCATGCGGGTGGTATCGTCAAAATCCTCAGGGGTGAAGATGCTAAGGGTGGGCTCGAGCAGCCAGCCGCCGCCTTTTTTCGCCTGTTTCCGGTCTGCGATCATGTCGTCCTCCGCCAAAATCTTGTACTGAGTCAAAGTTTAGCAGACGGACGGGGGTGGGTCAATTCACCCTGGTTCGAGGCTCAAGCTGAACCCAGTTTGCCCACTGCAACTCTTCTATAGCACAAGAAGACATCCCGGCGTTCCCCGTGCTTGGAGGCAAACTCCCAGGTCATCCATTTAGAGGTCGCATCCAGAACGGGGATTCTCCAGATTGAATTTCACTGTCCCAGACATGACCTGTTTTTGTAGGGGGATGCCTTGTGCTCGCCCTGAATCCCCGCAGGCTACAAAATCACGACCATGACAACGCAACATCGCGGGTCGGGGATTGCAGGGCCGCCATAAACGACGGCCCCTACAAACAGATTTTTTGTACAGCAACGTAACAGACAGCTTAGGAACAAACCCTCAACACCTCAGCATAGAAAGCTATTTCTTGGATAGAGCTCTGAAATCTTGCGAA
>PSMF01000016.1:0-30965 GCA_040290005.1 Meiothermus sp.
AGCGGGGAGTCCTGGTTGGCGGTGCTGTAGACCTTGAGCCCGCCGTTCTTATCCTTCACCAGCCAGGCCCAACCCGAGCCAAACCGCCCGGTCCCGGCGGTGGTCATCTGCTTTTTGAGCTCGTCAAAGCTGCCGAAGGTGGAGTTAATCGCGTCGGCCAGCTTGCCGGTGGGCTCATGAGAGCCGCCAGGGGTGAGGATGTCCCAAAACAGGGTGTGGTTGTGGTGGCCGCCGCCGTTGTTGCGCACGGCGGTGCGGATGGCCTCGGGAACCTGATTGATCTTTCCCAGGAGTTCCTCGAGGCTCCACCCCTGCACCTCGGGGGCTTTCTCCAAGGCCGCGTTGAGGTTATTCACGTAGGTCGCGTGGTGCCTGTCGTGGTGAATCTCCATCGTCTGGGCATCAATGCTGGGCTCTAAAGCACCTTTGTCATAACCTAGGTCGGGCAGTTTGAACGGATAACTCATACCTTCACCTCCATGTGCAACTGTATTGCCCGGATGAGAATGGAGATGTGAGGTAGGTAGGGATTGAGGGCAGCAATGAGCAATGAGCGATGAGAGATGAGCCATGAGCTAAAAACCGGCGGGAGGCTAAAAACCTCACGTCCAGGACGTGGCTTCTCGAGATGAGATTTTCTCGTTCGAGACGTGGGGCTGTTTTGGCTATGGGCCATAAGCTATCCGCGTCTTTTGCTTTGGCTCACCGCTCATTGCTAGCTGCTCATCGCTTTTTTCAACCACTCGAGGTTGCGCCGGGCACTTTCCACCGGCTCGGGGCTATGGTCCTGCTCGACCAGCAGCCACTCTGCGCCCCCTGAGTTTTCGAGTGCAGCCTTCAGGTCAACCTCGCCCTGACCCAACTCCACTGTGTCCCAACCCTTCGCCGCTTTTCGCACGTCCTTGATGTGGAGCAGGGGAGCGCGGCCCGCGTAGCGCTTCAAATACTCCACCGGGTCGGCTCCGCCCGCGTGTACCCAGGCGATGTCCAGCTCGGCTCCCAAATCGCTTGAGCGTGAAAGCAGATAATCCAGCGCGGGCTGCCCATCGAACTGCTCCCGGATTTCGTGGTCGTGGTTGTGGTAGAGCAGCTTTAGATCAGCCTTTTTGGTTTGCTCGGCCAAGTTTGCCAGTTGGTCGGCGTTCTGTTCCCAGGTCGGGTTAGCCTTGGACCAGGCACAGACGAGGTATTTAGCCCCCAAACCCTGAACTTCCTCGAGGAAAGGCCCTAAGTCCCCCGCCAACTGGTCGAGCACCGCGTGACGACCGGCGACCTTCAACCCCATATCCTCCAAACGCGCCCTTAGCTCCGAAACCGGCGGTAAGTTGCCGAAGAGTTCCACACCCTCGTAGCCCATCCGCGCGACCTGCTCGAGGGTCCCGTAAAAATCCTGGGTCAGCGCGTCACGCAGACTGTATACCTGAAGACCGATGGGTAATGGCATAAAAACCTCCTGTTGACCGTTTACGGTTTACCGTTGACCGCAAAAACGGAAACAAATTTTGCTGCTTCTAACGTGCCTTTGAACTTGCGGTGAACGGTTGACGGTCAACGGTAAACGTCTACCGCAAGATACCTTCGTCCTGCCCGACCGGGAGTGCGGCAGGTTGCCCCGGCTGGCTTTTGATGCTCACGGCTTTGCGTTTATCCGAGCTTTCGAGAATCGCGTGCATGGTCTCCAAAACGTGCAGCGCGAGGTTTCCGCTCGCTCTGGGTTCACGCCCTTGCGCGCGGGCGTGGAGCATCTCGCTCAAGCCCATCCCGCGCGAGTTCTCGGTAAAGCCGTGCTGCGGCGCGATTTCTTCCCAGGCTTTGCCCTTCCAGACCCGTACACTCCCGCCGAAGCTGTTGGGGTCGGGCAGCACCATGGTGCCCTCGGAGCCGTAGATGATGAGCGTGTCGTACTTGTCCCAGTAGGTGTCGAAGCTGGTGGTGAGCGTACCGATCACGCCGGAGGTGAGCTCGAGGCTCGCCGTGACGTGGGTGGGCGTGTTCACCGTGATTTTCTCGCCCTTCTTCTCGCCGCTCCCTACGGTGCGGGTGGGGAAACTGGCTCTGGAAAATCCTGTGACCGCCGAGACCGGGCCGAGCAGGGCGGTGAGGGCGGTGAGATAATACGGCCCCATGTCGAAAAGCGGGCCAGCGCCGGGCTGGAAGAAGAAATCCGGGTTGGGGTGCCAGGTTTCGGGGCCGTGGGTCAGCATGGCCGCGTGGAAAGCCACCGGCTTGCCGATGATTCCAGAGTCCAGCAGCCGCCGGGCGTTCTGCAAGCCGCCGCCTAGGAAGGTATCAGGCGCGCAGCCGATCTCTAAGCCCTTGGACTTCGCCAACTCGAGCAGCTTCTGGCCTTCCTCGAGCCCTATTGCCAGCGGCTTCTCGTTGTAGACGTGCTTCCCGGCCTCGAGGGCGGCCTTGGCGATCTCCGCGTGGGCGGCGGGAATGGTAATATTCACCACCGCCTCGACCTCCGGCATGGCAAGCAACTCCTCCACCGTGCAGACCTTGGGAACGCCGTATTTCTCGGCCTGGGCTCTCGCTTTGTCCAGGGCGATGTCGGCCAGGGCGACGATTTCCAGGTTGGAGAACTTGCGGGGGGCCTCGAGGTAAATCCCCGAAATATTCCCCGCGCCGATAATCCCGATCTTATGTCGGCTCATGCGGCTTCCAGTTAAACACCCTGGCATCGGTTTTGACAAGCAAAAAGGGTCGGAGGCTTTGCACGAAATGCCGGTCATCTCGTAGGGGCGTACTGCTGTACGCCCCTACTTTCTGTGAAGAATCCCCCGCGCGCTCCACGACGCAATATCTCGGGTAGAAAAAACGCCGTTCTGTACCCGAGTGCTGGATGACTGACGCGCGTGTGAGATGTTTCGACGAACCACCGACTTCCTCAGGTTGTTACCGCTGCGCTACGCGGGGCAGGACAACGGTCGCGGTTTTATGGCTTTCTGCCTTTGGCGTTTAGCGTTGGGCGTTCGATGTTCGGCATTTGCCGTGCGGCCTAATCCGCGCTGGGATGGGTCATCTCCATCGGGACCACCCATTTGTCAAACTCCTCCTCGGTCAAGTAGCCCAGTGCCAACGCCGCTTCCTTCAAGCTCGTCCCTTCTTTATGGGCTTTTTTGGCGATGGCGGCGGCCTTGTCGTAACCGATGTGGCGGTTGAGTGCCGTTACCTGCATCAGGTTCTTGCCCAGATTCTCCTGAATCTTGGACAGGTTGGGCTCGATGCCGACGGCGCAGTTGTCGTTGAAGGCCTCGCAGGCGTCGCCCAGGAGCTGAATGCTGGTCAAAACGTTGTAGACCATCACCGGCTTGAACACGTTGAGCTGAAAGTTGCCCTGCGAGCCCGCGAAGGCCACCGCCGCGTCGTTGCCGAAAACCTGCACGCAGACCATCGTCATCGCCTCGGATTGCGTCGGATTCACTTTCCCCGGCATAATCGAGCTTCCGGGTTCGTTCTCAGGGATGGTGATTTCCCCAATCCCGTTGCGTGGCCCCGAAGCCAGCCAGCGCACATCGTTCGCCATCTTCATCAGTGCTCCGGCCAGGGTCCGCAAGCTCGCGCTGACCGTTACCAGCGCGTCGTGAGCGCTCAGCGCGGCGAATTTATTCGGTGCAGACACAAAGGGAAACCCGGTCTCCTTGGCGAAGTACGCCGCCGCCAACTCGCCAAACTTGGGATGGGCGTTTAATCCCGTCCCCACTGCCGTTCCACCGATGGCGAGTTCGTAGAGCCCCTTTTCGGCATGGGAGATTTGCTCGAGACAATAATCAATCTGCGCCACCCAGCCGCCGATTTCCTGACCCAAAGTGATGGGGGTAGCGTCTTGGAGGTGGGTGCGGCCCACCTTCACGATGTCCCTGAAGGCGATGGATTTATCGCTCAAAGTGTCGCGTAGTTTCTTGACTTTGGGATAGAGCTGGCGGTGCAGTTCCTCGACCACCGCGATGTGCATGGCGGTGGGGAAGGTGTCGTTGGAGCTTTGCCCCCGGTTCACGTCGTCATTCGGATGAATGGGGGTTTTGCTGCCCAGTACTCCGCCCACCATCTGAATCGCCCGGTTGGAGATGACCTCGTTGGCGTTCATATTGCTTTGCGTCCCCGAGCCGGTTTGGAACACCACCAGCGGGAAGTGGTCATCCAGCTTGCCCTCGATTACCTCGTCGGCGGCCTTGGCGATGAGGTCGGCTTTCTCGCGCGGAAGCTCGCCCAGCTCGGCGTTCGCCAGGGCTGCGCCTTTCTTAAGAATGCCCAAGGCCCGGATGATGCTTTTAGGCATCTTGAAGCGCTCCATCCCTATGGGAAAGTTCTCGATGCTGCGCTGGGTTTGGGCACCCCACAGGACGGAATCGTCCACTTGGATTTCGCCCATGCTGTCTTTTTCGACTCGTGTGCTCATAGCCTGAATATTCTAAGGGATGCATGTTTTGCTGTACCATAGGGGTAAAAGGACGCTATGCAAAAGGGGATTGAAGTCTCGCAGCACGAACTCGAGCGGGGTAAGCCGATGTCAAGCCGATTCCACTCCCGTGTGCAAACCCTCATCCTTGCCTTGGGTAGTGCTTACGCTGAGCGATACGATCTGTACTCCGAACTCACCCTAGAACTGGAGGAGTGGGAGTCGGTTCCCGGTATTGCGCTGTTCCCAAAGGCCGATTTTGAGTTCCGCGTGGGCAAGGACGAGACTCGGGTCAAGACCGCGCCATCGGGTGTAATCGAGATCATTCCCTCGAGCTAGAGCTTTCAAGAGCTGCTGAAAAAGCCAGCGAGTATTTTGCCCGCGGGGTTCAATCCTGCTGGTTGGTGATGCCTGATATACGCAATGTGTATGTGTTCAGTGGCCCGGACAACTATCAGATCTTCAAAGACCCCGAAACCCTCGATGACGAGGTTTTAGGCATCCATCTCGAGCTTTCCAAAGTCTTCAAGTAACCGTCTGCCCAGCCTTTTGGTGCCTCAGCGTCCGGTACGCCAAACCCAGACCCATCGCCACGAACACCGCGCCCGCGAAGAACGGGGTTCCGGGAAGCTCGAGCGCCGTCCCCGGCCCGCTGAACCCGGTGAAGAGGTAGGTTCCGGCAATCGGCCCTACCACGCCCATCAGGTTGGTGATCGTCGCCAGCGCGCCCTGCACGGTTCCCTGTTCGTCATCGCGGACCTTCTGGCTGATCAGCAATTGCAATGCGGGCTCGTCTATCGCGCCCAAGGTGGTGACGACCAGGACCGTATACAGCATCCAGGGGGCGCTCGCGAGGCCGTAGCCCACGAAGCTGAGCAAGCTCACCGTGAGCCTGAAGAGGATCGCCCGCCGCTCGTCCAGTTTCGGAACCAGCCGGGGGACCGACCAAAGCCTGTCCGACCGCGGTCATCAGCCCGAAGGCGGCCAGGGTAAAGCCGTTCTCGGAGGGGCTGAAGCCATAGCGGTAGGAGAAATAAGGAATCCACACCGCGATCAGCATGTTGAGCGCCAGGCCGTTGAACAGCACCGTCCAGGCCAGCGAGCGCACCAGCGGATACTTGCGCAGCGCGGCCAATGCCCCGAAGGGGTTAGCCTGGGGCCAGGGCAGGGTTGGGCGGCGGTTCTCGGGTTTGAGCGACTCGGGCCATCAGTGCCAGCAGAAAGGTCAGGGCCGAAAGCCCCGCCATGAGGTAAAACGGGACCCGCAGCCTGAAATCCGCCACCAGCCCGCGTGCCTGAGGGGCCGCTCGAGGGGCTGCGGTGGGCGCTCGAAGAGGTGCTAAGGCACTTGCCGAGAGCAGAGGGCAAAAGGCAGTTCTTAGCTTTCGGCCCTCGGCGTTTAGCGTCTGGCGTCTTGCGTTGGTCCCTCCTCGTAGACGTTATGCAGATGCACCGGCGTACCTTTTTTGCGCGTGCTGGCGCGGATGTTCAGCCACTCCGTAAATACCGCGAAGGCGATGGCGAAGTAGATGTAGCCCTTGGGAATCTTCTGCCCCAGCCCCTCGGCGATGAGCGAAACGCCGATCAGCAGCAGGAACGATAGGGCCAGCATCTTTACCGCCGGATGGCGGTTGACGAAATCGTAGATGCCTTTAGAAGCGAAAAGCATGATGCCCACCGCAATCAGCACCGAGACCATCATTACCGCTACGTAGGGGGTCATCCCCACTGCTGTGATCACCGAATCAATCGAGAACACCAAGTCCAGCACCAAGATTTGCCCGATTACGGCGGCGAAGGTGGGGGCTACTCGAGCCGTGGTTTCGCCTTCCTCACCCTCGAGCTTCTCGTGAATCTCCTTCGTCGCCTTGTAAATCAGGAACAGCCCACCCGCAATCAAAATCAGGTCTTTCCCGGAAAAACCCATCCCAAACAGGCTAAACAGCTCGTTCTTTAAGCTGATAATCCAGCCGATGGCGAGCAGGAATAGTAGCCGCATCCCCGCTGCCAGGAGTAATCCGGTCTGCCGAGCGCGGTCCTGCTGCTCCTTGGGCAGCTTGGAAGCCAGAATCGAGATGAAGATAACGTTGTCCACGCCCAGGACGATTTCTAAGACGGTGAGCGTGACCAAGGCGATCCAGATTTCCGGGTTCGATATCCACTCTATACCGACTTGAGCCTAAAGCACCCGCTTCAAGCAGAGGTGAGCGTGAGCTACGCTGCAATCCTCCCGGTGCTCCGTGGCGCACCGCTCATTGTCAGGGGACCGTCGCTGTACCATAGAACCAATGTTGGACCTGATTATCATCGGAGCTGGACCCGTCGGGCTCGCCGCGGCCATCGAGGCCAAGCGCAAGGGTTTGAGCGTGGTGAACTTGGAGCGCGGCACCCTCGTTCACACCGTCTACCGCTGGCCCGTCGAGACCATCTTCTTCAGTGAGGCCAAGAACATCGAGATCGGCGGGCATCCCTTCCCGTCCCTGACGCCTAAACCCACCCGCCGCGAGGCCCTGGCCTACTACCGCCGCCTGGCCGAAGTGGAGGGCTTAGATATCCGCACCTACACTGAAGCTACCGCGATCACCGGAACCGAGGGCAATTTCACCGTGCAATGCCGCGGCCGCAGTGGCGAAGATAGCCTAAAAAGCCGTTTCGTCCTGGTGGCGACGGGTTATTACGACAACCCCAACCGCTTAGGGGTTCCCGGCGAAAACCAACCTCACGTTCTGTACGGGATAAACGAGACCCTGAGTTTCTGGCATCAGGACGTGGTTATCGTCGGTGGCTCGAACAGCGCGGTTGAGGCTGCCTTGGACTTATACCGGGCCGGGGCTAAAGTCACCGTCGTCCACCGCGAGGGCGAGGTGCGCCCCAGCGTGAAGTATTGGCTCAAGCCCGACTTCGAGAACCGCGTCAAGGAGGGCTCGATTCGGTTGTTGCTGAACGCGACGGTGCAGGAGATTAGGGGGCGAGATGTGGTAGTGGAGCAGCAGGGAGAGAACGCCGTTTTGCCCGCCGATTTCGTCATTATTTACGTTGGCTACCGCGCGGTGGACGGGATTCTGCGCGGGGCTGGGGTGCGGTTTGACGCGCAGGAGGACGCGCCTTTGCTCTCCGAGGGCTACGAGACCTCGATTCCGGGGCTGTTTGTGGCGGGGAGTGCGGGGTTTGGCTCGGATACCCGGACGGTGTTTATCGAGAACGGGCGGGAGCACGCGAAGGTGGCGGTGGGGGAGATTGCTCGGCGCTGTGAGGCCGTCCCCCGCTAGTTTGCTACGCTGGTTCTATGTCTACGTTGAAAGAAAGAGCCCTCGAGCAGATTGCCAAGCTGCCAGAGGCCGACCAAGACTTGGTTTGGGCGCAGGTGCTCGAAGACATCGAGAGCGAACTGCGCTGGGATGAGGCTTTTGCTAAGTCGGAAGACAAGCTGAGTAAAATCGCCGCGAAGGTCAAGGCCGACATCAAGGCGGGCAAGCGCAAAGAGATGGGCTTCGACGAACTGTGAAGTCTTTCTGGCGGACGGGTTTTTCGACCGTTACCGCAAGCTTCCTGAAGAGGTAAGGGAGCGGGCTCGAGCGGCTTACAAACTTTGGAAGGAAAACCCTTTTCACCCCAGTCTGCGGTTCAAAAAGGTGCATTCTGTCGAGGAGCTTTAGTCTGCGCGAATCAGCAGGGATTGGCGTGTTCTAGGTCTTCGTGAAGGCGACGAAATCCCATGGTTTTGGATTGGCTCGCACTCCGAGTACGAGATATGGTTGGAATCATGGTGACGGCTGGCGAGTACGAAATCCTTGTCGGCTTGCTGGATGAGTTGATTGACGAGGTAGGCGAAGACGAAGCCCACCCGCTCGCGTCTCTGATGGAAATAGTAGGTGTCTTGAAAGTACGAAGACGAGAACGTTCCTGAGTTGGTGTAGAGGGAACTCGAGGCCATCCGCAAAAAAGCTTCTTGAGGCTGTCCTACGCTAGTTTGCTACACTAACTTCATGCTACGCCCGACAGCTCATCGTTACATCGTTCGAGATGGCGAAATCCTGGGTGGGGAGCCCATCATCCAAGACACCCGCACACCGGTTCGGGCGGTTGTCGAGATTTGGCGGCTAGGAACCGCGCCCGAGCAGATTCCTAACGCCTTGCCGCATCTGACGCTGGCCCGAGTATTCGACGCGCTGAGTTACCACAGCGACCATCAGGAAGAAATCAATGGATACATACAGCGCAACCATGTTTCTGATGACCTAATTGACCCATTGGTGCGCGACCTGTGACCCGTATTTTCATCGAACTTTACTTAGACGAGGACGTGGATGTGCTGCTAGCGGAGCTGCTGAGGGCTCGAGGCTTCTCCGCGCTCACCGCTAAGGATGCCGGAAACCGTGGCCTGAGCGATGCTAACCAACTCGCTTTTGCTGTGGCGCAAAAGCGTACCTTGCAGTGCGCCGCCCAACCTACGAGATTCTGAAGCGGCTGTTGGTGATTCTGAATAACGTCACCGCCGACGAGCTGCAAAACGGGCTGCGATACATCTAGGGTTGACACGGTATACCAAAGCGCTTTACACTTCAGGACATGATGCCTTCCGGGCGAAGCCTAATCCTAGTCGTAGTAGACCTAGTAGTTATTAGGTCTACGGGGGATTTGGTGTAGCTAAGAGCTTACGAGCGCATCCTAAAGCCCCCCGGAACGTCGGGGGGCGAGTTTTTGGAAGAGGAGACTCTATGAACGGAGCGGCGGCAATCCTGAAAGCGTTAGAGAAGCAGGGGGTGGACCTGATCTTCGGGCATCCGGGCGGGACCATCATGCCCACCTACGACGCGCTGTACGACTCGCCCATCCGCCACATCCTGGTGCGCCACGAGCAGGGCGGGGTTCACGCGGCGACGGCTTATGCACGGGCTTCTGGGCGCGTGGGTGTATGCATGGCGACCTCGGGGCCGGGTGCGCTCAACCTTGTCACGGGGCTGCAAGACGCGCTGATGGACTCAACCCCGGTCGTCGCCATCACCGGGAACGTGGCGCAAAGCCTGATCGGGACGGATGCTTTCCAGGAGGCGGACGTGGTGGGCATCACCCAGCCCGTCACCAAGCACAACATCCAGGTTCACGAGGTCAACGACATCCCCCGCATCCTCGCCGAAGCCTTCTATATCGCCTCCACCGGGCGGCCCGGCCCCGTTTTAGTGGACTTCCCCAAAGACATCCAGCAGGCTGAGTTCACCGGGACGTTTGAGGTCGAGATTGATCTGCCCGGCTACAAGCCGACGTACAAGGGCCACCCGCGCCAGATCGAGCGGGCGTTGGAGGCGCTAGGGGTGGCCCAAAAGCCGATCCTGATGGTGGGCGGCGGGGCGCAGAACGCGGCGGACGAAATCATCGCCTTTGCCGAGAAAACCGGCATTCCCACCATCCCGACGCTGATGGGTCTGGGCGCCTTTCCCGGCACGCACCCGCAGTTTCTGGGAATGCCCGGAATGCACGGCAGCGTCGCGGCGAACCGGGCGATTCACAACGCCGACACCATCCTGGGCATCGGGATGCGCTTCGACGACCGCGTGACCGGGAAGGTCAGCAAGTTCGCTCCCAACGCGCACACTATTATCCACGTGGACATTGACCCCGCCGAGATTGGGAAGCTGGTCAAGACCGCAATTCCGGTGGTGGGCGATGCCAAATGGGTCGCCACCGAGCTAGCTAAGGGCGCGAAGAAGCTCGAGATTAAGCCGTGGTGGAAGCAGATTGACGAGTGGAAGTCCAAGCACCCCTTCGCCTGGAAGCCCAAGCCCTACCTGCAAAGCCAGGAGGTCATCCAAGCCTTCTGGGAGGCGACGCAGGGCAAGGCGGTGGTGACGAGCGGGGTGGGGCAACACCAGATGTTCACCGCGCAGTTCTTCAAGTTTGACAGCCCGCGCTCCTGGATCAACTCAGGTGGCCTGGGGACGATGGGCGTAGGATTGCCCTTCGCCATCGGCGCGGCGCTGGCCCGGCCTGGCGAAACGGTGATTGATTTCGATGGGGACGGCAGTTTCCAGATGACGCTGCAGGAGCTGGCGACGGTGAAGAAGAACAACCTGCCCATCAAAATCGTGATCCTGAACAACGGTTTCTTGGGGATGGTGCGGCAGTGGCAGGATTTGTTCCACGCCAAGCGCTACAGCGAGGTGTATCTGGCCGATTCCAACCCTGATTTCGCCAAGCTGGCCGAGGCATACGGCATCAAGGGTATCACCCTGACCGACAAGGGCAAGCTCTCGGAGACGGTGAAAGAGGTGCTCGAGCACGACGGGCCGGTGCTGCTGGACGCGAGGGTCCATCACGAGGAGGGGGTGTTCCCGATGATTCCCACCGGCGGGGCCGCCGAGGACATGATTATCGAGAACCCGCGCGAGGCGGTTGAGGCGGGGGATTAGATGCTAGACGCCGAACGCAAAACGCAAAACGCCAAGGTCAATTTCGCGGAGAAGCTCGCCCTGTTCGACCAGCACTGGTCGCCGAAAATCGTCGCTCAGATGAACGATTACGAGTTCAAGCTGGTCAAGATTCAGGGAGACTTTGTTTGGCACAAGCATGACGATACTGATGAGGTGTTTATCCTCGAGGGCGAGATGCGCCTTGATTTCCGCGACGGGCCGGTGAGTCTGAAGGCAGGGGAGCTTTTCGTTGCGCCCAAAGGGGTCGAGCATAAGCCCTACGCCGCGCAGGAGTGCAAAATCATGCTGGTCGAGCCTATAGGCGTGGTGAACACCGGGGATGCCGGGGGAGAGCTGACCGCGAAAGTGGAGGCCATATGAGGCACGTCGTTTCCGTACTGGTCCAAGACAACCCCGGTGTCCTGCAAAGGATCGCGGGGCTCATCGCCCGCCGGGGCTTCAACATCGAATCGCTCGCGGTCGGGCGCACCCACCAGGAGGGGCTTTCGCGGCTCTCGCTGGCGGTCACGGGGGATGATTCGGTGCTCGAGCAGGTCGAGAAGCAGCTCAACCGGCTGGTCGAGGTCATCAAAGTCACCGACCACTCCGAGCCCCACGTCGAGCGCGAACTCGCGCTGGTGAAGGTGAATGTAGCGGGCTTAGAGGAGCGGATGGAACTCAAGGACATCGCCGAGGCTTTTCGCGCCCGCATCGTGGACGTGGCGAAGAAAAGCATCATCTTCGAGCAAACCGGCAACTCGCAGAAGGTCGGGGATTTCATCGAGGCGCTGCGGCCTTACGGGCTCTTGGAGGTCATGCGCACCGGGGCCGTCGCGTTGTCGCGCGGCGAGCAGGTATTGAAGGTACGGGAGAAAAAAGCGGGATAGCGGATAAAGGATGAAGGCTTTTGTCCTTCATCCTTTATCTTTCGTCCCTCATCGAGATTCCTATGTCCAGAACCCTCGAACAGAAATTCACCCCCGAGCAAATTCGCGCACGGTTCGACGCGGACGTGGAACGGTTTTCCGACCTCGAGACCGGCCAAGCCGCCACGGTTGACGCGCCGCTGGTGCTCGAGCTTCTTTCGCAAACCGCCCTCGCCATCCATCCCGCTCCCCGGCGTATGTTAGATGTCGGGTGTGGGGCGGGGAATAATACCCTTAAAATTTTGCAGTCCTACTCGCACATCGCCTGCGACCTGCTGGACCTGAGCAGGCCGATGCTCGAGCGGGCTAAAGCCCGCGTTTCTGCCGTCACAGATAAACCGGTTCGGGTTTATCAAGGTGATTTTCGGGAGGTGGAACTCAGGGCTGGCTATGACCTCATCGTCGCGGCTGCGGTACTTCACCATCTGCGCGACGATGCCGATTGGGAGCAGGGTTTCCGTAAGCTCTACGACCTGCTGGCCCCCGGCGGTGCTCTTCTCGTCAGCGACCTAGTGCAGCACGCTACGCCTGCGGTTCAAACGCTGATGTGGGAGCGCTACGGGCAATATCTCGAATCGCTCGGTGGCCCCCAGTACCGCGCCAAAGTGTTCGACTACATCGAGCAGGAAGACTCTCCCCGCCCGCTCTCGTGGCAGCTCGAGCTGCTGCGCAAAGTGGGCTTCAAAGAAGTGGAAGTGCTGCACAAGAACTCTGTCTTTGCAGCTTTCTATGCGGTCAAATAGGTATCCTCGCCTATCTATCGCACAAAATAATCGCCCGTCAGCAAAGGAGAAACAAATGAAGATTTATTACGACCAGGACGCAGACTTAGGCTTTATCAAGGACAAGGCTGTCGCTATTCTAGGCTTTGGCTCGCAGGGTCATGCCCATGCCATGAACCTCAAGGATTCGGGCATCAAGGTGGTCGTGGGGCTGCGACCCGGCTCGCGCAACGAGGCCAAAGCTAAAGCTGCTGGACTAGAAGTTCTTCCCGTCGCTGACGCGGTTAAGCAGGCCGATATCGTAATGGTGCTGCTCCCCGACGAGACTCAAGGCGCGGTCTATAAGTCCGAGGTCGAGCCCAACCTCAAGGAAGGGGCGGCGATTGCCTTCGCGCACGGCTTCAACATCCACTTCGGGCAGATCAAGCCGCGCAAAGACCTCGACGTGTGGATGGTCGCGCCCAAAGGTCCCGGCCACTTAGTGCGCAGCGAGTACGAGAAAGGCTCAGGTGTGCCCTCGCTCGTCGCCGTGTATCAGGATGCCTCGGGCTCGGCGATGCCCACCGCGCTGGCGTATGCCAAGGCCAACGGCGGAACCCGCGCGGGAACCATCGCCACCACTTTCAAGGACGAGACCGAGACCGACCTGTTCGGCGAGCAGACCGTGCTGTGCGGCGGTCTGACCCAGTTGATTGCCGCTGGTTTTGAGACCCTGACCGAAGCCGGATATCCGCCCGAGATGGCTTATTTCGAGTGCCTGCACGAGGTCAAGCTGATCGTGGACCTCATCTACGAATCGGGGTTCGCCGGGATGCGCTACAGCATCTCCAACACTGCCGAGTACGGCGATTACACCCGTGGGCCGATGGTGGTCAACCGCGACGAGACCAAGGCCCGGATGCGCGAGGTGCTGCGGCAGATTCAGCAGGGCGAGTTCGCGCGGGAGTGGATGCTCGAAAACGCCGTGGGTCAGCCGACCCTCAACGCCAACCGCAACTTCTGGAAGGAGCACCCCATCGAGAAGGTCGGGCCGCAACTGCGCTCGATGATGCCATTTTTGAAGTCGCGGTTCTCCAAAGAGGAAGTGGCGGGAGATTAGGCGGTTATGAGCGTACGTCTTACGTCGTGCGCCCAAGGCTAAAGAATGGTTCACGTCTGGGACGATGAAATCAAAGTATAAGAATCTCTGTTCTGGACGTGAAGTGATTTCAGCGCATCGCGTAAGACGTACGACGTAGGACCTAACCAGAGGTTGCCGATGATGCTTTTGCTCGAGACCCCCCGCCTCCGCCTGCGCCCGTTCGCGCCCGACGATGTCGCGCGGGTGCAGGAGCTGGCGGGGGACGCTCGAGTTGCCGACACCACGCTCAATCTTTCTCTTCCTTACCCCGATGGGGCGGCTGAGGGATGGATTGAAACCCATGCCGAACTGGCCGAACAGGGGACTCATTACGTTTGGGCCATCAGCGACAAAGTTTCGGGCGAGCTGACCGAAAGCATCAGCATGAGCGTAGTCCAGAAACACTCGAGGGGCACGCTTGGGTACTGGCTCGGCGTTCCCTTTTGGAACAAAGGTTTCATGACCGAAGCCACCGGAGCCGTGATGGACTGGGGTTTCGATACCTTGAACCTTCACCGCATCGAAGCAGCTTGTTACACGCGGAATCCCGGTTCATATCGAGTGATGGAAAAGTGCGGGATGCGGTGTGAAGGCTTGTTCCGCGACCACTACCGCAAGAATGACCGTTTTGAAGACCTTTATCAGTACGCGATTTTGCGCACCGACCGGAAATAGGAGGGGACCATGCGGCACGTACGAATCTTCGACACGACTTTGCGCGATGGGGAGCAGTCTCCGGGGGTAGCGCTCTCCTTGGGGCAGAAGCTGGAAATCGCCCACGCCTTAGCCCGGCTCAACGTGGACATCATCGAGGCCGGGTTCCCGGTGAACGGCGCGGCGGAGTTCGAGTGCGTCTCGCGCATCGCGCGGGAAGTCCAGGGGCCAACCATTTGCGGCCTGGCCCGGACCCACAAGCTCGACATCGAGCGGGCGGCGGCGGCGTTGGAAGGGGCGACCAAGCGCCGGATTCACGTGTTTACGAGTGCCAGCAAGGTTCACCTCGAGTACATGCTCAAAAAGACCCCGGAGCAGGTTCTGGAACTCTCCGATCAGATGGTGCGCTACGCTAGAGAGTTCACTGATGATGTCGAGTTCAGCGCCCAGGACGTGATGCGGGCTGATTTCGAGTTCGTCAAGAAACTTTATGAAACCGCGATTGCGGCGGGTGCCACAACCATCAACATCCCCGACACCACCGGGTACGGAACGCCGGTCGAGTATGGCGTGACTATCAAGCGCATCTATGACGAGGTGGTTCGGGGCCGCGATGTGCATATCTCCGCCCACTGCCACGACGATTTGGGCATGGCGACGGCGAACTCCCTGGCTGCGGTGGAGAACGGCGCGACCCAGATCGAATGCACCATCAACGGCATCGGCGAGCGGGCCGGGAATACAAGCTTGGAAGAGGTGGTGATGGCGATTTACGTCCGCCGTGACCATTACGGGGCCGAGACGCAGATCAATACGCGCGAGCTGTACCGCATTTCCCGCATGGTCGAGCGCTACTCGGGGATGGCGGTGCAGGCCAACAAAGCCATCGTCGGGGACAACGCCTTCGCCCACGAGTCGGGCATCCACCAGGACGGGGTTATCAAAAACAAAGAGACCTACGAGATCATGAACGCCGAGCTGGTGGGCCGCGAGGCCGCCGTTCTGGTGCTCGGCAAGCATTCCGGCAAGGCGGCGGTCAAGAAAGCCTTCGCCGACCTGGGTTACACGCTCGACGACGCACAGTTTAGCTCGGTGTTCACCCGCTTCCGCGAGATTGTAGAGCGTAAAGGCCCCATCGGGGCCGACGAATTGCGGGCTTTGGTGGAGTCGGAGACCGCGCCCACCGCGAATCTATTTACGCTCGAGCATGTCCAGTTCTTCTCCGGCTCAGGCCTGTTGCCCACCGCGACGGTGAAAGTCGAGACCCCGAACGCCTCGGTGACGACGACCGCGACGGGTGACGGCCCGGTGGATGCGGTCTATAAAGCACTCGCTGAGGCGATAAAAATGCGTCCTGAACTCGACCTTTACCGCGTCGAGTCTGTCACCGGGAGCACCGAGGCGCTGGGCGAGGTGACGGTGAAGCTCAAGCTGGGCGAGGTGCAGGCGACTGGGACGGGTGTTTCCCCCGACATCATCGAGGCTTCGGCCAGGGCTTACCTTGATGCTGCGAACAAGCTGGCAGCGGGCCAGGCGGCGCGGCAGCCTAAGTCGCTCGAGGAAGTCCAGCGCTCGGGGCTGGGCAAATAGGGGACCAGAATGATATTCGAGGTTGCAAGCCTGAATGTCCGAGGCGGTTAGAAAGAGACGTTCGAGGCGGCGTTTGCCGAGGTGTCGCAGCGGTTTGCAACCTTGTCCCATTACATCGCCCACGAGCTTCAGCGCAGCCTCGAGACCAACCGCTACACGCTTTTCTTGGTGCTCGAGAACGAGCGAGACAAAGGGAAGTTTGTTGCTGAGTTTTCCGCGTTGGGAACGGGGCTCGAGCCTTTTCTCGAAACCCCGCCCACATTTGAATCCTTCAAGCGAGCTTTTCTGTCGGAGACGGGGAATGAGTGAGCATGGTTAGCCTCGAGACCCTCCGCGATACCGTAACCCGCATAGAAACGCGGCTGGGTCGAGTTTCGGACGTGGAGGTTCAGAAGCTGATGTTGGCGTATCGGGAACTCGTCCCCCGTTTTCGCGCCGACCTCGAGGACGAGCGCGACGAACTGCTCGCGCGCGGCGTGGCGCTGATGCTGGTGCAACACGTATGGAAGCGATGACCGTCCGCCCGGTTAGCACTGAGGACATCCCCGCCCTCACCCGTGTCCATGTAGACGCGTGGCGCGAGACCTACACCGGTATCGTCCCACAGAGTTTCCTGGACAGTCTCACTTACGAGAACCGCGAAGCCCGCTGGCAGCGCATTCTTGCTGAGCCGAGGCCGGATGACATCAACTTTGTCGCCGAGGTGGATGGGCAGGTGGTGGGGTTCTCGAGCGGCGGCAGAGAACGCCAATACGACGGCGAGTTCACCGGCGAACTCTATGCGCTATATCTCCTCAAATCGGCGCAGGGGAGAGGCTTAGGACGGCGATTATTTGAGGCTGTGGTCGAGCATTTGGTGTCCAAAAGCTACTCCAATATGCTGATTTGGGTGCTGCGCGACAACCCCACCGTGAAGTTTTACGAGCACATGGGCGGGACGAAGGTACGAGAACAAGAAATCGGGCTGGGCGGCGAGAAACTGCCCGAGTGGGGCTATGGCTGGTCCAACTTAACTGAGGTGAAACCGTGATTCGCACTGCAACCCTTTTGGACGCCCCCGCCATCGCGCGAGTACAGGTGGACTCCTGGCGCGAGACCTACAGGGGTATCGTTCCAGACGAGTTCCTAGCCAACCTTTCGTATGAGCGCCCGGAACAAATGTGGCGCAGGGGCCTCGAGAACCCCGACTGGGCGGGCGTGATTCTGGTCTCTGAAGTTACGGGGAATGGTGTCGTGGGGTTTGTGGCCGGCGGGCCGCCGCAGGAACCCGAGGAGGGGTTTGCCTGCCAGTTGTGGGCGATCTACCTCCTGCAAGCCCACCAGGGAAAGGGCCTGGGGCGGCAGCTCTTCACCCGCTTCAGCGAGGCTATGCTCTCGCGGGGCAACCCCTCGATGTTCTTGTGGGTGCTGGCCGAGAATCCAACCGTGAAGTTTTATCAGCACCTGGGCGGGGTCGAGGTGAGGGAGAAAGAGGTCGAGATCGGTGGGAAGAAGCTGCTCGAGTACGCCTACGGCTGGCCGGATTTGGGGGCGGTGCGATGATTCTCGAGGCCGCCATGCTCCACGTCCGCCCCGGCAGTGAGGCCCAGTTCGAGGCGGCGTTCCAGCAGGCCAGCCCCTACATCGCTATAACACCGGGGTATATTGGTCACGAGCTGCAAAAATGTATGGAACAGCCCGCTAAATACCTGTTGCTGGTGCGCTGGGAGACGCTCGAGGCCCATACCATCGGCTTCCGCGACTCGCCACAGTATCAAAACTGGAAGCAACTTTTGCACCACTTTTATGAACCTTTTCCCACCGTCGAACACTTTGAAACCGTGCGTCTGTGAGGGAACATTATGAGCCAAACCATCGAAATCCTGGACACGACCTTGAGGGATGGAACCCAAGGCGAAGCGGTCAACCTATCCAGCGACGACAAAATCGCCATCGCCCGGCGGCTAGCGGCTTTCGGCATCCCCATCATCGAGGGCGGCTGGCCCGGCTCCAACCCCAAGGACGCCGAGTTTTTCAGGCGGATGAAGGGGGTGAACCTCGGCAAAACCCAGCTTTGTGCGTTTGGCTCGACGCGGAGAAAGGGCGTGAGGCCGCAGGACGACGCTTCGGTAAGGGCGATGCTCGAGGCTTCCACCCCCGTCGTCACCGTCGTCGCTAAATCCTGGGATTTCCACGTCACCAACGCTTTAGAAGTCAGCCTCGAGGAAAACCTGCGGATGATCGAGGAGACCTACGCCTATTTGGTCGGCGAGGGACGGCGGGTGATCCACGACGGGGAGCACTTTTTCGATGGGTACAAGGCCAACCGGGAGTATGCGCTAAAGACCCTCGAGGCCGCCGTCAAAGGCGGGGCCGACACCTTAGCTTTGTGCGACACCAACGGCGGTAGCCTGCCCGAAGAGGTTTACGAAATCTCGAAAGTGGTGGGAGAGCGCTTCCCCTCCGTTCAGCTCGGCATTCATCCACATAACGACAGCGATGTCGCCGTCGCCAACGCCTTGGCTGCCATCCGAGCGGGTGCGACCCACGTCCAGGGCACGACGAACGGCTACGGCGAGCGCTGCGGCAACCTCAACCTGACGAGCCTGATTCCCAATCTGATTTTGAAGTATGGGCTCGAGGTTCAAGGCATATCGAAGGAAAAACTTACAGAACTGCGTGAGGTTTCGCACTTCGTGGACGAGCGGGCCAACCTCATCCCCAACCTGCGTGCGCCTTATGTCGGCGACGCGGCATTCGCCCACAAAGGCGGGATTCACGTCTCCGCCGTGCTCAAGAACTCGCGCACCTACGAGCATGTTCCGCCCGAAGCGGTGGGAAATACGCGCCGGGTGTTGGTCTCCGACCTCTCGGGCCGCTCGAACCTGCTCGCCAAGCTCGCCGAGTCGGGGGTGAACGTGCCCAAGGAGACGGCGGGGGCGCTGCTGGAGGAGGTCAAGACCCTCGAGCACAGCGGCTACAGCTTCGAGGGGGCCGAGGCCAGCTTTTACCTGCTGGCCCACAAGCTGCGGGGCGGAAAACTCCCGTTCGAGGTGGCTGGGTTTAGCGTGTTCATGCATGCCAACGACGCGAACCCGGACACGCCCACCTGGGCCGAGGCCACGCTGCGGGTCAAAGTAGGGGAGAGCGTCCAGCACACCGCCGCCGAGAGTGCTTCGGGGCCGGTTTCGGCGATGGACTTGGCGTTTCGCAAGGCGGTGCAGGGCTTCTATCCCGAGATCGGCGAGGTCGAGCTTACCGACTATAAAATCCGGCTGTTGAGCGGGCAGGAGAGTGGGACCTCTTCTGGGGTACGCGTGCTGATCGAGATGGCTCGAGGTGGGGACCGCTGGACCACCGTGGGGGTCAGCCGAAACAGCCTCGAGGCCTCGCTCAAAGCCCTCACCGATGGGTACGCCTATGCTTTGGTCAAAGAGCAGCCGATTCCCCAGGACTGAAGGTAAATGTCGGGTACCAAGCGCTGCAAGCCGAGAGCCGAAAACCATGGAATTCCCCTTGTTGTCATTCTGAGCGAAACGCAGTGCAGCGAAGAATCCCCCACGCGCTTCCCGACGTAATATCTCGAGTAGAAAAGAACGTTTTTGAATACCCGAGAACTTAGCGAAAGACCCGCGGGTGGGATGTTTCCCTTCGGCAAACCTCAGGGCTAAAGGACCACAGGGCAGCCGTTTTTTGTTGGCGTGTGCGGACGACAAGCAATAAAGTCCCTACAAAAACCTTTGTTTTGCACCTCCGCTCCAGAATGAGATTTTCTTGATGCAAGTGAATCCCATTCTGGACGCAAATTGGTTTCTTGATGAACAAACCTCCCCCCGGGGAGAGGTTTGATTAGGGCTGAGCTAACGGGCTTGTTGCCGCTTGGTGTTTTGCACGAGCTGGATGAACTTCCACAAACGGGGGGCGCGGTTCCAACGCTTGCGGTCGAGCGCCACCCGTAGCAGCCACTCAATCTTGAGCTTTTGCGCCACGGGGTGAACCCGCTTTACCTCGCCGGAGAGCACATCCAGCATCCCGCCCACCCCGATGGCGACTTTAGCGCCGAGGCGGGCTTTATTGCGGTGGATAAAGGTGTCCTGGCGCTCGCCCATGCCCACCAGCAGCAGGTCGGGCCGGGCTTGGCGGATGGCTTCCACCGCCGCGGTCTCATCGGTGAAATAGCCGTCCTGAACCCCCACGACTTGGATGCCATATTTTTGTCGGGATCGCTCGGCGGCCTTGGCAGCGATGCCGGGTTTTGCCCCCAGGAAATATACTTTGAGCTTGGGGCCAAAGCGCTCGAAGAGGGCTGGGATCAGGTCGGCCCCGGCGACCCGCTCGGGCAACTGGTAGGGGGTGAGTTGGCGCACCGCCCAGAGGATGCCTACCCCGTCGGCTACCACCAGTTCGGCTTCCCGGATGGCAACTGGCAGATCGGGATGGTCCTTGCAGCGGATGATCGCCTCGGGGTTGATGGTCACGACCTGATGAGTGCCGGGCTGACCCAACATCTGGCCGATGCGCCTTAGGGTCTCGTCCAATGTGACCATATCTAGGGGTAAACCCAACAACTCGATCCGCCGCCCATCGCTCACACTGCTGTTCAACACATTTACCATTCTTTCCTCGCTCTTTAGCCTTTACCTTACCTTAGATGAAGAATTAATGGGAGTCTTTTGAACAAGACTTGATGTTTGGACTAGAGAAGAGTTTCTATGCTACAAGGTCGTTTGTAAACGGGTGTGCGTGGTCTAACTCAGCGCCCCACCACTCCAGCGCGTATCAAAACCCCTTTAGGGCATATGTAGAGAAGCTTTGAGCTTATGGAGCAACATTGGGGGTTGATTTGCCGTTGGGGGTCTTAAGGTTTCAGCGTGCTCAGCTGCGTAGCAGCAAGACCGGCCCTTCGCCAAGCGGCGGCAGATCGCTCAGGCTTTCCAAGCCAAAGATTTCCAGGAAACGCTCGGAGGTTCCGTAGAGCCTAGGGTGTCCCACCGCGTCCTTTTCCCCTACCACCCGCACCAGCTCACGTTCTAAAAGCCCGTCCAGTACGCCCTCTACACTTTTGCCGCGCAAGGCCTCGAGCTCAGCCCGAGTCAAGGGTTGCTGATAGGCCAGCAGCGCCAAGACTTCCAAGGCGGCCTTGGAGAGTCGGGGCGGGTTGGGGCGCAGGACCTTCTCGACTGCGCCCACGTGTAGGGGATGCACCACTAACCGCCAGCCCCCCGCCACCCGCTCGAGGATCACCCCTTGCCTTCCCTCGGCAAAATCGGCTTCCAGGGCTACAATCGTCCGCAGCAGGGCCTCCTTCTCGCCCAAAGCTTCGAGGTCCTCCAGGCTCATGGGCCTCCCCGCGGCGAATAGCACGGCCAAAATTTGGGCTTTGAGGGTCTGGGCGTCCATACCTTAAGGGCGGCCTTGGCAAATGACCAGGGTTGCGCCGTCCGAGGGCTATACTATTTCCCAGTATGGCAACCTTTCAATACAAGGCGCGGGACAAGCAGGGCCGTCTCATTACCGCCGTAGCTGAGGCCGATGATGTGCGCACCCTAGCGCGCAACCTGCGCGAGAAGGGCTTGTTCATCGCCGAGATCAAGGAGCCAGGCCGGGGACTCCAGGCCGACGTCAAAATACCGGGGCTGGACCCCCAGCCTAGCCTCAAGGACTTGGCGATCTTCAGCCGCCAGCTCGCCACCATGCTCAACGCCGGGTTGCCCATCGTGCAGGCTTTGGCGATCTTGGAGCGGCAAACCGAGAAGAAGAAGTTTCAGGAAATCATCAAGGACGTCCGCACTGAAGTCGAGAGCGGCTCCGCCTTTAGCGAGGCCCTATCCAAGCACAAGCTGTTCAACCGGTTGTACATCAACCTGGTGCGGGCCGGGGAGACCTCGGGTACGCTCGATGCCATCCTGGACCGTCTGGCCAACTTCCTGGAGAAAGACCTCGAGCTGCGCGGCAAAATCAAGTCGGCCCTAACCTACCCGGTGATCGTGTTTGTTTTCGCTGTCGGGGTCACCTGGTTTCTCCTCACCGGGATCGTGCCGCAGTTCGCCCAAATTCTTACCAGTCTGGGCTCTGAGCTGCCGCTTCTGACGCGGTTCCTGATCTCGGTCTCGAACTTCCTTCAGCACGGTACGCTGATCATCGTCATCCTGGCGGTGGCGGCCTATTTTGGCTACCGGGCTTACTACCGTACCGAGAAGGGCAAACGGGTGATTGACGGCTTCAAGCTGCGGATGCCGGTGTTCGGCAACCTGGTCAAGAAAAGCTCGCTGGCCCGCTTCTCCCGCACCTTCAGCCTGCTGATCAGCAGCGGTGTCAACATCGTGGAGTCGCTGGACATCACCAAGGGCACCGCGGGTAACTCTATCGTGGAGGACATTCTCGACCAGACCAAGACCGCCATCCAGTCCGGTGAGCCGGTGAACACCACCTTGCAAGCTCACCCGCAGGTGTTCCCGCCGATGGTAGGCTCGATGATCGCCATCGGTGAGGAGACCGGTGCTCTGGATACGATGCTCTCGAAGATCGCCGACTTCTATGAGCGCGAGGTGGATGAGGCGGTCTCTAGCCTGACCGCCGCCATTGAGCCGTTGATGATCATTTTCCTTGGTTTAGTGGTTGGGCTGATCGTTGCGGGCATGTTCCTGCCGCTGTTCAAGATCATCGGCACCCTTTCACAGCAGTAAACAGGCGAAAGGATGTAAGGCCGACTCTCAGAGTCGGCCTTATGAGTTTATGGGAGGCTTTCACTCGAGCTCGAGCGTGATCACCTTGTAGGGCGCATACTCGAGCTGAATCGTTTCCCCGTCCCTGACGGTCTTGCCCTCAGGCTCCTCGAGCAGGTTGACCCGCCGCACGATTTTCCCCGGAAGCGTTGTCTCGAGCCCCGCTGTCCCCCGGCCGCCCAGCGCCTCGTACAGCCGCAAAACCAAGGCATCTCCATCCTCAGCTTTCTTGAGCGCTGACAGCCGTAGATTGGGCTTGTCTGTCCCAATAAACCGCTGTGCCAAAGGCCAATCCCCGCCGCCAGCGGGCACGACGATAGCTTGTAAAGGAGCATTGAGGTCTTGGGCTTCCCGTACGGTATCGCCGCGCCAGTCGCCGGGGTGGGGGTAAAGGGCGTAAGTAAAGCGGTGCTCGCCTTCCTCGGCATAGGGGTCGGGATAAACCGGCGAGCGCAGCAGGGTTAGGCCCAGCGTGTGGCCCTCGGCGCTGTGACCGTATTTGCCATCGTTGAGTAGGCTCACCCCGTAGCCCCCCTCGCTCAGATCGGCCCAGCGGTGCCCACTCACCTCGAAGCGGGCCGCGTCCCAGGGGGTGTTGCGGTGGGTAGGCCGGGCTACGGCGCCGTAGGCGGTCTCGAAATAAGCCTCGTGGCTGCGCAGGTTAAGCGGGAAATAGGCCCGCAGCAGGGTGCGCCGCCGCTCCCAACGGATACAAGTTTCAATCTCGAGCCGCCTCGATTTCGCCCACAGTCGATACTGCTGTTCGATGGTGGCCCCTTCCAGGCTGCGCTCCACGGCGATGCTGGCTCTCAGCGGGCCCCGTTCAAGAACCCTGGGGGGCTTGGAGGCCGTGACCTCCTGGCCGTCCTTGGTGTACGCGGCGTCCACCTCCCAGGCTTCCCATTCGCGGGGGATATCGGTGTAGGCCCAAAGCTGGTTCCCCCGGCCTGTGAGCACTTCCCGCCCGGCCTGCTTGTCGTAGACCGATTCCAGCGTCCCGTCGGGGGCTACCTTGACCCGGAGAAAGCGGTTCTCCAGCGTGTTCGCCGAGGCTTTCAGCTCGCTAGAGATTTTAGCTGGGGAGCCCGACGCCACCGCCAAGGCCAGATAGCCCAGCCCCGGCACGCTGACCTCCTCGGCTTCCACCAGGATTTCCCCGCCTTGGTCTTGGTAGGAAACCTCGGTGCCGTCCGGCGCGAGCAGCCGGAATGCGCCCTTAGCCGGTCTTGGCATCCGCAAGCGCAGGGGGCGATTTTCCAGCGTCAGATTCCAGACCACGACCTTGGCACTGGCTTTACCCTCGAGTTTTACCTGTGTGCTCAGTCGTTCCAAAGCCGCAGAGCGCATCTTTTCGGTGGCTTCCAGGGTCGCTCCTAGGTCGCGCTGGGCTTCCTGATAGACCTGATGCACACTGCTGCCGGGCAGCACGTCGTGGAAGTGATGCTTGAGCAGGGTGGTCCAGGCGGTGTATAGCTCGGGCTGCGGGTATTTCTCGCCCAGCAGCTTATAGGCCAGGGTCGAGGCGGCCTCAGCTTCGACCAGGACATGCTCCAAGCGGCGGTGCAGCCACTTGGTCTCACTCTGGGTGGTATAGGTGCCGCGGTGCAGCTCCAGGTACTGTTCGCCCATCCAGACGGGCAATTCTGTGCCTTGACTAACCGCCTCCTGCACACGGTTGTATAAATCCTCGACGCGGCCCATCTCGAGTTTGGGCAGACCGGGGAAATCCTTCAGCCGCTCGTAGCGCTCCAAGTTTTCCGCGCTCGGTCCGCCGCCGCCGTCCCCCACCCCAAAGCTGAACAGCGAGGTGTCGAAGTGGCGCTTGCCCTTGAAGTTGTGCCAGGTCCGGCCCAAGTCCGCCGCCACGACGTTGCCGTTATAGCCTCCAAAACCGGGCAGCGAAGGGGCATCGTTGAGGAAGCTGTGGGCGATCACCCGGCTGCCGTCGAGGCCCTCCCAGTGGTAGAGGTCGTAGGGGAAAGGGTTGGTCTCGTTCCAGTTGAGCTTGGTGGTGAAGAAATAGGGGATGCCGCCGCCCTGCAGGATTTGTGGCAGGTTAGCGGTGTAGCCAAAGGTGTCGGGGAGCCAGCAGACCCGCGCCCGCTTGCCGAACTTAGCCTGAAAATAGCGCTGCCCGTAGAGCAGCTGCCGCGCCCAGGATTCGCCGGAGAGCAGATTTCCGTCGGGCTCGACCCACATCCCCCCCACGATGTCCCAGCGCCCCTCCTTGACCCTGGCCTGGATGCGTTTGAACAGTTCAGGGTCGTCCTCCTCGACAAAGGCGTAGGCTTGGGCGCTGGACTGGTTGAAGTAAAACTGGGGATAGCGCTCCATCAGCGTGAGCATGGTCCCGAAGGTGCGCCGCACCTTGCGCCGGGTCTCGCCGAAAGGCCACAGCCAGGCCAGGTCAATGTGGGCGTGGCCGCTGAGCCGCAGCTTGCCTTCAGCAGGGTAGCGGGTTTTGACGGCCTCGAGCGCCGCTTTGAACGCTTCCCTGCGTGCGCGAAGGCTGTTTCTCACCCCCTCCGGGAGCGGGATGGGTTCAGCTTCAAACGTCCACTCGTCCCAGATTGAAGCCTGCACCGCCGCGGCCTCGGGAGCTAGGACGATGCGGGCTAAATAGTTCTGGGTGGGGGTGCGGGGCAGCTCGAGCCCCACCAGCGCGGCCTCGAGGGCATCCGCGACGAGGGCTGCGATCTCGGGCCGCCCGTGCCCGGCCAAATACCTGGCCGCGTCCAGCGCCGCCGCCAGGTCTTCGTGGAAATCCCGTACTTGGGGGTCCGGCACCACCAACCGAGCCTCTTCGATTTTGTTGTCGCGGATGGGGTTGCCAAACAGCCCCTTGGGCACGACCTCGAGTTCGAACTTGAGCTTCTCGCCGCCACGAGCTTTGTCCAAGAGAATATATTCTTTGTGATAAGGATTCAGCCCCCCAACGAGTTTTCCGTTCACCACCAGCTTGGCCTCGCCGTTCACCGCCAGGCGCAGCGCCACCGGGAGCCCGGCCCAGCTTTTGAGCACGCTGGCGGAGAACTCCATCCGCACCGGGAAGGCCCTGGAAGGCCACCGGTCGCCCTCTTGTATGGGAGTCCATCCCTTGGCTCCGGCGGCCTGAAAACGCCCTTCGCTCAAGGGGGCACTCTGCTGGTTACGCCAGGCTGAGAGTTCGACCAGGCGTTGCTCGAGGCGGCGTAGGGTTTGTTCGGTTGGCTTATCCTGATTCACGGTGCTCCCCCTTGATTTTTAATTCGTTTTGAATTAATAATTTACATTACACAAAAGTAGTTCGGCTCGGCAAGAGGGTTTATGCTCTCGGGGACCAACCTAGAATATACCCGCTTCTACAACCAACGTGTGGTTCTGGAGGCCATCCGGCTGCACGAACCGGTCTCGCGGGCCGAGATCGCCCGCCGCACCGGTCTGACCAACCAGACCGTCTCCAACATCGTGGGCGAGCTGCTGGGGCGCGGGGTAGTCCAGGTGGGCAGCAAGCGGATGGGGCGGCGGGGCCAGCCCGCGCTGGAGATCAGCCTCAACCCCCAGGGGGCCTTTTCCATCGGCCTGCACCTAGACCGCGACCACTTAGCGGGGGTCTTGATGGACCTCAAAGGAACCGTGCACCGGCAGGTCAGCTACGAAGCCCAGATGCCCTCCCCGGCCAAAGCCCTGAAGCTGATGCAAAAGGCCGTGCTCGAGCTGCAAAAGGCCTGGCCGCGAAACTCTGACCTGTGGGGTTTAGGGGTGGCCCTGCCGGGGCCGATGGAGATGAGCAGCGGGCGAGTGGTGGCGGTGCCCAACTTCCCCGGCTGGGGCGACGTGCCGGTGCGGGACTGGCTGGAAGAACGCCTCCAAATCTTGGTGTATTTGGAGAACGATGCCACCGCCGCGGCTACCGGTGAACGCTGGCACGGCGTGGGTCGTGATTTCCCCAATTTTTTCTATGTCTACTTCGGGGTGGGGATGGGGGGCGGGGTGATCCTGGGGGGGCATCCCTACCGGGGAGCCTCGGGCAACGCCGGGGAGTTCGGCCACACCTGCTTCCAACCCGGCGCCAAACCCCAGCCGGTGGGCGAATTTGTCTCGCTGGAAGAGCTGTACCGGGCGGCGGGGGTCTCCAGCCCGTCGGCACTGGAGGCCCTGTTTGAACGCCGTGATGCTCGAGTTCTGGCCTGGCTGGACCGGGCCGCCGAACTGCTCGCGCCGGGCTTGGTCTCGGTGGAGAGCCTGCTCGACCCCGATGCGCTGATTTTTGGTGGACGCTTCCCCCAGCCGCTCATCGCCTATTTGGTGGGGCGGCTGGGCGAACAAATGCCGCTCTACCGTCTGCCCGGCAAACCGCTCTACCCCAAGCTGCTGCTCGGTCAAGCCCAGCAGGACGCCGCTTGTTTGGGTGCGGCCACCCTGCCCTTTTATGAGGAGATTGCCCCCAGCCACCACCTATTGCTCAAAAAAACGGGGAGTGGCGTGTTTTAGTACAAAGCCTCAGGAGGTAGATGTTTGACTTGAAGAGGACCGCGGCGAAGTTCAGGCCATTTTTAGGGAGGTAGTATGTACACACTCAAAGGCATGGTTTTTGGTATCGCAGTCTTGCTGGGCCTTGCGATGGCGCAAACCCAAGTGACCTTCTGGACCAGCAGCACCAACCCGCAGGACGTGGCCGCGCTCAAAAACATCGTAGCGGGGTTCAACAAGGCCAACCCCAAAATCCAGGTCAAGATGGTTCAGGTCGCCGGCTCGGAGACCGACGCCGCCAAGCTCACCACCGCCGTAGCGGGGGGCACCGGTCCCGACGTGTACATGTTGGACCGCTTCACCGTGGCCGAGCGGGCTGCTGCCGGGCTCCTGGAAGACTTGAGCCAGTACAAGGCCGAAAGCTTGGCTGGAACCTACCTGCCCTTTGCCTGGGCCGAAACCCAGTTCCAGGGCAAGACCTACGCCCTGCCCTTCGACACCGATGCGCGCGTGCTCTACTACCGCAGGGACATGATCAAAGCGGCGGGGGCCGACCCCAGCGTGCTCGATGCCAGCAAGGGCGTACCCTCAATCAAGACTATCCAGGACATCGCCGCCAAGGTGAACAAGACCGACTCCTCAGGGGCTTACACCCAGCTCGGCTTCATCCCCTGGTTCAACCAAGGTTGGCACTACACCTGGGGCTGGGCCTTTGGCGGAAAGTTCTACGACCCCAAAGCCTGCAAAGTCACCCCCGAGGATGGCGGTGTGGTCGCGGGCTTCCAGTTCCTCTATGACTGGGCCAAAAACCTAGACCCGCAGAAGGTGCAAGCTTTCATCTCCACCTATGCTCCGCCCAACAACCCCGACAGCCAAGACCCCTTCGTCACCGGCAAGCTGGCGATGGTGGTTACCGGGGACTGGTTCTTAGCCACCCTGGCGAAAAACGCCCCCAACGCGGACTGGGGCATCACCTACATCCCCACCCCTGACGGCAAGAAGACCACCTGGGCGGGCGGCTGGAGCATGGTGATCCCTAAAGGTGCCAAGCAGTCTGCCGCGGCCTACGAGTTCCTCAAGTACATCGCCGGGGCTCCGGGGCAGCGCATCTACACTAAGGAGTCGGCCCATCTGCCCACGCTCAAGGCTCTCCTCAACGACAACAGCCTCTACGATAAAAACCACTTATTCTTCAAGAACCTGCTGCCCAGCGCCAATAGCCGCCCGCCACTGCCGGTGGGAGCCCTCTACTGGGACGAGCTAACCAATGCTATGAACAAGGTCACACTCAACCAGGCCGAGCCCAAGGCAGCGCTCGAGGAAGTCGCTAGCCGGGTCAACGCCCAACTCCAGCAGTTCTGTAAGTAGGGCTCGCCCCGTTTAGAGAAGGGTTGGGCGGAGGGACAGTCAAAAACCCCTCACCCCAACCCCTCTCCTGCGCCTAGGTGCGGTGCAGAGGGACTAAAAAAACGGAGTGCTAATGTCGAGACGCGAGCGTTACAACCTGATGATTGGGCTCTTGTTCATCAGCCCGTGGGTTATCGGATTTCTGGCCTTTTTGGTGTACCCAATTATCAGCTCGGCCTATCTGAGCTTCACTCGCTTTTCCGGCTTCGGCGCGGCGCAGTGGATCGGATGGGGCAACTACACCCGGATGGCGGGCGACGCGTTATTTTGGAAATCGCTGTATAACACCGCCTATTACACCCTTTTGGCTGTACCCATCGGCGTAGTCGTGGCGATCGTGCTGGCGGTGGCGATGAACCAGCGGCTGCGCGAGATTCCAATCTACCGGGCGGCGCTCTACCTGCCCTCGGTGCTGCCGATCTACGCACTCTCCTTCATCTTTATCTGGCTCTTGAATCCGCGCTATGGGCTGATTAACCTTGTTTTGCACTGGTTTGGCGTGCCACCAATAGACTGGCTGGGCAACCCCGACTGGGCCAAGTTCTCCATCGTGCTGCTGGCGCAGCTTGGAGCCGGGCAGTACGCCCTGATCTTTTTGGCGAGCATTCGTGGCATCCCGCAAACGTTATACGACTCCGCCGAGATTGACGGGGCCAGCCAGTGGCACAAGTTCCGCTTCATCACCCTGCCGCTCATCACGCCGGTGATCCTCTATGACGTGATCATTGGTCTGGGATTGGGGCTCCAGGTTTTCGCGCCCTCCTACATCATCACCGGGGGCGGGCCGGTGAACTCCACGCTGTTCTACGTCTACTACCTCTACAACAACGCCTTCCGCTATAGCCAGGTGGGCTATGCTTCGGCTCTGTCCTGGGTGCTGTTCATCCTCAGCGTGGTGCTGGCCTACGGGGTCTTCCGCTGGTCGCGGCGCTGGGTCAACTACGAGGTGGGTTCGTGAGGACCATGGAGAGTAAAAGCCTCGAGCGCCCCCGCACCCCTGACCCCCGGCGTAGCGCCCGCAACCGCGGTCTGTGGATTTCCCGCATCATCCTGATCGTGGCGGCGGTGCTCTACGTCACCCCGATGTACTGGATGATTTCCACCGCCCTCAAAGGCCCCACCGAACTCGCAGTCTACCCCCCCACCTTGCTCCCGCAGGAGTGGCACTGGGAGAACTTCAGCAAGGCCGTGGGCTATATCCCCTTTGGGCGCTACCTGGTCAACACGCTCGTCATCACCCTCTTCAGCGTGATCGGCGCGGTGATCTCCAACCTGGTCGTGGCCTACGGCTTTTCGCGTATTCAGTGGAAGGGACGTGACCTGATCTTCGGGTTGGTGGTTGCCACTATCTTCGTGCCCTTTCCCGTCACTGTAATTCCGCTGTTCGTAACCTTTGCCAAGCTGGGTTGGATCAACACCTTCCTGCCCCTGATCGTCCCGACCTTCTTCGCCAACCCCTTTTATGTGTTCTTGCTGCGGCAGTTCCTGATGCAGATCCCCTTTGAAATCTCCGAGTCGGCTAAGGTGGACGGGGCCAGCGAGTGGCAAATCCTCTGGCACCTGATCCTGCCCCTGGCCCGGCCTGCCATCGCGGTGGTGGCGATCTTCGCTGCGATTGCCGCCTGGAACGACTTTTTCGGACCCCTGATCTACTTGCAAGACGAGAGCAAGTACACCCTTTCGATCGGCCTCCAGATGTTCCGCTCGACCCACCAGGTGGAGTGGAGCCTGTTGATGGCTGCTTCGACGTTGGTGGTGCTACCAGTAATCATCATCTTCCTGCTGTTCCAGCGCTCGTTTATCGAGGGGATCACGCTGGGGAGCATTAAGTAGGTAGGATGGCCCGGTGGCTTTCGAGATTCACCCCTATGCCCCGCAGTTCTTGCCTGACCTGTACCGCATCTGCCTGCTCACCGGCGACAGCGGAAACGATGCCAGCGATCTATATCAACATCCCGAGTTGCTGGGCGATGTCTTCGCCGTGCCCTACGTGACGCTGGAGCCAGACCTGACCTTCGTCCTCACCGACGTGGCTGGGGCTTGCGGCTACGTCCTGGGAACTCAGGATACACGGGCCTTCGGGCGCTGGATGAACGGGGAATGGCTCCCGCCGTTGCGGGAGAAATACCCGCTTAGGGCCGTCCCCCAGGGCTTCCAGGATGGGTGGCTGGTTCGCTTTGTCCATCAGGACTGGGAACCCTCTAAATGGGCTGACGAATATCCAGCGCACCTGCACATAGACCTGTTGCCGAGGGCGCAAGGGCAGGGGATGGGGCGCAGGATGCTCGAGACCTTTCTAGGCCGATTGCGTGAACTGGGCGTGCCGGGGGTGCATCTGGGTACGGGTTGGCGCAACCGCCGGGCGGTGGCGTTTTACGAACACCTGGGATTTGCGAGGCTGGAAGACCGGGAAGGAGTGCTGGTGTTCGGGAAGAAGCTTTAAGGTTTATATGTCTTTTTCCTAACCTGTAATTTTGATCACCACAACCACCGCAGACTCATCAAATACCTGGTATAAAATGCGATAGTTTCCTTGACGAATCCGGTACTTCTCTTGCTCCGAAAGCTTTGCGCAGCTGAC
>PSMF01000016.1:31065-42248 GCA_040290005.1 Meiothermus sp.
ACGATACGTTTGCGGTCTTTGCGCGGGACGGCCTCGAGTTCCTTCGCTGCCGACCGTTTGATTTCAATGCGATGGGGGATTATTGCGGAGGTTAGTATAGAGAAGTTACAGGATAAGAATGGTATAAATCACACTCGGTGAACCATTATTCTTGATAAATTCCCAATCTGGTTTGGCGAAAGCTGGAATATGCAGGGTTTGACATCGGGTGAACTTTACTCACCAGACTTGACAAGACCACACTCAAGTTTCATACTATAGTGTATGAACTTGGAGCGTTGGACCGAACAAGCCCGTCAGGTCGTTGCACAGAGTCAAGTGCTCACCAGGGAGATGAGCCACTCGCAGATGGATGTGCCGCACCTAGCGGCGGTGTTGCTGCGGGATTCTGCGGCTCTGCCTGCAAAACTCGTTCAAAAGGCGGGGCAAAACCCCGAGACCATTTATGCCACCGCCCAAACCGATCTGGGCAAGCTGCCGCGCATCTCGGGGGCCGAGGCCGGGCAGTACATTTCCCCGCGCCTAAACGGTGTCTTCGACCGGGCCGAAAAGCTGGCCGCCGAACTCAAGGACAGCTATGTCGCGGTGGACACACTGCTCATGGCGCTGGCGGAAACCAAATATGCAGGGCTTCAGGCCGACCCCATTCGCAAGGCCGCGCTCGAGGCCAGGGGAGGGAAAAACGTGAACTCTGAACACGCCGAAGGCACCTATAATGCCTTGGAACAATATGGCATAGACCTGACCAAACAGGCCGCGGACGGCAAGCTCGACCCGGTGATCGGGCGCGACGAGGAAATCCGCCGCACGATGCAGATTCTGTTGCGCCGCACCAAAAATAACCCCGTTCTGATCGGCGAGCCGGGCGTGGGCAAGACCGCGATTGTCGAGGGGCTGGCCCAGCGCATCGTCAAAGGCGATGTCCCCGAGGGCTTAAAAGGCAAGCGGGTGATCTCGCTCCAGATCGGGAGTTTGCTCGCGGGCGCTAAGTATCGCGGTGAGTTCGAGGAGCGGCTCAAGGCCGTGATTCAGGAAGCGGTGCAGAGCGCCGGGGAAATCGTGCTGTTCATTGACGAGCTGCACACCGTGGTCGGCGCAGGCAAGGCCGAGGGCGCGGTGGATGCGGGCAACATGCTCAAGCCCGCGCTCGCCAGGGGCGAATTGCACATGATCGGTGCCACCACCCTCGACGAGTACCGCCAGATCGAGAAGGACGCAGCCCTGGAGCGCCGCTTCCAGCCGGTTTATGTGGACGAGCCGAGCGTGGAGGATACCGTTTCGATTCTGCGCGGCATCAAGGAGAAATATGAGGTCCACCACGGCGTTCGCATCGCCGACCCCGCGCTGATCGCCGCCGCTCAACTTTCGCATCGCTATATCGCGGACCGGCAACTGCCCGACAAGGCCATTGACCTCGTGGACGAGGCTGCCGCGCGGCTGCGGATGGCCTTGGAATCCTCGCCGGAGACGATTGACACGCTGAACCGGAAGAAATTGCAGCTCGAGATCGAGCGCGAGGCCCTGAGGAAAGAGACGGACGCGGAATCCAAGTTCCGGTTGGGCGAACTCGAGGCCGAGATTGCTGGTCTAACCGAGGAAATCGCCAAGCAGAAGGTCGAGTGGGAGGCCGAGCGTGACGTGATGAACAAGCTGCGTTCGGCCCAGCAAAAGCTCGATGAGGTGCGCACCCAGATCGAGCAGGCCGAGCGGGCGTATGACCTGAACAAGGCTGCCGAGCTGCGCTATGGGCAGTTGCCAAAGCTCGAGGCCGAAGTCAATGAGCTTTCCGACCGGATGGCAAACGCTAAGTTTGCCCGCCCTATGGTAGGTGAGGAAGATGTCGCCGAGATTGTGGCGCGGTGGACCGGGATTCCCGTGTCGAAGCTCCTTGAGGGCGAGCGCGAGAAGCTGCTGCGGCTCGAGGAGGAACTGCATAAGCGGGTGGTCGGTCAGGACGAGGCGATTACCGCCGTTGCTGACGCGATCCGCCGGGCACGCGCTGGACTCGGCGACCCCAACCGCCCGATTGGTTCGTTCTTGTTCCTGGGGCCGACCGGTGTGGGTAAGACCGAGCTCGCCAAAACCCTCGCGGCCACGCTCTTCGACAGCGAGGAGAACATGGTTCGCATTGACATGAGCGAGTACCAGGAGAAGCACACCGTGGCACGGTTGATCGGAGCGCCTCCGGGCTACGTGGGCTACGAGGAGGGCGGGCAGCTCACCGAGGCGGTGCGCCGCCGCCCGTACTCGGTCATCCTTTTCGACGAGATTGAAAAAGCCCACCCCGACGTGTTCAACGTGCTGTTGCAAGTTCTCGACGATGGCCGCCTCACCGACGGGCAAGGCCGTACGGTGGATTTCCGTAACGCCGCGATCATCCTCACCTCCAACATTGGCTCACCGCTGATCCTCGAGGGCATCCAGGCTGGGCAGTCTTACGAGACCATTCGGGCCAGGGTTCTGGACGTGCTACAAGCCAACTTCCGCCCCGAGTTCCTCAACCGCCTTGATGAAATCGTGGTGTTCCGCCCGCTCGCCCAGGAGCAGATCGCGCAGATCGTGGAGATTCAGCTTCAGGCCGTGCGCAAGCGGCTGGCCGAGCGTAGGATTACGCTCGAGATGTCCCCCGAGGCCTTGGGATTCCTGGCCGAGCGCGGCTACGACCCGATTTACGGTGCGCGGCCCCTCAAGCGGGTGATCCAGAGGGAACTCGAGACCCCTTTGTCCCGTAAAATTCTCTCTGGCGAAGTCCAAGACGGCTCGAACGTGTGGGTTGGGACGAGCCCGCTGGGGCTGACCTTCGAGACCCGCAAGCCGGTGCAGGCGTAAGGGAGGTCGAAGGACGAAGGTCGAAGGTCTGGAGCGATAACGTTCTTTGGCCTTCGACCTTCGACAAACTCCAAAGGAGCGCGATGGCAACCCCCGACAAAATCGTCCCCTGCCCCCACTGCGGGGCCAAAAACCGCCTGGGCAACCCGCCCGCCGGTCAGGTTCCGGTGTGCGGGGCCTGCAAAAAGCCGCTGCCCTGGCTGGTCGAGGCCAGTGCGGGCCTGACCCCCGAACTCCCGGCGAGCGTCCCGGTGCTGGTGGACTTCTGGGCCGAGTGGTGCGGGCCGTGCAAGATGGTGGCCCCGGTGCTGGAGGAGATTTCCCGCGACTACGCGGGCAAGCTCAAGGTGGTCAAGCTCAACGTGGATCATCACCCGCTGGCCTCGAGCGCCTACAGCGTGAGCAGCATCCCCACCCTGATGCTCTTCAAAAACGGTCAGCCGGTCGAGCGGATCGTGGGGGCCTTGCCCAAGGCCGCCCTGCTGCAAAAACTGTTGCCCCATTTGGCCCCCAAAAACTGATCCTTGCATCCCCGAAAAGCCCCGTCCGTGGGGCTTTTTTGTAATGGATGGGTAACGGGCTCGAGGTGCAATTGGGCTGAGGAAGGCTGGTGATAACGCGCCGGGCTTCCAGGAGGTGGGTATGCTCGAGCTGGATAAACCATTCGCGCGAACCATTTCTGAGGAAAAGTGGATAGCAAAACGACCTGAGACAGAGCCCCCGATCTGGCCCCTACCGGTGGAACTTCACCGCCTCTGCTCGGAGCATTCGGCATTTGAAGCAGGGGAACTGGGTGAGGCGGTGGAGGAGGTCGCCGGGCGCTACGTCCTCATCGAGGGCATAGCGCGGGAGGTGCTCGGAGACCTCGGGGCCGCTGGTTATCCTGACCCGTTGCCTGGCCCCACCGAGCGGCGCGAGCGGATGGTATCGCGCCGGGGCCGGTGATTTTTGCTGCTCAGCCACGACTCAAATGGGGCTGTTAGGGTTTTCCTATGCTAGACAAGGCTCAGATCACCCAGATTCAGCAGGGCATTGCGAACCGTGAAGGTCCTATGCTCTCGCTGTACCTCGACGTGAACACCGGCAAGCCGGAGAACGCCCGCAACGCCTTTACTCTCCGGGCCAAGGATGCGATGAAGGTCTTGGGGGCCCCGGCAGCAGTCTGCCAGCGGGTGCTCGATTACCTCGCCACCCACAACCCCAGCGGGCGCACCCTGGCCCTTTTCGCCGGGGAGGACTTCCTCGAGGACTACACCCTACAAGTAGACCTACCGCTCCAAGGCGAGAGCCAAGGGGTCGAGGCCAAGTGGGGGGCACCCCACCTCACCCCGCTTCTCTTCGCCCTCGACCAGCACGCCCGCACCGGGGTGGTGCGGCTCGACCAGGAGCACCTGCAATACTTCGAGGTGTTTCTGGGCGAGATCGAGGAGGTCGCCGACGCCTTCCGGGTCCTGCCGGTGGGCGAGTGGCGCAAGATGGGTGAGGACAAGGTGGGCGGCTCGAGCGGGCGCAGCGCCGGACCGGGTGCGCCGGGGAACGTGGGCCGCGCGGTGGGCGGTAGTGGCAAGGACAACTATAACGACCGGGTAGGGGAGTGGACCTACCGCTTCTTCCTCCAGGTGGGTGAACTCCTCGACAGGCACTTAGCTGCACGAGGAACCGAGCGCCTGATCTTGATCGGCGTACCTGAGGACGCGGTAAAGGCTTTCCCGGCGCGGGTGCAGAAGGCCATCGTCAAAAGGCTGCCCTCCTTGAGCGTCTCGAGGCCCACCCCCGCCCAAGTGTTGCAGGCTGTCCAGGAGGCCATCAGCGAGGCCGAGCAGGAGGGCGAGGCCGAACTCTTGGCCCAGGTACGCGAACGCGGCATCACCGGGGTGGATCAGGTGCTCGACGCACTCCAGGAGGGCCGTTTGCAGTACGTGTTGGCACCGCTAAACCTCGAGGTTCCCGCCTGGCGTTGCGAAGGGGGTTGGGTCGGGCTCAGTCCGGAGGCGCTAAAGGATTTATGCGATGCTGGGGAAATCCGCGAGGTCTCGCTGATGGAGGTGCTGCCGGAGCTGGCCGCCGCGGGTGGGGCCAAGCTCGAGTTGGTCAGTGGAGACGCGGCGGCAGCCCTCGAGGGGGAGCTGGGCTCGCTGGCGGGGCTCCCGCGCTGGTGAACAAGCTATTTGTGGGATTTGACCCGGCGAACCGATGAGTTTGTGGGAACATAAAAAGGTATTCATCCTCCTTGGCCTCCCCGTATTCGGGGAGGTTTGCTTTGGGCGCCCCTAGGCGGCGGGCTTTTCGTTATCGCCTGAACCGTGTTCACGACGGGAGTCTTGCTGCCCCTTTGGGCTTCACCGTGAATTCACCCGGCAACCGGTAGAATAGGCCCGACCCAGATATTGGCCGGTGCGTACGGCGAACAGGGTCCTGGAGGAAAAACCTATGGGCATGTTCGACGATCTGCTAAAAGGCGCAGCAGGAGCGGGATTGGTTGCGATGGCCGCCAAGGTCATCAACGACAACGGCGGCATTGGCGGCCTGATGGAGAAGTTCCAGAAGGGCGGACTGGGCGGGGTATTCGGCTCGTGGGTGAGCACCGGGCAGAACCAGCCGGTGAGCCCCGACCAAATGCACCAGGTGCTGGGCTCCGATCAGATCGCCCAGATTGCCGCCAAGCTGGGTCTGCCCGCAGACCAGATCGTTGCGCAACTCTCGCAGTTTTTGCCTCAGGTGGTGGACAAGATGACCCCCACTGGCCAGGTACCCCAAAGCCAACAGGCGGTGGAGCCGGACGCGCTGTACAAGATGTTCACTCAGTCGTAAACCGGTCGTCGGTTGTGGGGCGGGCTCTAGGGTCCGCCGTTTGGTTTGGGGTTTTGCGTCTTGGAGGGGGTTTATAAACCGAGATTTTTGCCCTGGGGGACGCGAACCGCACCAGGCGGATTGGGGGGTTCCACATTGCGAGGGGGGAGCGAGTCTTGTACACTCAGGGGCGTAGTTAAGTCTACGGAGGTGAAGTTATAACCAAAGACGTTCCGATAAATGAGCGGATTCGGGTGCGCCAGGTGCGCCTCATAGACGAAGAGGGAACCCAAGTCGGGGTGGTGGACACCCGCCAGGCTTTACAGATGGCACGGGAGCGTGAGTACGACCTCGTACTGGTCTCACCCAATGCGGTTCCGCCGGTGGCCCGGCTGCTGGATTACGGCAAGTGGCGCTACGAGCAGCAGCAAGCCGAAAAGGAAGCGAGAAAAAAGGCCAAGCGCACCGAGCTCAAAAGCATTAAGCTGCGACCCAAGATTGAAGCCCACGATTACAACGTAAAACTCGGCCACGTGCGGCGCTTCCTGGAAGAAGGCCACAAGGTCAAGGTCACGATCATGTTCCGGGGCCGCGAGATGGCCCACCAGGAGCTGGGAACCCGGCTCTTGGAGCGGATTTCTAAAGACTTAGAGGGCACCGGCTTCGTGGAGATGCGCCCGGAGATGCTGGGCCGCGACATGAACATGGTGATGGCCCCCGGCTCCCGGCCCGCCCCAGCAGCGCAACCGCAAGCTTCAGCGCCGAGCTAAGGCAATAACCCAAAACCCAAACGTTTTCAGGCCGGGCCTACGGGTCTGGCCTGTTGGTTTTCGGCGACGCGCCCGTCCCGTACTAAAACTTGTTTGAGCAGCGCTTTCATCCGCTCTACATACTGAGTGTGGCTCCAGCCGCACTCCATCGTCAGGTTTTCCCAGGTCTGTACCGACATCAGCGACCACAGCAGGTCACTGGCGGCCTGCGGCGACCACTCGGGTGCTAAGACCCCATCCCGGCGCAGACACTCGATCACGTGGCGACAGCCTTGGCGTGCTGCCTCCATGCGGTCGTCCCAGGCTGCTGCCGCGTCGAGGTCGGTTTCCCTGACCGAAAGCAGTGCCTTGGCAAGCCCGTAAATCTCGGGGATATAGTTCCCCCAACCGCTTCGAGCAGCCTTGACCATCCTCGTATGGTCGTCTGAATGTTTGCTTTGATGTCCCAGGCTGTTTTTACGAATACCTGCCCGGAGCCCGCTCGCGAACCCGCAGCACCCCAAAAATCGGCAGCAGCGCGATCACCACCCCGAAAAACCCCAACAACTCCAGGCCGAAGTGTTGCACGATGACCCCACCCAAGAGCGGAAGAACCATTGAAGCCATGTTCGACCACAGCTCGAGCATCCCGATGGCCGACCCCCGATGCGCCGGTGGGGTGACGTCGGTGACCATAGTGTTGGCACTCAGGAAGGCCCCGGCCCAGCCCACCCCGACCAGAAAAGTTCCGCTCGTGATGAGCAGGTAGGTGTGTCCCAACCCGACCAGCAGCGCTCCCAGCGCGGAAATGCCCAGCCCCATCAGCACCGTCGGTTTGCGGCCCAGCCGGTCGGCCAGACGGCCTATGGGCCAGGACAAGGCGAACATCCCGATCACGTGGATCGCCACCGAGAGCGAGATCAGCGGCAGCGAGCAATCCTGGCGTTTGAGCGCCAGCGCGGTCATGGTCATCAGCATGCTCATCTGACCCTGCACCGCCACCGCCGCGCCCACCGCCGTCCGGTGCACCCGGTCCAGCCCGGCTTGCTCGGCGGAGGAGGTTGCGGCGGGTCTGGCTCCCAGCGCCCACACCGGGTAGTAGGCCGCCAGGTTTTGGCCGATGGTCTTGGGGTCGGGCCGAACGCTGGCGATCAGCAAAAAGCAGGGCAGCACCAGCACCGGCACCAGCAGCCAGGCCAGCGCGATATCGTTTATCCCCCACCCTTTGCCCAACCACCCCGCGAAGCTCACCACCGCGGGCGAAATCCCCGCGCCAAACAGCGAGCCCATCAGGATCAGGCTCATCCCCTCGCCCCGCCTGCTGGGTGGATACATGTCCGCCGCCGCGACGCGCATCTGCTGCACTGCCCCCACCCCGCCGCCAAACACCAAGATGCCTAGGCAGAACAGGGCAAATGAGCCCAGCAACGTCGCTAGCCCCACCGTGAGGGAGCCCACCAGGGCCAGCCAGAGGCCGATAAACACCCCGAGCTTGCGCCCCCTGGCGTCGGTCAGGCGGCCCATCGGGTAGGCGATTGTCATACGGGCTAGCCCCATCAGGCTGGTGGTGACGCCCGCAAAGGTTGCGTTCCCCAAGAGGGCTACCACCTGGATTGCGCCCAGCGCGGGGACGAGCTGGGTTCCGGCCCCGGTGATGGCTTGGGTGAAGGCGAGCAAAAGCGTGTTTTTCTTGATTAAGGTGGGGACGGGGACTTCTCGAGGCTCGGCGCGGGCGGGTTGGACGGACATGGCTAAGGTGAGTATACGTCGGTTGTTGGAGAGAGGATGGTAGGGTTTATCGGGCGTGGAACGTTAAGTCAAAACAAGACCCCACCCCGCTATGCGGCGAACTGGGCGTAACCGGCTAAGAGAGCGCTACCTCCCCAGATGTGGGTAGAGAATACCGTCTAGGACAGAAGCAGATAATGGCCTTCCCAAGGGGAGGCAAGGGTTAAGGGTTTACTCCTCTTACTAAGGGGGGCCTTCCGAGGTCGCCATAGGTATCGTGTGATACCGATAGACCTTGACTGACGGGGGGATTTATGCCGCACCAACCCCCAGAAATGGATGACTGACGCGCGTAGGGGTGACAGGCCCTGAGTACCGGCGCAGCTCTAGCCGCGATGTAGCGGTCGCCGATGGTGATACGAGCCGGGCCGCAGGGCGGCTTCACTGTCGCCCCTACGACAACCCACGTAATTCAGTTGCAGATACGGGTCAAACCCCCGCCAACTCCACCAGTGTCCGCACCCCGAACCCCGTCCCACCCGCAGGCCCCAGCGAATGAGGCCGCTCGGTGAAGGCAGGCCCGGCGATGTCCAGGTGCACCAGGGGCTTCTCGGTGAACTCTCCGAGGAACAAGGCGGCGGTGATGGCCCCGCCGTAACGGCTACGCCCGTGGACATTTTTCAGGTCGGCAACGGTGGATTTGAGGTTGTCGCGGTACTCCTCCTCCATCGGCATCGGCCAAACCTTCTCCCCAGCCCGCTCGGCGGCGTCCTGCACCTCGCGGCTAAGGCGGGCGTCGTTGCTGAACAGTCCCGCGACCTTTTCCCCGAGTGCGATCACACAGGCCCCGGTCAGGGTGGAAAGCTCCACGATGGAATCCGCGCCCTGCTGGTCGGCATAGGTAATCGCGTCTGCGAGGGTTAAACGGCCCTCGGCATCAGTGTTGAGGACCTCCACGGTCTTGCCCGAGAGGCTATTCAGCACGTCTGAGACCCGGTAAGACCCGCCGGAGATCATGTTTTCGGCGGCGGCGACGTAGGCCCGCACCTCGCTCCGGGGCTGCAACCGGGCAATGGCCCGCATCGCGCCCAGCACCGCAGCCGCGCCGGACATATCGCACTTCATGGTCAGCATTCCCTCGGCGGGTTTGATCGAGTAGCCCCCGGTGTCGAAGGTGATGCCCTTGCCGACGAGGGCGAGCACCCGGTCGGGCGTGCCTTGCGGCGTGTAGGTAACTTGGATGAAGCGCGGCGGGTTCGCTGAGCCCTGGGCCACGCCGTAATAAGCCCCCATCCCCGCCGACTGAATCTTTTTCTCGTCCCAGGCTTCTACTTTCAGCCCAAGTTCGCCCAGTTCCTGCGCCCGCTTGGCGAGTTCAATCGGGGTGAGCACGTTGGGCGGCTCGTTGATGAGGTCACGGGCGTAGTTCACCGCCTCGGCCACGATTTCGGCGCGGTCCACCGCGGGGCCGCTGCTACGCGCGAGCCACAGCCGCAGTTTTTTGTTCTCCGGGCTGGATTTGTATTTTTGGAAGCTGTAACCGCCCAGCAGCGCCCCTTCGGCGAGGGCGTAGCTGGCCTCCTTCTTGCCGAATTTGTCGGCCAGAAAGGTCTCGGTTACGGCCTCGCGGAAGCCCAGCCGGGTGATCTCCGCGACCAGCTTGGCCCCGGCTTTGCGCAGGGTTTCTAGGTTCACCCCGCGTTTGCGGCCCAGCCCAAACAGCAGCGCGAAGCTATCCCCATAGGGAACCAACAGGGTCTCAGCCAACTCGCCCTTGAAGCGGAGTTCATCTAGCAGTCTCGAGAGGGTCCCCCGGCTTTTGGCATCGAGTTTTTGCCCTTCCTCGCTCAACTCCCCGCCCCAAACCCCGACCACGGCCAATGGGGCCGGGATTTCATCCACGTAACGTCTTGCCGACTTCACGGTGATTTCCATAACCCGTGAAATATACCACGAACCCCGCCCGCCACGCAGAAATCTCTCGCGCCCGCGGGCCGGTTTTGCCCTTCTCATGCCGCTCTGCTCAGAAAAAGCGGCTTTCCGATACAATGGCTCGGATGAACAAGAACGCTTTAGGCGGAAGTGCGGCCCTCGAGGGCGTGATGATGAAATCGCCCGATGCCTGGGCCTTGGCGGTGCGCCTGCCAAGCGGGGCCATCCACGTCGAGCGCCACGAGGAGACCGCCCTATCCAAAAAATACGCTTGGGCCAGGTGGCCCTTGGTGCGCGGGGTAGTGGCGCTGTACGACTCGATGGCAGTGTCGTATCAGGCTATGTCGCGCAGCGCGGCGCTGGCTGGTGAAGAGGAAGAGCAGATGTCTAAGGGTGCACTCTACACCACCATGGCCGTCTCGCTCCTGATCGGCGTTGCCATGTTCATCGTGCTGCCGGGTTTTCTATCGGGTTTGGTGATCAACGCGGGACAGTACCCGGTGCTCTACAACCTTTTCGCCGGGCTGATTAAGGCCGCGATTTTGGTGGGCTATCTGCTATTTATCGGGCGCCTGCCGGACATCCAGCGCTTCTTCATGTACCACGGGGCGGAGCACAAGGCCATCGCCGCCTACGAGAAGAACTTGCCGCTCAGCGTCGAGAATGTCCGCGCCCAGCCCGCCTTTCACCCGCGTTGCGGGACCACCTTTATCGCCTTCGTGATTTTGGCGAGCGTGGTGGTCTACAGCCTGATTCCCCACCAGGAAGTGCTGCTGTGGCGGCTGGGGGCCAGGGTGCTGTTCCTGCCGCTGGTTGCGGGGTTGGCCTTCGAGTTGCTGCGCTGGTCGTCCTCGCACTCCGATCCCGTTTCCAACCTTCTCAGGGCCATCGGTTTCCGCTTCCAAATGCTCACCGTCAAAGAGCCCAGCGACGACATGATTGAAGTCGCCATCGAGAGCACCAAGGCGGCGATTGGGCAGCCCGCCGAGAAACCGGTGGCGGTTGCTTAGTGATGAGCCATAAGCAATGAGCGATGAGCTCGAGGCAAAGGCGACCCTCCACGTGTTGCGGGGCTGTCAGTAATTTGGTGAATGCCCGTGTGCCTTCTGTGCCCGCCTGCGAGCCAAGGTGCGCCCGGCTCCGCGCTAGGGCGCT
>PSMF01000172.1:0-5236 GCA_040290005.1 Meiothermus sp.
CCTACGTGACTGGAAGCCCATTCTAATGCGTGTACGGTACACCGCGTAATTCCAGCTGATTAAGTTCAACCTTCAATCACGATTGGCATAATCACCGGGTTGCGCCCGGTGTTCTTGGCGATGAACTTCTTCACCGGGTAGTAGATGTCGTCGCGGATGTCCTCTAAACGCTTCTTCTCCCGCACGCCCTTGTACAGCGAGTCCATCGCCATCTTCCGCACCTCGCCCAACAGCCGCTCCCCGGCTTTCACAAAGCCCTTGGAGATCACCTCCACCAGCGGCTCGCGGCTCACCAGGGCGGTGATAATCACCACGCCCTCGGCGGCCATATGGTTACGGTCATCAAGGATTTCGTCGGTGATGTCGCCCACGCCCAGCCCGTCCACGTACAAGGCCCCGTGCGGGACTTTGCCGTCCTTGGCGATATCGTCGCGGGTCAGCTTGATCACGTCCCCGTTCTCGGGGATCACCGTCTTCTTCGGCGGGTTGGGCATGGCCTCGGCCAGCCACCTGAGGTTGGTCTGGTGGCGCACCTCGCCGTGCCAGGGCAGGAAAAACTTGGGCTTGGCGAGGTTCAGGATGGTCTTGAGTTCCTCCTGGCTGCCGTGGCCCGAGGCGTGGACACGGTAGACGGGTGGGTGCAGCACCCGTGCGCCCAGGGTGTAGAGCTTGTTGATGACGGTGTTCACCGCCTCCTCATTGCCGGGGATGGGGCTGCTGCTGAGGATTACCGTGTCGCCGGGCTGGATGCTCATCTTGGAGTGGACCCCGGAGGCCATCCGGGCCAGCGCCGCCTCGGGCTGTCCCTGCGAGCCGGTGGTGAGGATCAGCACGTGCTCGTCGGGGAGGTCTTTTAGCTCCTCGAGGGTGTAGAGGCGGTCCTTGTAACTCAGGTAGCCCAGTTCTATGGCGATGCGGGCAAACTTGAGCATACTCCGGCCCTCCACCGCGACCTTGCGCCCGTACTTCTCGGCGGCGTTCACCACGCTCTGGATGCGGTGAATGTGCGAGGCGAAGGTGGTGACGAAGACCCGGCCCTTGGCCTCGCCGATCACTTTGTCGAGTTCCACGGCCACCTCTGATTCGCTGATGGTGCGCCCAGGACGCTCGGCGTTCGTCGAGTCGGCGATGAGCAGCAGAACGCCCTGCTCGCCCGCTTCGGTGATTTTCTCGAGGTGGCTTTTCTTCCCGTCAATGGGGTGCTCGTCGAGCTTGAAATCCCCGGTGTGGACGATGCGCCCGATGGGCGTATGAATCACCATTCCCGAGTTATCGGGGATCGAGTGGGTCATGCGGAACAGGTCTACCGTGAAATACTGGCCGATTTTAATGCGCTCGTCGGCCCCGACCTCGCGGAAGTTGAACTCACCCATGTTGAGGCCGAACTCCTCGAGCTTTCCCCGTATGAGTCCCAGCGTGAGTTTCGCGCCGTAGACCGGGACTTTGGGAAGCTGCGGGAACAGGTAGGCCAGGGCTCCGATGTGGTCCTCGTGGCCGTGGGTGATGACCCAGCCCTTGATCATGTCCTTGTGCTGGACGAGATAATCAATGCGGGGAATGAGCAGGTCCACACCCAACATATGCTCATCGGGGAAGGCCAGCCCGCCGTCCACGATGAAGATTTCGTTTTCGTAGCGGAAAGCGGTGATGTTCTTGCCGATCTCGCCCACGCCGCCCAGAAAGATGATCTCCACCGCGCCGTTGGGCTTGCCGATGGTGATGGGGCCGGTGGGTTTGGGCCGCTGCTGGCGTTTGCGCGGCCCCCGGCTGCTAAAAGGTGGGTTTGAGTTGCCGTTCATATCTACTCCATTGGTCTAACGTCGAACGTCTTACGTCCAACGAAAAGTTAAGTTATTTCCTCCCCCCTTGTGGGGGAGGGTAGGGCGGGGGGTGAGCGAAGCGAATGCCTTTGACTTTCGTGGCAGTTAGTCCGCCTTCGGCGGACACCCCTCACGCAGCCAAAGACGTGGAACGCTTCGCGTCTACTCCCACAAGGGGAGAGGGGCAAAGTCAGCTTTGTCGTGCTGAGCATGACGTTTATCTTCTAACGGGGGGTTTGCGCGGAGCAATCAGCCCTTCCAGCTCAGGCCGAATCAGGTCCACTTTGCCCTGGTCGTCAATCTTGTTGACCTTGACCTTTAGGCGGTCGCCCAGCTTGAGCACGTCCTCAACCCGCTCCACGCGCTCTTGCGAGAGCTGCGAAATATGCAGCAGGCCGTCCTTCCCGGGCAGAATCTCGATGAAGGCCCCGAAGTTGGTGATGCGCACGACCTTGCCGTCGTAGATTTCGCCGACCTTGGCCTCGGCGGTCTGGCCCAGGATGCGGGCTTTGGCCTCTTCAGCGGCGGCTCCGTTGGCCGAGTAGAGCCGGATGGTCCCGTCCTGCTCGATGTCTATTTCGACGCCGAGTTCCTCGAGCGCCCGGATATTCTTCCCGCCCGGCCCGATGATCCCGCCGATCTTCTCCGGGTTGATTTTGAGCGTCAGGATGCGGGGAACTTGTGGCTTCATCTGGGCACGGTGGGTGGGCATCGCGGCTTCCATCTTGTCCAGGATGTGCAGCCGGGCTTCCTTAGCCTGCATCAGCGCGGCCCGCATGGTCTCTGCGGCCAGCCCTTTGACCTTGATGTCCATCTGCAGGGCGGTCACCCCGTCGCGGGTTCCTGTGACCTTGAAATCCATGTCCCCGAGGGCATCCTCGAGGCCCAGAATATCGGTCAGCACCACGGCCTGCTCGCCCTCTTTGACCAGCCCCATCGCCACGCCCGCTACCGGCTTCTTGAGCGGCACGCCCGCGTCCAAGAGCGCCAAGCAGCCCGCGCAGGTGGTCGCCATGGAGGAGGAGCCGTTGGACTCTAAGACGTCCCCCACCACGCGAATCGTGTATGGGAACTCGTCTTTGCTCGGCAGCACCGGCTTTAGCGCACGCTTGGCGAGGTTTCCGTGCCCGACCTCGCGCCTCGAAACCCCGCGCAGCCGCTTGACCTCGCCGGTGGAGTAGGGCGGGAAGTTGTAGTGGACGAGGAAAGGGTCCTCGGTGTCCAGGCCGAGGTCGTCCACGAGCTGCGCGTCGCGACCTGTGCCTAGCGTGACCGTGCCCAGCACCTGGGTTTCGCCGCGCGAGAACACCGCCGAGCCGTGGGGCCTGGGCAGCACGTTGGTCTCGATCCAGATGGGCCGGACCTGCTGCGGGTTGCGCCCGTCGGCCCGCTTGTTTTCTTGCAACACCAGGCGGCGCAGTTCCTTCTTCACCACGTCATCAAAGCCACTTGCAATCAGCTTGCGCCGGGCCTCGTCCACGGTTCCGTCGGCATTGGCGGGGACCAGTTCTTCGACCAGTTCTTTCGAGAACTTTTCCATTGCCTCGCTGCGCTCACCTTTAGAGGCGGTCAGAAGTACGTTGGAAAGGCCCTTCTCGATGGCCCTTTGATACAGCCCCTTTAGCTCTTCCTCCCCCAGCTTGGCGGGCGGCTCAAAGCTGAACTTCTCCTTGCCGAGTTCGGCCCGCATCTGCTCCTGAAGCTCCAAGACCGGCTGCATCGCGCGGTGGGCGAACTCCAAGGCTCTGACGAGCTGGTCTTCCGAGACTTCCTGGGCCCCGGCCTCGACCATGATGATGGCGTCTTTGGAACCGGCCACGACCAGCTCGAGCTGGCTATCCTCCGTCACCACCGGGTTGAGCACGAAACGCCCGTCCTGAAGCCCTACGCGTACTGAAGCAATCGGCCCGTCCCACGGGATGTTCGAGAGCATCAGTGCAGCACTCGCGGCGATCGGCCCCAAAATATCGGGGGTGTTCTCCTGGTCGGCGGAAAGCACCGTGAGGAGCACCTGAATCTCGTGCCGAAAGCCCTTTGGGAAAAGCGGGCGGATAGGTCGGTCGGTCAATCGGGCCGAGAGAATGGCCTTCTCGCCGGGCCGACCTTCGCGGCGCATGAAGCTGCCAGGAATCCGGCCCACCGCGTAATGGCGCTCCTCGAACTCCACCGTGAGCGGCAGAAAGTCGGCTTGGATGGGGTTGTCCGAGGCTTGGGCGGTTGCCATCACCACGGTTTCGCCGTACGTGACCCAGACCGAGCCGGAGACCTGTTTGGCGTATTTGCCGGTCTCGATGGTCAGGGTGCGCCCGCCCAGCTCTACGCTGTAGGCCTGAGCCTGCGGTATCGAGTTGTCTTCGTTCATGTTCACCTCTAAACTGGCCCAGATAGAGCGCTGGACGCGCTTTTAAACACACTAAGAATCGGCAGCTAAAAGCCGCCGTCCCGCGTTAGGCCCATCCCCCCCAGACTTGGGGGCAGAAGGGCCTGCTCCGTGCGGACTTCATAGACTTTGCAAAACCTGCGATGAAACCGCCTTGGTTTCACCCGCCGAGTTATTCCTATTGTACATAAAAGCAAAATCCGGGGTCAGGCCCCGGATACTTTTGTTATTTACGCAGTCCTAGTTTTTGGATCAGCGCCTTGTAGCGGGCCGCGTCCTTAGCCTCCAAGTAGCTCAGCATCCGTTTGCGCCGCCCTACCAGGAGTTGCAGACCGCGCTGGGAGGCGTTGTCGTTGTTGTTGGCACTCAGGTGCGACGAGAGGCGGTTGATGCGCTCGGTGAGCAGGGCGATCTGGACTTCGGTAGAGCCGGTGTCGCCCGCCTGGTGGGCGTGGGCCTCGATGACCTTGGCTTTATCTTCTTTGGTAAAAGGCATCTGTTTCTCCGTCGGGTGGGATTCAGGGCGCTGCCCAAATCCTCCTCATGGCCCGGCCCCCGTTGCCGGGTTCGGGGCCAAAGCTGAGTGTACGTGAACTTTTGGCTTTCGTCAATCAACGAAGATATGCGTCCGCAGGTCCGCAGATTGATGGGGGATTCTGCCGCGCCAATCCCCATAATGTGAACGACCGACGCGCCCTACATCCCGTAGGTTGGGGGCGGAGTGGAAAGGACCACGTTTGAGCCTCGAGCCCCTGCCTGTCAGCTAAAGAAGGGCTCAAGGCCAATCTAAACGTTCCCTGAATGCTCCCTCATGCGCCCTAGACGTGCTTCGCTAGGCTTGAAGACGGAGGTAGATACTTTGAAACGGAACTTCTCCCTGCTAGCCCTCGGACTGCTCGGCCTCAGCGGCTTGGCTACCGCGGCCCCCCAGCTCAGCCCGCAGAGCATTATCGTAAACCCGGTCCCCACCGACCTTCAGGTGAGAACCTGGGTGGACAAAGACCCTGGCAAAACCGGCAACCCGGTATACCAGATC
>PSMF01000173.1:0-5146 GCA_040290005.1 Meiothermus sp.
GCCCAAGCCCTGGAGCATTATGAGGCCTATTACCGCCTCGAGGGGGCCGTGCGGGCTGAGAGCGCCGAGCGCCGCCTGCGGGGTTTGAGCCTGAGCCGCGACCTGGAAAAAACCAAAGCTGAGGCCGAAATCCAGCGCCTGCGTAACGCCGAGCTGGCGAGGGCCTTGGAAGCCCTCGAGCAAGCTAACCACGAGAAAAGTGCCTTGGTGCAGGCTTTAGAGCTTCAGGTGATCCAAGACCCGCTCACCAAGCTGTACAACCGCCGCTACTTAGAGGACACCCTCGCCAAGGAGTACGCTCAGTCCCAGCAAACCGGCAAGCCCCTGGCCGTAGCCATCGTGGACGTGGACGATTTCAAACGCATCAACGACCAGTTCTCCCACCAGACCGGGGACGTGGTGCTGCAAAAGGTCGGCGAACTGATGGGGCAAAACGCCCGCCTGACCGACATCGTGGCGCGGTACGGCGGTGAGGAATTCGTGCTGGTCTTGCCCCGGACGGGCCTCGAGACCGCCAGTGGGGTTTGCGAGCGGCTCCGCGCGGCCATCGAAACCCACGAATGGAGCAGCATCCACCCCAACCTACGGGTGACCATCAGTCTGGGCCTGGCCTCCGACAACACCCTACCCAACCACGAAAAGCTGCTCGACGCCGCCGACACCAAGCTGTACGAGGCCAAGCGGGGGGGGAAGAACCGGATAAAGTATTAGCGATAAGCGGTGAGCAAAAGCGTCCTAGGTCGTACGTCTTACGCGCTACGCCAAAACTCCCTCATGTCTAGGACAAGACTTCTGGTCTCTTGATTTCAACGTCCCAGAGGTGAGCTAAGTTTTTAGCCTTAGCGTATGACGTTGGACATACGACCGCCCTGGCTCATCGCTCATTGCTAGCTGCTCATTGCTTCTTTTCTATCTCGCCATCACCGGCTGCAAAGCGGCGGAGAGTTCTAAGGCCAGCTCGAGCGCCTGCAAATCGTCCTCGAGGGTAACCAGGGGCGGATCGCCCTTCTGGATGCGATCCACGAAGTGCTTGAGCTGGCGGCGCAGGGGGTTGTCGTTGTTGAAGGCGGTGCGCTCGACTTGCACTTGGGTGCGCCCATTGGGTTCGGCCTTGTCGGGGTCGGGGGCGCCGAGCGGGGCGCGGTGCAGCGAGAGCTCGGTGAACTCGCTGTTGAAATCGAGGCGGAGCACCTCGCCGGGCTGGGTAATGGTCAGGCTGCGCTCGGCCATGGGGGAGATGCGGCTGGCGGTGAACAGGGCCCTGGCCCCTGAGGGAAAATCCAGCACCGCCTGGGCGTACTCGTCGAGACCCTCTATCTGCCGTCCCACCACCGTGTAGCGGCTAGGGCGCTCTTTGAGGAGTAGGAGAACGAGGTCCAGGTCATGGATCATCAGGTCCAGGACCACCCCCACATCGCGGATACGGCGGTTGTTGCCCACCCGCCGGGCTTCCAGCACCCAGGGGCCGTGGACCAGTTGCATTAGGTCGGAAACCGCGCGGTAAAAGCGCACGATGTGCCCGACTTGCAGCACCAGACCCCGGCGCTCGGCAATCCGCACCAGCTCCCTAGCCTCTAAGACGGTGCGGGTCATGGGTTTTTCCAGGAGTACGTGGACCCCCGCCTCCAAGAACATCCGGGCCTGGGCATAGTGATAGGAGGTGGGCGAGGCAATGGAAACCGCCTGCACCTTGCCCAATAACGCCTCAGGGTTGGCGAAGGCGGGTACCTCCAGGTCTTGTTCAATAGCCGCCTGCCGGAAGGGGTCGGGGTCGGCCACGCCGACCAATTTCACGCCGGGGAGCCCGGCATAGACTTGGGCGTGGTAGGTACCCATCACCCCCACGCCCACGACGCCAACGTTTAGCTCCATAAATTCTCCGTGACGTGGGGATGATAGCTCATGTCCTGAGAGGGATGATACACCTTAACGCCCGTTTCTCATCGAGCCCTGTATCAAGGTAAAGCTCATATCTGAACGCTGGCTGAAAGCTCGGTCAAGGGCGGTTGCAGCAGTTTAGCCAGGTCCACGTGCAGCCGGTGCGAGCCCCGGTGAACGATAAATCGGCCCTGGTATGGCACTCCTGCCAAATATAAGTCACCCAGGAAGTCCAGCGCCTTGTGCCTTACGGGTTCGTGGACCATCCGCGGAGGGTTAAGGGTCTCGGTATCGCTAAAGACCAGGGCGTTTTCCAGACTCGCTCCCTTAATCAGACCCTTGGAACGCAAGCTTTCAATCTCACGCAAAAACCCGAAGGTGCGGGCCGGAGCCAGGTCGGTGAGGGGCACGGGCGGAGATTCGACTTGTTGATAGCCGATTTTGGGATGAGGAAAGGCGACGGTGACGAGCAGGGAAAACTTATCGGCGGGTTGGGCGAGCACGCTGCTGCGGCCTTCCTCCAGCTGAAGAGGGGCCTCGAGCCTTTGCGGTTCCACTTTTGAGGGCTGGAAACCCCTGAGAACCTCGAGCCATTCTTTTGCACTGCCGTCCAAGATGGGAATCTCCGGGCCGGAGACCTCCATCACCAACCCTTCCCAGACCCCCCGGATAAAAAGTGCGGCGAGCAGGTGCTCGGCGGTCATCAGCCGCGCCTCGTCCGTCCCCAGCACCGTGCAGCGGGTGGTGTCCACGACGTGAGAAGCTAAAGGCCGGAATACAGTGTTCCCGACGAGAAACCGCACCGGGCCGGGCTCGAGGTGAAACCGTACCGTAGCCTTCTGACCGGTGTGCAAGCCAATTCCTGAGACCTCAATCATCCTTTGACCCCAACAGTGCCCGTAATTTACGTTCCACACCCGCTAACCAATCGAGCAAGGCCAGCCGCCGCCAGTGCTCTCGAGCCGGTTTAGCAAGAATCGCCCCCGCCCAGGTCTCCCCCGCCGGGACGTTCTTAGAAACCCCGCTTCCCGCCGCGATTCTGGCCCCCTTGCCGATGCGCACGTGGTCGCCCACCGCGACCTGCCCGCCCATCACCACCCCGTTCTCGACGGTGACGCTGCCCGCCAGGGCGCTGCTCCCCACCATCACCACGCCCCGTCCAATCCGCACGTTGTGCCCGATTTGCGTCCCGTCGCCGATTTTGCTCCCTGCTCCGATGCGGGTCTCGCCCACCACGCTGCGCTGCACCACGCTCCCCGCGCCGAGTTCGACCTCTTCTTCCAGTACCACTCGGCCCGCGTGGGGCAAACGTTTGCCGTCCTGAAAGCCGAATCCGACGGTTCCAAGCACAGCGCCTGTGCCAATTAAGCAGCGCGGGCCGATAAAAGTCTGAGCGTAAAGGGTGACTCGAGCCTCCAGCACAGCTTCTTCCCCAATTTGCACGCCCTCACCGACGTAGCAGTACGGCCCGATGACGGCTCGAGCCCCAATCTTCGCCCCTGAACGCACGAAGACATATGCGCCGATTGCCGCGCTCGAGTCCACCTCCGCCCCGGCTTCCACCGTCGCCGTCGGATGAGCCCCCGGCTCAGCCCAGCGGTTAGAGTTGTCGAACAGCTCGAGCAAAACAGGCCACGCCTTTTGCACGTCCTGAACGCGAACTCGGCTTACCTTGTCAGGGCAGGTCATGGTTTCACCGAGAATCAAAGCGGCTCCACTCGAGAGCGCCGCTTCTAAAAACTTTGGTTCGCGGACGACCACCAACTCCCCGGAGCGGGCGGATTCCGGTGAGTTCAAACGGGTGATCCCTAAGTCGGGACCCTCAAGGCGGCCTCCGATGCGGGCGGCGATTTGGGATAGAAGCATGTCGAAGGTCGAAGGTCGAAGGTCGAAAGCCAAAAATCCTTAGACCTTTGACTTTTGACCTTCGACCGCGCTTTAGCGCTTCAACACATTATCCGACGTCACCAGCGCCTCGTGCAGCACGTGCAGCATGTCCAAGGCCCGGCCCGTGCCCAGCGCGACGGCTTCCACCGCGTTTTCTGCGACCACCACGGGAACTCCTGTGGCCTCTTGCAGCATGATGTCGAGGTTGCGCAGCAAGGAGCCGCCCCCGGTGAGCAGGATGCCCCGGTCTATGATGTCGGCGACAAGTTCGGGCGGGGTGACCTCTAGAATTCCCTTCACGCCCTGGATGATTTTCTCCAAGGGTTCCCGCAAGGCATCGGTGACATCCTCGGTGGAGACCTCGATGGATTTGGGCAGGCCGGTGATCAGGTCGCGCCCACGCACCTCGGCCAAAATGTCCTGGTCGCCGGGGAGCCGCCGCGCCACGCCGATCTTGATTTTGAGTTCCTCGGCGGTGCGCTCCCCGACGAGCAGGTTGTACTTGTTGCGGATATGGCGGATGATCGAGTCGTCGAACTCGTTCCCGGCGATGCGCAGCGAGGTCGCGCGGACGATGCCGCCCAAGGAAATCACCGCGATGTCGGTGCTGCCGCCGCCGATGTCCACCACCATGCTCCCGGTCGGCTCGGCGATGTTGATGCCCGCGCCGATGGCTGCCGCCAGGGGCTCGTCAATCAGGTAGGCGCGTTTGGCCCCGGCCTCCACGATGGCCTGCACCACCGCCCGCCGCTCGACCTCGGTCACGCCGGAGGGCACGCCTACCATCACCTGGGGCCGGAAAAACCGCAGCGGGGGCAGCACTTTCTTGATGAATAGGGTGAGCATCCGCTCGGTGAGGGTGTAATCGGCGATCACCCCGTCCTTGAGTGGTCGGGCCGCAATGATGTTGCCGGGGGTGCGCCCGAGCATGCGGTAGGCCTCGGCCCCCACCGCCTTCACCTCTTTGGTATTGGCGACCATCGCGATCACCGAGGGCTCGCGCAGCACGACGCCTTTGCCACGCATAAAAATCAGCACCGAGGCGGTGCCGAGGTCTATACCAACGTCTTCCCCGCGCAACGAGAACAAACCGGCCATAGCGATTCATTCTACCGGTTCCGCGAAGAAGGGCAATATAGTAGGCTTTGGCGCCCCGGTCAAATGGAATTTTCCCCGAAGTTCCTTAAGCGAGAGTCTAGATCGGTCAAATCCCGAGTCATGTAAAAAACTCGGTTGAGTAAGAGGGGAGCCCTTAGTCTGGTTCTGCCATGAAGCCGACTAAGGACTCCCCGAGCTCCATTGTACCCTGTCCCCAGTGCGGAGCCACCCGTGAGGAGAGCGGGGGCTACCGCAGACGCAAGCTGCGCACCTTTCGGGGCAT
>PSMF01000174.1:0-5112 GCA_040290005.1 Meiothermus sp.
TGATGAACCCGGCTCTAAGCCAAAAGCGATGCCCAGTTCGCCTGCCCTGGCGCTCTTCCCAATCACCAGCGCGGCCACCTTGGGTACGGCGATATCCGCGATCAGGCCTCGTAGGACCGTACTATGCCGCCCCTCGCGCTGGATCAGGCTCAGGGCCTGCTCGGGCTGGCCAAGCTGTATCAGGCCCCCGATGGTGTGCAGGCGGTTGGAGAACTCATGAGTCTGGGCGCGCAAGAGCTCGGCGTACTGGCGGGTCTGGGTGAGTTCTTCAGCTAGCTGGGTTACCTCCTCGCGGTCTCGAAAGATCACCACCCGTCGCCCGTCGCTGGAGCGGAATACGTCCACCAGCAGGGGTGTATTCCCACGGCGCAAGGAGGCATTGCGGACCACCTCTCCTTCGGACAGGAGGCCGCTTACCGACAGCTCGGGCCATAACGCCGCTAGGGCGGTCGGGGGTTCCCCGCTCAGGGACAGCAATCCGTAGGCCCTAGGGTTCGCGCTCTGGACGGCCCTATCCGGCCCCAACACCAGCACACCTTCGTGCATGGTCTCCAGGACCGCCCTATGCTGGAGCATTAGGGCGGCGATCTCCTCAGGCTCCAGACCCAGAATCTCGCGCTTGACGTGCCACCCGATGAACACACTGCTCAAGAGGGCTAGGAACAGGGCTAGACCGAACCAGGGTAGGCTGGCCCGGCTGACCTGGGCTGCTACGGTTTGCACCCGCGGCAGCAGGTAGCCGGTGGAGACCAGCCCGATCACCCGGCCTCCGACGTCCAGGACAGGGACTTTCCCCCGCACCGAGCGACCCAAGTGGCCCTCTGAGACGCTTATGATCTCGCGCCCCGAGAGCACCGCCGGGGTCTCCTCGCGCGACTCGCGGTTGTCCTCACTGAGCAAGGATTTGCCGATGAGTTCGGGGCGCGGATGCGAGAGCCGAATGCCGCGAGCGTCGGCCACCACAATAAAGTCGGCCCCAGAGCGTTGCCGTAGTCCCTCGATCAGGGGGTCAATCCAGGCCGCTTCAGGATGGGTTTTTTTCAGCTCACCGGTGACCTGAGGCAAGCCTGCGACGGTCCTCGAGAGGGCCAGCGCCCGTTGTCCGTACTCCTGCACGGTATCGCTCAGCACCTGACGTACCTGGAGCAATGCTAAAAGTGAAACCAGCAGCAGACCTACCCCTGCCTGCAGTAGGAACAGCCGCCCCTGGAGACCTAAACGGCGCTTCGACGGGGCCTGATTCGAGGATGGGTTTGGGGCCGGTCGGACACCGGGCCAGGCTTTCATATACCCCCAGTGTAGCGTCATCTCACTCGGTCAGCGGGGCGGGCCGCCACTTGATGAGCAGGTTCTCGAGGCCAGTGATCAGGTACTCCATCGCCAGCGCTACCACCGCCAGGATTAGCATCGAGGCGAAGACCCCAGCGGCATTGAAAGTCCCCTGTGCGGTGGCGATCATCAGCCCGATACCCTTGCGGGAGCCCAGGAACTCGCCCACCACCGCCCCCACCAAGGCGAAGCCGAAGCTCACGTGCAGGCTGGCGGTAATCCAGGTCAGGGCCGAGGGCAGCACCACCGCCGTCGTCACTTGGCGCTTCGAGGCCCCCAGGATACGGGCGTTGGCGATCAAGTTTCGGTCAGCCTCCCTCACCCCCTGGAAGGCGTTGGCGAACACCACGAAAAAGACCATTACCACTGCCAGAGCCACCTTGGAGGCCGTGCCCAAGCCTAGGGTGATGATGAAGATCGAGCCCAGCACCACTCGCGGAATTGAGTTAGCAATCTTGATGTACACACTGAATACGTCGGCCAGCAGGGCGTTCCTGCCCAGCAGGATACCGAAGAAGATACCCAGCACCGCGCCGATGAAGAAGCCCAACAGGGTCTCGTAGAGCGTCACCCAGATTTGCTCCAGGAGCGGCCCCTGGGCGGTCCCCTCGGTGGCCCAGGTCCAGACCTGGCCTAAAACTGCTGAGGGCATCGAGAAGAAGAAGGGGTCAATGACCTTGGTGCGAGCAGCCAGTTCCCAACCGCCCAGCACCAGCACCAGAAAGACGACGCGCAGGAACAGCACCAGTTGCCGCCTGCGGCGCAGCTTTACCAAGGCGGCCCGGTCTTGCAAATCCTGGGCTTGGGTCGCAACTGCCGCGCTCACTGTCCACCTCCTACCGTGCTCGGCTCGGCGGCGCGGTTGAACCCCGCCTCGACTTCCTGGCGCAAGTCGCCCCAGATGCGCTTGGATAGCTCCACAAACTCCGGCTGGAAGCGCGCCTCGGAGATAACCCTGGGGCGGGGCAGGTCTACCTTGTACACCGACTTGACCGTGCCGGGGCCGCTGGTCAGAACGTACACCCGGTCGGCCAGGGCGATGGCCTCTTCTAAATCGTGGGTGACGAACACCACCGAAGCCTTGAGGCTTGACCACAGCTTCAGCAATTCGTCTTGCATCAGGATGCGGGTCTGGACATCGAGGGCGCTGAATGGCTCGTCCATGAGCAGAATCTCCGGCCCATTGATAAATGTTTGGGCTAAGGCTACCCGCTTGCGCATCCCGCCCGAAAGCTGGTGCGGATAGTGGTTCTCGAACCCCGCCAGCCCCACCCTGGCGACCCACTCCTTGGCCTTGGCAAAGGCTGCCGGGCGAGCCGTACCTCGAAACAGCGGCCCCGCTGCCACGTTGTAGACTACGCTGCGCCAGGGAAACACCGCGTCATGCTGGAACACAAAGCCGATGCGCGGGTCAATCCCGGCTACGGGCTGGCCCATCACACGCACCATGCCATTGCTGGGTCGAGCCAGCCCGGTAATCAGGCTCTAAGGTAGTGCTCTTGCCGCAGCCGGTCGGCCCCACCACCGCCACGAACTCCCCGCGCTCTACGGTCAGGTTAATGTCGCGCAAGGCGGTGAGGGCGCGGCCATCGGGAGTGGTGAAGCGGTGGGTCACGCCGGTGAGTTCGATGGTGGGTTGGCTCAGGGGGGGACTGCTCACGGCATCTCCATGATGGGCTAAATGCGAGACACAAAACGCCAGAGGCATGGCTTAAGACACCTGGTCCAGTACATAGGTATTTACTCGCCTTTTCATGCTTCCAGACCACAGCCTCCTGCTTAGCCTTTTGCGTTTAGCGCCTGACCTTACTTGGCCGCCTTAACGAACTCGGTGGTGTAAGTCTTGGACAGGTCAATGTTCCTGCTCGCCACACCCTTGTTGAAGGCCGAGAGCACCTTAAGCACGGTGATGGGGCCGCTGATGGGCATCACCCCGTCCGGCGTGAACATGGCTTTGCCGTCGGCGAGCGCCTTGGTGTAGAGCTCAGGGTCGCCCACCAGGTAGTCGTTGGGCATCTGCTTGGCGATCTCCTCAGCCGAGTGGGTCTGGATATACTTGAGGGTCTTGACGAAGGCGTTGGCTAGCTTCTGCACGGTATCCTTGTTCTTGCCCACCCAGTCGGCCTGCATGTAGAGGCAAGCCGCCGGGTAGGTCCCACCCAGCGCCTTCACCGTCCCGGCCTCGGTGCGTAAGTCTACGAGGATTTTGGCATCGCCGGTTTTGAGCATCCTTGAGACGGTGGGCTCGGTGGTCATGCCCACATCAATCTGGCCCTGCTTCATAGCGGCGATGAAGGTGTTCCCGGCCCCCACCGCCAGCGAGGTGGTCTGCGATACCGGGACCCCGTTGCGCACCGCCAGGTACTGCATCAGAAAGTTGGTGGACGAGCCCAGCCCGGTCACGCCCATGGTCTTGCCCTTGAAATCGGCAGGACTCTTGATGGCATCGGCCTTGCGGGAGTCTACCAGCACCACCTCGCCGGGGGCACGGCTGAACTGCACCACCGACATCAGGAACTTGCCCTTGGCCTGGAGGTCAATGGTGTGGTCATAAAACCCCACCACCCCATCCACTTTCCCAGCCAGCAATTCGTTTTCAGCATCCACCCCAGCGGGCTCGTCGAGAAGCGATACGTCTAGCCCCTGCTCCTTGAAGTAGCCCAGTTGCTCAGTGAGCTTGGCGGGCAGGTAGATGATCTTGTTGAGACCGCCCACCATCAAGGTAACTTTCTGAGCGAAGGCTACGCCCAGCACGAAAACCGTGGCGACTCCGGCTAAAGCTATGATTCTGCGCATACGCTTTTCCTCCATACGTGCGTCCTCGAGGGTGCCCACACCGGTACGCCAGGCAAGACGGCCACGGCAACCCGGCTGCTTGAAAGACCCGCTCTTTGGACACCGCAAGGCTAGTGCATTCAAGTCTGGAACACAAGTTTTTGTTCATTGTGTGCATTGAGTTGTACATTGCTGAACACAACCCCTTTCTTGAATCCTTGCACCGATTGTGCAGCAAGCGAGTATGCAGTTTCTGCTGGCGAGGTTGGGGTTTGGCGCTGAAATCAGAAAAGGACCAGGCAATTTTCCTGGTCCTTTCATGCTATCTAGCGAATATCTAGAACCGCACCGCCCTGGTTTGCCTCACACCACCGTATTTGCTGCGGGTCTCGAGCCCGCTCTTTTCCAGCCACCTCTCAGCGATAAATCCAGAAATAGGCTAACAGCAGCGTGAAGAGCGTGACCGGCAACCCAAAGCGCAGGTGCTCCAGGAACCCCAGCCTGTACCCCTCGCGCCGCGCCGCCTCAGCCACGATCAGGTTGGCCACCGAACCCAGCAGGGTGAGGTTCCCGGCTAACGTCGAGGCCGAGGCCAGCAAGAGCCAGCCCCGGGTGTCCCCGGCCGCCACCAGCTTGTGCAGCAGGAGCACCGCGGGCACGTTGGAGATGAGGTTAGACAACCCCGAGGTGATCCACAGCAACGTCCAGGGCCGATCCGCCAGGGGCTTTATAGCCTTGAGCAACCCCAGCACTTCCACCGCGTGGGTCACAATAAAAAGCCCCGAAAACATCACCAGCAGTTCCCAATCCACCCGCCCAAAAAACTGCTCCGAGGGCAGGCGGCGGCTCAAGAGCAGAATCCCCGCCGCCACCAGTGCGGCTTGCGCGGGTGGGTAGCCCAGCAGGAAGGCCAGCAAGAGCCCCGTGGTCACGTAAGCGCCCTTGAACAACGAGGCCCGGTTGAGCGCAAGGGGCAGGATAGTCGCATCGCGACCGGCGCTGGGCGCT
>PSMF01000175.1:0-1268 GCA_040290005.1 Meiothermus sp.
CTCAACATGGCAACGGTTGGGGTGATGATGTTGATGATAGACGCGCGTAGGTGGATGACGGGCCCGTTGTCCCTACATTCCCCGCAAGCGGATAGGCCCGGCGAAAGCTGGTTTTTAGCGTTTGTCGCTCGACGCTTGTCGCTCGACGGTTTCCAGTGCCTCGAGATACACCTCCGCCTGCCGCAGTGCCGCCGCCCCATCGGGCTTGCCGCCGGGGTAGAAGAGCGACCTGCTGGCCGAGTTCAGCAGCCCTGCACCTTGGATTATTTCGCCGCCCTGAGCGCCTAATCCGGGCAGCAGGAACGGCGAACGCGGCATCATCGCGCGTAGTTGGTGGACTTGCTCAGGGTATGTTGCCCCGACCACGGCGGCGACGCGACTCCAATCGCCCACGCGGGAGTTCTCGGCCTGCTGAGCGAGATATTCCGCCACCACCTGATACATCGGCTTTCCACCTGCAGTCCGCACGTCCTGGAACAGTCCTGAGCCGGGATTGGAGGTCTTAACCAGCACAAACACCACCCCGCCGTTCTCGTCAGCCGCTCTGAAGAAGGGCTCGAGCGCGTCCTCGCCCAGGTACGGGTTCACCGTCAGGGCCGAGCCGGGATAAGTCTCGAGGTAGGCCCGGGCATACGCCTCCGCCGTCGAGCCGATGTCGCCGCGTTTGGCATCCACGATCACGGGGACGGATAAAACCTGCGCTCCTGCAATCAGTTCGTGCATCAGTGCGAAACCTTGTGGTCCCATCGCCTCGAAAAACGCCGCTTGGAACTTCACGGCGCAGATTTTAGGAGAGAGGGCCTCGAGCAGCTCGAGGGTGTAACTGCGGACGTGTGCCAACGGGTTTTTCCCGTGCAGCTCGGGCCTCGGGTCTACGCCTAAAACGAGCCCTGGACGTGCTATCACTTCCTCGACGAACTCTGTCACATTCGATAGCCTAATGGATCAATGGATTGGTAAGCTACGAATTAAGTGCCTAGCAATCCTCCGAAGTTGATTGCGATTGAGCATGACGACTATCACGCCGAACACATTGGTCGAATTGCAGATGGAAGGCAATTCTTCCTCACCAGACCGTTCGAGCCTGCCATCGGCTAGAGCGGGGGATGTGAATACTTTGCGCTATATTTGTTCGATGCTGAGGGCAATCTACTCGACGCGCAAATTGATAATCTCGGTCCGATAGACTTGATAAACGATGATGAGTACTGGCCCTTGTACGAGCAGCGTTTGCTTGATTTGGGCGATGTGAGTTTTGAGCGAATCGA
>PSMF01000175.1:1368-4957 GCA_040290005.1 Meiothermus sp.
GAGCCTTGGGATGACGGTGAGTATTACACCTAAACCCAGGTCAGCTCGAGCTTAGCCTCCAAGTGCCCCACCTCGAGCCCCCGCACGTTCTTCACGGGCGGGTCGCGCCACTCCAAGGGCTCCTCCTTGGAAACTGCGCCCAGCAGCTCCAGCAGCCGGATTACGGCGGGCTCCCGTGCAGTCTGGTCGCCGTCTTCGACCTTGAGTGTGATGCCTACAGGCCCCCATTTCGACTCGCGCAGGGCGATGCCGTAATACCCGTCCGCGCCGCGCTTGGCGAGGAGGCCGGGAACCTTCTCCATCAGCACCGTGTCAATCGAGCCCGGCCCGGCAACAAGGTCCGGGTGGGAGCGCATGGCCCCGAAGACGTGCTCGAGGCCCGCCTGATACTTTCCTGGCGCAGCTTCGGGCTTGGCGAGCAGCGCGAACATCCGCGCGGCAGGGGCCAGCGGCAGCACGAAGGTCGGTACGCTGCACCCGTCCACGCCGTAGGGAATGGTGTTGATTCCCGACAGCTCGCGCAAGGTCTGGAGGTTGAGCTGTTGTACCGGATGCTCAGGCTGTTCGTAGCCCTTGGGATCAGCGCCCATCGCCAGCGCCGCCGCCAGCATCCCGGTGTGCTTGCCGGAGCAGTTGTTGTGCAGGACGGTGGGTTTTTGGCCTGCTTGTTCCAGTGCTTTTCTCGCCTCACGGTTGAAGGGTAGATGAGCACCGCAGGCCAGGTATTCCGGCCCCAGCCCGATTCTCTCTAGATAGCCCTTGACCACCTCAATGTGGCGCGGGGTTCCGTCGTGGGAGGCACAGGTGAGGGCGACCTCTTCAGGGGTAATGCCGAACTGCTCGGCGGCCCCGCTCCCGTACAGCGCCTGGGTCTGAAAAGGCTTGGCCGAACTTCGCATGTGGGCGGAGAGCTCGGGGTTTCCGGCGTAGGCCAGCAGGTTCCCAGCAGGGTTGACGACGGCTAAAGACACGCGGTGGCGGTTTTCGATCAGCCCGCCGCGCAGGCTATAAACATGGGCGCTCATTGAGGACAGTCTAACCAAAATGGGGCGGCCTGCTACGGCGCGATGTTACCTGGATGTAACCCTGGCTTTACTACGCTGTTAGTGCAGCCTAATAAGGGGGAAAAATGCCAGAAAAAGTGGATCAGACCAAGATGGACAAACAGATCGTCAGTGTTTTACTCGAGACCAAGGCGATTAACTTCGAGGCCTTGGGAAGGGCCATCGCCCAGGTTGGCCCCAGCTCGATCGCCATCTACGACGACGGCTGGGAGCGCTGGTGTGGCAGCGATTTGCGCATCTACCGCTGGCCCCGCCCCTTTGGTCTGGAAGACATCCTCAAGCTGCAAGAGTTGGTGAACAAGCTGCCGGGACGGGCGGGGTAGGTCGCGCCGAAGAGGTCGTATGCCTGAGACGCTGGCACAGCCGGGATTGGCCTCCACGCTCACCGAGCAGCTTCGGCGGGCTTTGGGCCTGGCGGAAAACGCTTTAGGCTTGCTGGAGGCCCGTGACCCAGGCATTGACCTTGATAAGCTGGAAGCCCCACCCGACAAGGTAATTGCCGAGACCGCCATGTTTTTGCGGGCTGCCACGGCGGTTCCTCACACCTTGGCTCCCGATGTGGTCGAACACGCCAGGGGCTTGGCCGCCCGGCTCTGCGTACACGCCCGCCAGCCACGGGTCGCGGTCGGCATGGCCCTCAACCCCACCCTGGCCTATGACTACGGCGCAGCCCATCTGGTGCTCAGCCGGGCGGGTTTCCCCGATTCGCGCTTCGACGCACTCTTGACTGAAGTGGGCGCCGACCCGCTGTGCAGGGCCAAAGAACGCCTGCCCCACCGGGAACTCGAGCAGGCCTGGTTGGCCTGGATGGCGGGGGGAGCGGCCCCAGGGCTGGAATTGCTCAGTGCCACGGCCTTAGTACGCGGGGTGAACCCCCTCACCGGCACCCGCGACGACCTCTACGCCTTGACCCACGCCCTGCTGTACGCCACCGATTTTGGCAACCACCCCCTGGACCCGGCCCTCCCCACCGAGGGGGTTTTGCCGCTGGTTCGCAGCCTGTTGGCCCGCACCTTGGACGAGGACGACTTCGACCTGGCGGGCGAGCTGTTATTGACCTGGCCGTTTCTAAAGGCCCCCTGGGATGCTAGCGCGGGCCTGGCTTTGCAGGTGCTATGGGACGTGGAGCGCCGGGTGGGCATCCTGCCCTCGTTGTCCATTGACCACGCCGAGTTTGAAAGCTTGCCGGAGGGGAGCCGCTCGCACTACTTGACCGCGGTCTCGTACCACACCGCTTTTGTGATGGGTCTGCTCTGCGCGGTTTTGCTCCAGCATGGCAGCTTCCCTGAAGCGGCAGCCTCAGGACCAAGTACCCACAGCCAGATCACCGAAGGATTGCTGGCGGCGCTGTTGGCCCAGAAAAAGCCGCCCCAGTGGCTGACCTTCGTGATGGGGCGGCCCGAGGCCGAGCGGGCCGGGTATCTCCCCTTTATTTTGGATGTCGCGCTGTGGCGAGCCGTGCGCAGGCTGGACTTTGCCGGGGTCCGGGAGCTGTTGCAGCACAGCCTCGAGGCCGCACTGGAGGTCTCACCGATGGTTACCCAAGCCGCCGGGATGCTGAGCCGAGTGGCCCGGTTCGCCTAGCCCTTGGGCGGCTCTACCACGTACATGCTGTTGCCGTACAGGTCGCGGAAGGAGAGGTCGCGGCCCCACGGCGTAGTGCCGATTTCGCTGTCCAGCTTGACCCCTTGTGCCTTGAGCTTGTTGTAGAGGCCGTCCATGTCATCGGTGGCGAAGACGGTGAGCGCCTGGCTGCCGATCTGACTCAGGGCTTTGGCTTGAGCTTCACCCTCGAGCCAAGTTTTGGGGTTATAGAGCACCAGCTCGAAGTCTTTTTGCCCTGGCGTGCTCACTGTGAGCCAGCGGCGGCCCCCTTCCATCGGGGAATCGCTGTTCACCTCGAAGCCCAATACATCGCGGTAAAACTTCAGGGCCTCTTCCTCGTCGCGGACGTAGCAGGTGGCATGGGTGACTCGAGTAATCATGGACCGCCTCCTTTATATTACGCCAATAACATAACACAGAACGGTCAGAATTGCATCGGCCGGGTCTTAGTGTTCGTCGAACGCCCAAAGCTTGATTGCTGTCTGAGACGCTGAAATATATATATATGAATAAACGCTGTTTAGGACCTGGATTCGGGGAGGTTGAGTGAAGGAGTTGTCTTCTGGCAATCCTCTTCTCGAGGTGGGACGTGATTCAATTATGGTTTAGACGTACTCTAGCGGGCTTTCCCTCGAGGCTTGTAGCGCCGGGGGTAGGGCCGCCAAAACGCCGAGCGGCAGCAGGAGTAGGACACGCCCGATCAGATCGGCGCTGAGCTGCGGCGGGGGCAGGAAAAAACCCAGCCGCTCGCCCAGAATCCCCGAGCCCAGCGCGGCTAAGCCCCAGCCCAGCAAAATGCCCAGCAGCACGCCCAGCGTGACCTCGAGCAGTGTCTCGAGCAGCACCACGCTAAAGACCAGTCCCGGACCTGCCCCCAACGCCCGCAGCAGGGCGGTGCGGCGACGGCGCTCGAGGCCCTG
>PSMF01000176.1:0-4812 GCA_040290005.1 Meiothermus sp.
CACGCGATTGGCTTTTAGCTTAATCCATCGCTAATGTTTAGCTTATAACATAAAACCGATTTGTCCAGCTTGGTTCTTCGGTTTAGCACCAAGTCTACTTCGCCCATCTAACCGGCCACGCCACGCACGCCATCGGTGCCGAAGTGTTTGCGACGCACGGGGAATGTCGATAGCGAATAGCCGATAGCCGGGCACGGGTCTTGGGTCCCACGCCATCTACAAGCCCATCAGTGTACCGGGGCCAGAAGCACGGCGAGCTTGTAGCGTCGCCCGGCAACCCCACGCTTGCCGTTATTGCTCAGGTTGCGAAGCGCCTCCTCGAGCATAGCAACTTGCTCACTGGTGAGCACCAAATCCAGTATCTTGACAGGGGATCGGGGTAGTCTCGGAAAGTCTTCACCGACGAGGATGAATTCCTCATCTAATTCTTGTTGCCAGTGAGCCACTGCCTGGCGAAGCATTTGCAGTATTTCGGCAGATGCCAATCCTAGAGCCTCTTCCAAGCTCGAGTAAGGTGTTAGGGAAAAGGGTATTTTGAGGTTACGAGCTTTCCGCTCGAGAAAAACCTTACGACCTTGCCGGTAACGCACCACCAGCAACCCCAACTGTCGCAGCAGCCTGATGTGGTGCCCAACTCGGTTAGGCACCTCCCCGATCTCCCGGGCAACCTGCGCGGAGGTTTTCGGCACGTCAAACGCCAACAGCACCCGCAAACGTACTGGGTTGAGGATTGCTCGAGCCTGCTTGGGGTCTTCGACTACATACTCATCGAGCATAGCTACTTGAGGCCGGAGAACCCCATACGGATCACCAGGCGCTCGAGAAAAGCATATCCTAGCGTCCCTAGCGCCAAGAAAACTCCGCACACAACAGCCACAGTGCCTATATCCGTGGTGCCACGCATCAAGCCTTGTACCACCGAGAACGGTAGGTAAGAACCTACAGAACTCATCAGCGAACTGGGCAAAAACACCCCGGCCAGCACGATGATCGCTATCAAGTTGACCAACACCCCGGTTTTCTTGAATAAAAGCGAAAAGCCACCTAAAAGCAATCCTGGTCCCAGGCCGGCGAGAAAAGCTACAGGGGTATAAATCCATAAATCAATAAGGGTACCCGCGGGCAGGTGCAGAGGGAAAAGCAACACCAGGTAAACGATGGTAAAGCCGAGTACAGTCCTCACAGTCAAGCCGATTGCTTGAAAAATCAGCGCGGCCATGGGGGGGATGGGATACAAGTACACCTCCTCCGGCTCCGCCGAGTTGTCTTCTAATGCGCGTTGAGGGCCTTGCAGCGCCGCAAGGATTATAAATGTGATGAATAGGGCGCCTTCGATTCCCCCAACGCTGAGCGCGCGTCCCCCTAGCAGCAGCAAAGTTAGGAATAAGGCTGTAGCTACCACGTTGCTTAGGAACACGACCGGGTAGCGAATCTCCACCAAAACGCTAAACCGGACGATGCTCCACAAGGCCAGCATCATGTTGCCTCACCCCTCACCAGCCCCTCTATACCTGAGACTTGCTCAAGGCCCCCTAAGCCTGCACCCGTAGAGCGTAGGTAGGATATAGCCTCCTCCAGCCCCTCCAAACTGAGCGGTCCTTCAAGGAGCTCTCCATCCCACGAGAAACCTGGAGGTACTGGGATTACCACCTTAGCTGGATTGAGAACCCTCAGGCGTACTCGAGCGCTGTAGCCTAGGACACTTGACACGTCCGACGGCGTTCCAGAAGCCACCACTCTTCCCCCTTCCAGAACGCTTACCCAACTTGAGATCTTTTCCATGAGTGAAATCTCCTGCGAGGATACCAGCACTGCCCCCCCGAGCTTGCTCGTTTGCTCAATGAGCTCCAGCAGCAGATCCCACCCCCGAATATCCAGACCCAGGGTAGGCTCATCGAAAAGGAGAACCCGGGGTTTATGCAGAACAGCTCCCGCTAGGATAAGCCGCTGTCGCATTCCCCTCGAGTACCGGTTTACCGGTTCGTTAGCAGGAAGATCGAAGTGGTCTAGCAGGGCCTTGGCACGGTCATAGAGCTCAGCTTTGGGTAGCCCATACATCGAGCCTTTAAGCATTAGGTTCTCTAATCCGCTCAGGCGGGCTTCTAGCGCGCGCCTACCATCCAGCAGGACCCCGACCTCCCGCATGATCTGGGTACGCCGTGCGACGGGATCTTTGCCCAATACACTGACCTTCCCAGTCAGAGCAGGCAACAAGCCTAGGATTAGCCTGAACAGAGTGGTCTTCCCAGCACCGTTGCGACCAATCAGCGCATGGGTTTCGCCCGGCATCAAGCGAAGACTTATGCTCTCCAGGGCCAGCCTGGACTGACCCCGGAAAGAACGATAAATGGCACTGGCTTGGTCAATTAGTACCAGCGGAGCGGTCATAAGGCCCAGAGATCAGCCGGTTTAGGGGCAAACCAACACAAAGCTCCAGGCTGCCCACCAGCATCCAAACGGCTTCGGATCGTTTCCAATGGCCTCGAGCCTTTGAAGTTTCATCTTTACCCCCTTATCTGCGAGGTCTTTTGGGCTTCTTTCAGATTAATCCGGCTACCAGGTGGCAGAATCAATGCCCTTTCCTGTCATATCCAAAACTATGCTCCGGACGGCCCACCACCGAACCCCCCGGCCCCGGGCCTGGTGTACCGTGGCTAAATCCGCAGCCAGAAGGTCTATTTCCACGGGTACAAGCTGCACCACCGGCGGTTCATCCACGGGATGGAGCTGGCCCCCGGGCGCTTTCAGGACCTCTCCTCCGAAGAGGGGAAGGCGCACTATCTGGACCAGGGGTACCACAGCGATGCGTTGGGAGGATTGTTGCTTGAGGCGGGTCTGCTTCCCCAGCCCATCCAGCCGGTGCGGAGGGGGCGGTATCTGCCGTTCCGTCAGACTTACTCATTCCTGTCCAAACAGGTTCGAAGCTGACTTCCTGCTTCACTAAGGCCGGTTTCGCCGTTGCCTTGCGACAACGGCCAAAGCCTTCCTCACGCGCGCTTTGCCCTAAGCCTGCGGCGAATGGCCCATTCGGCCACCGCGAGGTTGATCGCCCAGCCCGCCCCCAGGGTGACGGCCCGGGTCAGGTCGTTGACGTTCTCGGGGAAGAAGAGAAACAACGGCACGCCAGTAAGTACTTGCGTGCCCGCGGCCGCCCCGAGGGCGTAGCCTCGAGTCATCCAAGCCCCGTGGCAGGCAAAATCCCGCCGATAAACCGCGACCGTAGCCAGCACAATCGAAACCAACAGGCCAAAGCCGAACCGGGACGTGGCCCGCTCCCTCGAGCAGCCAGAAGCGCAGCTTTCGGGTGTAGAACCCGATGGCCTCGTTATATTTGTAGACCACTCGGGCGACGTGCACGATGGATTGCTTCGCCGGGGCGCTCCTTTCGGGGTAGGCCCGGTTCTACCCGGGCTCGGCGGGAGGGGGTCGCATCGGGTAAGATGGGACGTTGCAGGCCCCCTGGCCTCCCCAAACCTCATGAATTTTTCCGACTTTTCCCTGCACCCCAAGCTCCTCCGCGCTGTCGAGCAGATGGGCTACACCCAGCCCACCCCCATCCAGACCCAGGCCATCCCGCCCGCGCTGGCCGAGCGCGACGTGCTGGCCTGCGCCATGACCGGCAGCGGCAAGACCGCGGCCTTCGCGCTGCCCATCCTCCAGCGGCTTTTGGAGGGCCCCAGGGGCGTGACCCGCGCCCTGGTGCTGGCCCCCACCCGCGAGCTCGCCGCGCAGGTGCAGGAGCAGTTCGAGCAGTTGGGCAAAGGCACCGGCATCCGCAGCGCCGCGGTGTTCGGCGGGGTCGGGATGGAGCCGCAGACCCGGGCCTTCCGGAGCGGGGTCGAGGTGATCGTGGCCACGCCGGGCCGGCTGCTCGACCACTTCCAGCATCCCTACGCGCGGCTGGCGGGCCTCGAGGTGCTCGTGCTCGACGAGGCCGACCGGATGCTCGACATGGGCTTCCTGCCCGACATCCGCCGGGTGCTGCGCCACATCCCCAAGCCCAAGCAGACGCTGTTCTTCTCGGCCACCATGCCCGAGCCCATCGCCGAGCTGGCCAAGGAGCTGCTCAGCAACCCCGTCACCATCAACACTGAGCGCAAGGCCGCCCCGGCCAAGGGGATCACCCAAGCCGTCTACCCGGTGCCGCAGGAGCTCAAGTCGGCGCTGCTGCTGGCCCTGCTCGACCGGCAGCTCGGCAACGTGATCGTGTTCACCCGCACCAAGCACCGCGCCAACCGCCTGGCCGAGTTCCTGGAGAAAAACGGCGTCAACGCCGCCCGCATCCACGGCAACCGCTCGCAGAGCCAGCGCACCGAGGCCCTGGCCGGGTTCAAGTCGGGGAAGTACCGGGTGCTGGTGGCAACCGACATCGCCGCGCGCGGCATCGACGTGGAGGCCCTCGAGCACGTCGTCAACTTCGACGTCCCCGCCGTCCCCGAGGACTACATCCACCGGGTGGGCCGCACCGCCCGCGCCGAGCGCACCGGTGAGGCCTTCACCTTCGTCGCCCCCGACGAGGAGGCACAGCTGCGGGACATCGAGAAGGCCATCGGGAGGAAGCTCGAGCGGGTCATGCTCGAGCGCTTCGACTACTCGGCCAAGCCGCAGCACAAGCTCGAGGTCCCCATCCAGGAGCGCATCGCCGCGATGCGCGCGCAGCGGGCCCAGGCCCGCGCCAACAAGGCCGCCAAGGAGCAGCGGGCCGCCGAGGCGAAAGCTCAGCCGGCCCAGGCCCCCAAGCCGCAACGCGCCCGCTCGGCACAGGCCCCGGCGAATCCGACGGCAGAGGCGGGCTCGAGCGATCCCGGCACC